>NZ_JBOHDN010000178.1:0-7264 GCF_050699375.1 Nocardioides sp. | reverse complement strand
GTCACCAGGTGACTGCGGCCCTCGCGCTCTTGTCGTCAGAACCTAGGAGTCCAGGGAGGCGAGCCGAGCGGCCAGGTCGGCGTCGACCGCGCTGGTGAGGACCGGCTCAAGGGCACCGTCCAGGACCTGGTCGAGGTTGTAGGCTTTGTAACCCGTGCGATGGTCGGAGATGCGGTTCTCGGGGAAGTTGTAGGTGCGGATCCGCTCGGAGCGGTCGACCGTACGCACCTGCGAACGGCGGGCGTCGGAGGCCTCCGCGTCGGCGGCGTCCTGGGCGGCCTGGAGCAGGCGCGAGCGCAGCACGCGCATGGCCTGCTCCTTGTTCTGCAGCTGC
Source organism: Nocardioides sp. (assembly GCF_050699375.1). Lineage (GTDB taxonomy): Bacteria > Actinomycetota > Actinomycetes > Propionibacteriales > Nocardioidaceae > Nocardioides. The sequence continues at coordinate 6,930 of NZ_JBOHDN010000178.1, read as the reverse complement.
GACTTCTCGTTCTGCATCGAGACGACGATGCCGGTGGGTACGTGGGTGATCCGGACCGCGGAGTCGGTGGTGTTGACCGACTGGCCCCCGGGGCCCGAGGAGCGGTAGACGTCGATACGGAGGTCGCTGTCGTTGATCTCGACATCGATGGGCTCGGCCTCGGGCACGACCAGGACACCGGCGGCGGAGGTGTGCACCCGGCCCTGCGACTCGGTGACCGGCACCCGCTGGACACGGTGCACGCCGCCCTCGAACTTGAGGAGCGCATAGGGCGCGCGGCCGGGCTCGGGGTTGCCCTTGGCCTTGACTGCGACGGTGACCGACTTGTAGCCGCCGAGATCGGACTCGTTGGCGTCGAGGAGCTCGAGCTTCCAGCCCTGGTTCTCGGCGTAGCGGGTGTACATGCGCAGCAGATCACCGGCGAAGAGCGCGGACTCCTCACCGCCCTCGCCCGACTTCACCTCGAGGATCGCGTCCTTGTCGTCGGTCGGGTCGCGGGGCACGAGCAGACGGCGCAGCCGCTCCTCGGCCTCCTCGCGCTGCGGCACCAGCGCCTCGGCCTCCTCGGCGAACCCGGGGTCCTCCCCGGCCAGCTCGCGGGCGGCCTCGAGGTCGTCACCGAGCTGATTCCAGTGACGGTAGGCGTCGATGATCGAGCTCAGCTCGGCGTACCTCTGGTTGAGCTTCTTGGCCAGGCGCGCGTCGGCATGCGTCTCCGGCTCGGCAAGCCGCTTCTCCAGTCCGGTGTGCTCCTCGATGAGCCCCTCGACCGCATCAAACTGCATTGTTCTGCGCCTCCGCTTCGCCCCGGCTGGACATCAGCCGGGAGTGGGTGTCATGACCGGACATGGTCGCTGAAATGCGCCAGCGCCGGCCCCTGCTGATGCAGGGGACGGCGCTGAGAGGTCGCTACTTGCCGCGCTTGCCGAAGCGAGCCTCGAACCGAGCCACGCGGCCACCGGTGTCGAGGATCTTCTGCTTGCCCGTGTAGAACGGGTGGCAGTTCGAGCACACGTCGGCGCGGATGGAGCCGCCGTTGACGGTGCTGCGGGTGGCGAACGAGTTGCCACAGGTGCAGGTGACCTGGGTCTCGGCGTACGTCGGGTGGATCTCGGGCTTCATGAGGTTCCTCTCAAGACATGGGCTCCGGGTCGCCACCGCAGGTTGCGGGACGTGAACCGGCACCGAGGATTCAGTCTATGTGAACGTCTGGGGCCGCCGATAATTCCCGGCGGCCCCAGAACGCACATCACGCTCCGCGCTTCGCGCGGTCGCTCCCTCGCTCGGCGCTCGACCTCGCTACGGTCGTCTCAGCCCTTGGCGCGCCGAATCGAGCTTGTCGAGATGACCTCGTTGAGCAGCACCATGTTGGTCGCCGAACCGGTGACCTTCTCCCCCAGCACCGAGGCGGCCTTGGCTCCGTCGAGCGTGGCGAGCGACTTGCGCAGCCTGCGCACCGCGTCGCCCTCCCCGCCTGCGAAGAGCAGGTCGTCACGGCGGGTGCCAGAGGCGTTGACGTCGACGGCGGGGAAGATCCCCGCCTCGGCGTACTCCTCACGCAGCCGCAGCTCGGAGTTGGCGGTGTCCTTGAACGCCTCGAAGATGATCTCGTCGGTCTTCGAGCCGGTCTCGACCGCGGCCGTGGCGAGGATGGTCAGCGAGCCACCGTCCTCGACGTTGCGAGCGGCGCCGAAGAACCGCTTCGTCGGGTAGAGCGCCGCAGAGTCGACCCCACCACCCAGGATCCGACCGGAGGCCGGGACCGAGAGGTTGTACGCCTTCCCCAGACGGGTCAGCCCGTCGAGCAGGACGACCACGTCGTGGCCGAGCTCGACCAGGCGCTTGGCCCGCTCGATGGCCAGCTCGGCGACCACGGTGTGGTCGGCGGGCTGACGGTCGAAGGTGGAGGCGATGACCTCGCCCTTCACGGTGCGCTCGAAGTCGGTGACCTCCTCGGGACGCTCGTCGACGAGCACGACCATCAGGTGGCACTCGGGGTTGTTGGTGGTGATCGCGCCGGCGATCGCCTTCAGGATCGTGGTCTTGCCGGCCTTCGACGGCGAGGCGATCAGGCCGCGCTGGCCCTTGCCGATCGGGGCGACCAGGTCGATCACCCGGCCGGTGGCCGAGTCGGGACCACCCTCGATGCGCAGCCGCTCGTCGGGGTGGACGGGGGCGAGCTTGTCGAACTCGACGCGGTGGCGGGCGACCTCGGGGTCGGCACCGTTGACCGAGTCGATGCGCACCATCGGGTTGTACTTCTCCTTGCGCTCGCCCTCGCGGGGCTGGCGCACCTGGCCGACGATCGCGTCACCGCGGCGCAGGCCGAGGCGCTTGACCAGCGACAGGGAGAGGTAGACATCGTCGGGTCCGGGCAGGTAGCCGGAGGTGCGGACGAACGCGTAGTTGTCCAGGACGTCGAGGATGCCCGCTGCCGGCACGAGCACGTCGTCCTCGAGGACGGTCGTGTCCGGCTCGCCGCGGCCCGGACGGCTGCGGTCACGGTCACGGCCACGACGGCGACGGTTGCGGCGGCTGCCGCCCTCGTTGTCGTCGTCGTTCTCGTCCGCCGAGTCCGAGGGCCTGTCCTTCTTGGGCTCGTCGTTCTTCTTCTCGCCGGCCTGCTGGTCGGCCTTGGCCGGGCCCTTGTTCTGGCCCTGGTTCTGGCCCTGGTTCTGGCCCTGGTTGGGGTTGCCGCCCTGGTTGGGGTTGCCGCCCTGGTTCGGGTTGTTGCCCTTGTTCTGGTTCTGGTTGCGCTGGCGGCGCGGGCGCTGCCCGCCCTCGCTGCCCGACTCGACGGTCTCGGCGGACTTCGCCGCCGGCTTCTCGGCAGGCTTGTCTGCGGGCTTGTCGGCAGCCTTGTCAGCGGGCTTGTCAGCAGCCTTGTCTGCAGCCTTGTCTGCAGGCTTGTCAGCAGCCCTGTCTGCAGGCTTGTCGGCAGCCCTGTCAGCAGGCTTCTCCGCAACGGGCTTGTCGGCGGCAGGCTTCTCAGCGGCAGGTGTCTCAGCCTTCTTCGCCGGCGCGGGCGCCGACTGGGCACGACTGCCCTGGGCCGACTTGATCGCGTCGATCAGCTGAGCCTTCTTCATCGAGCTCGCGCCCGCGATGCCCATACCGTTCGCCATCGCCTTGAGGTCGGCGAGGAGCATTCCGCCAAGGCCACCGCGCTTCTTCGGGGCGTTCGGCTCCGGGGCGGCGGATTCCATGGTTTCTGTCACGTGAGTCCTTTCCCACGTATCGCCGATCGGCGTACAACACCGACGGCTCGATTGTCAGAACCCCTGACGGGCCGAGGCGCGCCAACGACGTGGCACAGCGCGTTAGGGGGATAGCACATCCTGCAGGCCTGAACGGCCAGACGGATACGCATTCAGGCTAACACGCATCGCACCCAGCACAGCCGGGTGCGGTGGCGAGTCAGAGGATGCGTACGCCGTCCATGTCGACGCGCAGCGAATGGCTCGCCCAGCCCGCCGGACAGCGAGCGGTGAGCTTGGTCGTCTCGGCCGACTCCACGCCGCTGCTGAAGGCCAGGACGGTCGGCCCGGCGCCGGAGACGATCGCCGCGACACCATCGGCGCGCAGCTCGTCGACCAGTGCGAGCGACTCCGGCATGGCGGGTCGGCGGTACTCCTGGTGGAGGAAGTCTCGAGTGGCCCGGTGCAGGTGCTCGGGGGCGTCGCTCAAGGCGGCGACCAACAGGGCCGTACGCCCCGCCCCGGCCGCCGCGTCGGAGTGCGGGACCGTCTCCGGCAACAGGCCGCGGGACGCCTTGGTCTCGACGCCGGTGGGCGGCACGAAGACAACGACGCTGATCCTCGGGTCCACGGCGGTTCGGACCGCGAAGAAGCGCTGTCCTGAGGGCCCGGGCCCTCCTGAGCCTGTCGAAGGGCCTGTCGAAGGGACGTCGTCCACACCGGCGATCGTGAAGCCGCCGTGGAAGGCGGGGGCAACGTTGTCGGGGTGCCCCTCGATCTCGGCGGCCTTCCGGAAGAGCGTCTCGTCGTCGAGGATCAGCTCTCCCCCGGCGACCAGGGCGCGCGCCAGCACGAGCCCGCCGATGATCGCCGCCGATGACGACCCCAGACCGCGAGCGTGCGGGATCCGGTTGACGCAGTGCAGCCTGAGACCGGGCGGCTGCTTGCCGATGATCTCGAAGGCCGCTCGCATCGAGCGGATGACCAGATGGGACTCGTCGAGCGGTACCGCACCCTCCCCTTCGCCCTCGACGATGACCTCCAAGGTCCGTTCCCCGGTGGTCGAGCTCGTCGAGACCCGGTGGATCGAGCTTGTCGAGATCACCTCGCCGGTGAGCTCGTCGCGCAGGTCGAGCGCGAGCCCCAGCGAGTCGTACCCGGGTCCGAGGTTGGCGGAGGTGGCCGGGACGGTGACGGTCACCGGGCCTTCTACGAAGGTCATGGGCGCTACGCGAGCCCGGCTGCGGCCGCAGCGGCCTCGAGGTCGGCGTCGATGACGGTCTCGGGCATCTCGCCGAAGAACTCCAGCGCGGTGGCGGTGTCCTTGAGCCCGTGACCGGTGACGGTGATGACGGTGGTCGCCCCGGCGTACGTCTCGCCCGACTCCAGGTCCGAGAGCAGGCCGGCGACTCCGGCGGCCGAGGCGGGCTCGACGAAGACGCCGTCGTTACGGGCGAGCAGGGCCTGCGCGGAGAGGATCTGGTCGTCGGAGAGCGCACGGAACCGGCCCCCGGACTTCGCCGCGGCGGCGTCGGCGAGCTGCCACGAGGCCGGGTTGCCGATACGGATCGCGGTCGCCTTGGTCTCGGGGTGCTCGACCGGGTGGCCGAGCACGAGCGGCGCTGCGCCCTCGGCCTGGAAGGCACGCATGACCGGGGTCTTGGTGGCGTGGCCGGCCGCCGCGTACTGCTCATATCCGAGCCAGTAGGCGGACAGGTTGCCGGCGTTGCCGATGGGCATGAGGTGGTAGTCGGGGGCGTCGCCGAGGCGGTCGACGACCTCAAAGCTGGCCGTCTTCTGGCCTTCGAGGCGGATCGGGTTGACGGAGTTGACCAGCGCGACCGGGTAGTTGTCGGCGAGCGCGCGGGAGAGCTTGAGGCAGTCGTCGAAGTTGCCGCGCACCTTGACCACCTCGGCGCCGTGGACCATCGCCTGGGCCATCTTGGCGGCGCTGATCTTGCCGTTGGGGACGAGCACGACCGGGGTGATCCCGGCCTTGGCGGCGTAGGCGGCCATCGATGCCGAGGTGTTTCCGGTCGAAGCGCACACGACGGCCTTGGCGCCCTCGTGGACCGCGACGGAGATGGCCGCGGTCATGCCGCGGTCCTTGAAGGAGCCGGTCGGGTTCTGGCCCTCGACCTTCAGCCAGACCTCCCCCTTGGTGGCGGCGGAGAGCCATTCGGAGTGGACCAGCGGGGTGCCGCCCTCGCCGAGCGTGACGGCAGGCGTGCCCTCGGGGATGTCGAGGAGGTCACGATATTCCTCGATCACTCCGCGCCACTGCTTCGCGGTGCCAACGTGCTGGGGCATCTCAGACTGCTCCTTCTACGCGCATCACCGAGGCGACGTCGCGGACGTACTCCATCTCGCGCAGGTGCTGCACGGTCGCCGCGAGCGCGGCATCAGGGGCTTCGTGGGACACGACGACGAGCTGGGCGTCGTCGCCGCGGCCCTCCTGGCGGACGGCATTGATCGAGACACCGTGCTCGGCGAAGGCGGTCGCGACAGCGGCGAGCACGCCGGCCTTGTCGGCCACGTCGAGGCTGACGTGGTAGCGGGTGACGGTCTCCCCCATCGGGCGCACCGCACGGTCGGCGTACGCGGACTCGCCGAAGCCACGGGTGCCGAGCACCTTGTTGCGCGCGACCGTGACCAGGTCGCCCAGGACCGCGCTCGCGGTGGGCTCGCCGCCGGCGCCCTGGCCGTAGAACATCAGGTCGCCGGCCGAGGCGGACTCGACGAAGACGGCGTTGTAGGCGCCACGCACCGTCGCCAGCGCGTGGCTGCGCGGGATCATCACCGGGTGGACCCGGACGGAGACATCGTCGTCATCGAGCTCGGCGATCGCGAGCAGCTTGACGACGCTGCCCATCGCCTTGGCGGAGGCGACGTCGCCGGCGGTCACCTCGGTGATGCCCTCGCGGTAGACGTCGCTGGCGGTCACGCGGGTGTGGAAGGCGAGGCTGGCCAGGATGGCGGCCTTGGCGGCCGCGTCGAAGCCCTCGACGTCGGCGGTCGGGTCAGCCTCGGCGTACCCCAGATCCTGGGCCTCGGCGAGGGCCTCCTCAAAGCCGGCGCCGTAGGTGTCCATCTTGTCGAGGATGTAGTTGGTGGTGCCGTTGACGATGCCCATCACCTTGGTGACGTGGTCACCGACCAGCGAGTCGCGAAGCGGGCGCAGGATCGGGATCGCACCGGCGACCGCGGCCTCGTAGTAGAGGCCGGTGCCGGCCTTCTCGGCGGCCTCGTAGAGCGTCGGGCCGTCCTCGGCGAGCAGCGCCTTGTTGGCGGTGACGACGCTGGCGCCGTTCTCGAGCGCCTCGAGGATGAGCCCGCGGGCCGGCTCGATGCCGCCGATCACCTCGACCACGAGGTCGACGTCGTCTCGGGCGACCAGGCCATGGGCGTCCGTCGTGAGCAGCTCGGCCGGCACCTCGACGTCGCGGGGAGCGTCGAGGCGGCGTACGGCCACACCTCTGATCTCCAGCGGCGCACCCACTCGGGCGGCGAGATCCGCATCGCCCTCGAGCAGGAGCCGGATCACCTGGGACCCCACCACGCCGCACCCCAGGACGGCGACGCCCAGGGGATCGACGGCATGCGCGGTCGTCTTGTTGCTGCTCACGCGCCCAAGGGTATCTGGGACAGGCTCCCGGCTCCGACTTCCGCTCTAGGCGCGGACACCTCGGCCTGGGTTGTGAAGCTGAGAGTGGTCTATAGGTCACTCTCAGCT
>NZ_JBOHDN010000177.1:0-2298 GCF_050699375.1 Nocardioides sp. | reverse complement strand
CGTCAGAACGAGCCGACTCGACGTCCGTACGTGTCAGAAGGAGCCGACTCGACGTCCGTACGTGTCAGAACGAGCCGACTCGACGTCCGTACGTGTCAGAAGGAGCCGACTCGGCATCCCTGGGTGGGTCAGGCGCGGGCTACGCCGTCGGCCCGGGCTGCGTCGGCGACGGCAGCTGCGACGGCGGGGCCGACGCGAGGGTCGAAGGGCTCGGGGATGATCTTGACCTCGGAGAGATCGTCCTCGACCAGGCTCGCCAGGGCCTGGGCGGCGGCGAGCTTCATCCCCTCGGTGATCGAGGAGGCGTGGACGTCGAACGCACCCCGGAAGATCCCGGGGAAGGCGAGGACGTTGTTGATCTGGTTGGGGAAGTCCGAGCGGCCGGTGGCGACGATGCTGGCGTGCTTGTGCGCGAGATCGGGGTGGATCTCCGGGTTCGGGTTGGCCATCGCGAAGATGATCGCCTTCTCGGCCATGCTCGCGACGAGCTCCTCGGGGACGGTGCCGCCGGAGACCCCGACGTAGACATCCGCACCGGTCAGCGCGTCGGCCAGCGAGCCGGAGCGGCCGGTGACGTCGGCCGTCACCGCGGCGATCGCCTTCTTCGACTCGGTCAGGTCCGATCGCGTCGAGGAGATGACACCCTTCCGGTCGAGCAGGACGAGGTCCTCGATACCGAACTCGAGCAGGATCTTGGCGACCGCGACGCCGGCGGCGCCGGCACCCGAGATGACCACGCGGGTCGACTCCGGTTTGCGGCCGGTCAGCTTGAGCGCGTTCATCAGGGCGGCCAGCGTGACCACCGCGGTGCCGTGCTGGTCGTCGTGGAAGACCGGGATGTCGAGCGCCTCCTTGAGACGGTCCTCGATCTCGAAGCAGCGCGGCGCGGAGATGTCCTCGAGATTGATGCCACCGAAGCTCGGCGCCATCCGGATGACCGTCTCGACGATCTCGTCGACGTCCGTGGTGTCCAGGCAGATCGGGATCGAGTCGACCCCACCGAACTCCTTGAACAGCACGGCCTTGCCCTCCATCACCGGCATCGCGGCGGCCGGGCCGATGTCGCCCAGGCCGAGCACGGCGGTGCCGTCGGTCACGACGGCGACGGTGTTGGGCACCCAGGTGTAGGTGTTTGCCAGCTCGGGCCGCTCGGCGATCGCGGTGCAGACCCGCGCGACGCCGGGGGTATAGGCCATCGACAGCGATGCCTTGTCAGCGACCGATGCGGTCGCCGCGATCGCCATCTTCCCGCCACGGTGGAGCTCGAACACCGGGTCGCCGTCGTACGTGGTCGGCTCGGTGGGCAGGGTGGACTCGGTCATTGGGGGCCTCCAGAAACTTCGGACTCAGGACGTCGGGCGTTCGAACGCGAGCCGAGGGTGGTGCCGCGCAAGGCGCCATCTACAGGGATGTGATGCCCGGATGGCAGTTTCCCATAGGTTAGCGGAGGTGGCGGTTGATGTTTCCTACAAGGTGACGAAGCCCTCATCTGGAGCCCTCGACCAGTGTCGCGGAGAGTCTCATCCAGAGGCGTGCCGCAGTACGCCGGGGCGTGGCCACAGCCGAGCCACGACGACGCCGATGATGTCGATGTCCGGGACCGGCCCCCGATGACGGGAGTCGGTCACCCCTGGTGCGTCCGCGTTGTCCGAGAGCAGCCACCATCCCGGGCGGCCGGATGCGGTCGTACGCCGCTCCGTCGCCCGCTTCACCACGACCGCCCCGTCGGCCAGCCGCGCGACGACCATGCATCCGAGCACCGGCGTACGTCCATAGGAGACCCACAACCGGTCACCTGCGCGAAGCGACGGCTCCATGGAGACGCCCACGACGGTCGCCATCCCCCACCGCGGGCCGGTTGGCGGAGGCGTGGCGTCCGAGTGATGGGGTGCCGTCGGCCGGATCTCGTCCATGCGGAGTAGTGTCGCAATCCGTAGGACACATGAACACTCTCGAGAGGACCCGCATGTTCGCGCGACTTTTCGCTTCCACCATTGAGGTCTCTGCCCACTGCGACCTGCCCTGCGGCGTCTACGACCCCGCCCAGGCACGCATCGAGGCCGAGTCCGTCAAGGCCGTTATCGCCAAGGCTCTGGACAGCGACGACCCCGACTTCCGCACCCGCGCGGTGATCATCAAGGAGCAGCGCTCCGAGCTGGTCAAGCACCACCTGTGGGTGCTGTGGACCGACTACTTCAAGCCCCCGCACTTCGAGAAGTACCCCCAGCTCCACACCCTCGTCAACGAGGCCACCAAGCTCGCCGGCGCCTCCGGCACCAAGGGCACCCTCGACGTCGA
>NZ_JBOHDN010000176.1:0-3074 GCF_050699375.1 Nocardioides sp. | reverse complement strand
TCACGCCGATCCCGACCCCCGACGGCTTCGTCATCAACCTGCCCTACACCTCGCAGGTCGACTGGGCCCAGAACGTGCTGGCCGCCAACTCGGCGACGATCGTCCACGACGGCATCGACCACCGTGTCACCGACCCGCGCGTGGTCCCCTATTCCGAGGTCGCGCCGATGCTCCCCAGGAGCGCCGGTGTCGTCCGCGCCGTCTTCGACGTCCAGGAGTTCCTCCGCGTCACGACCGCGGACTGACGCGAACGAATTTTCGTTCGCCACGAAGGTGATTGGGCAGGTCAATAGCACCTTCACAGTTCACCCACAGGTCGTTCTCAAGTGCGGGATGGGGCGATGTCTGTGCCACTCTGGATGGGTTGTACAGACCTTGTTCACCTAGAAAGTGTGAGGAGTTAACCCATGACTTCGGCTATGTGTGCGGTCTGCACCGAAGACGAGGAGATCCGGGTTCTCACGCGTTCGGCGGGGGGCCGCCGGCGGCTGATGTGCTGCAGGTGTGGACACGCGTGGGACCGAGCGGGCCGTTCAGGTGCCGCTACTCGGAGCGTTGGACTGATCGGCCTCTTCGGCGCCGCCTGAGGTGCACGGGGCGTACGTTTCACGGTGCCGTCGCCCGGGATTCATCTCGGGCGGGCACGCAGGTGTTGCGGAGTGGCTTGGGTGTAGGGCTGAGACCTGTCTCGGGACCCCCTACCAAGCTCCGAGGAGTACGAACCCATGTCTGCAACCCGACGCTCCCTGCTGACCGGAAGCGCCGTCGCGGGGGTCGGCCTGGCCGTCGCCGGCGCAGTGCCGAGCCTGGCCGAGGCGAAGCCCGCCAAGCCCGGCGCCCATCGTCCCGGGAAGGGCTCGCGCGAGCCGTTCCCGCCGCTCGTCGACGACCCCAAGGGGATCCTGGCGCTGGCCGAGGGGTTCACGTACGCGATCGTCACCTCCGCCGGTGAGACGACCCTGAAGACGGGGGAGAAGACGCCGTCCAACCACGACGGGATGATGGTGCTCGGCGGCAGGCGCGGGCGCTACACGCTGATCCAGAACCACGAGATCGAGCCCGGTGAGGGCATCCCGGTGCCGCTCGTCGAGGGCACCGTCTACGACCCGGGCGCTCCGGGCGGCGGCTGCACCGTGATCACCACCGACGCGGGCGGTGCCAACCTCGGTGAGTACGTCGCGATCTCCGGAACCTCCACCAACTGCGCCGGCGGCCCGACGCCGTGGGGGACCTGGCTGACCTGCGAGGAGACCGTCAACGACGCCGGTGAGGCGTGGGAGGGCGAGGACGGCGCCAAGGGTGTCTACGAGAAGGACCACGGCTACGTCTTCGAGGTCTGGGCCGACGGCTCGGCCGACCCGCGACCGATCAAGGCCTTCGGCCGCTACGACCACGAGGCCCTCGCGATCGACAAGACCCGCACGAAGGTCTTCCTCTCCGAGGACGCAGACGAGCCCAACGGCCTCTTCTACCGCTGGACCGCTCCTGCCGGGGTGAAGCTCGGGCCTGGCGTGTGCACGGAGCTGGCCGACGACGCCGGCACGCTCGCCGCGATGCAGATCATCCTGCCCGACGGCTCGGTGCTGCCCGACGTGGCCTACCTGACCTCCGCGCAGATGGGTCAGCCCTTCCCGGTGAGGTGGAAGTCCGTCCCCGAGCGGGACGCCCAGGAGAAGCCGTGCCGCGAGCAGTTCGCCGACGGCGAGGTCACCCGCGGCCGCAAGTTCGAGGGTGTGTGGGGCACCGACGAGGGCGTCTACGTGGTCAACTCCTACGCCTGGGAGGACACCGACCTGCCCGGCGACGCGAGCCCGCACGACGGCATGGTCTGGTTCTACGACTACGAGGCAGAGACCATCCAGCTGGTCACCTACTTCCCGCACCAGACCCAGTCGGAGGACGACGCCCCGGCGCCGAAGTACTCCGACCTCACCTTCGACGGCCCCGACAACGTCACCGTCACGCCGTGGGGCTCGCTGGTGCTCGCCGAGGACGGCTCCGGCGCCTCGCACGTGCTCGGCGCGTTCCCCGGCGGCCCGGCGTACGCCATCGCCCGCAACGACCTGAACGACTCCGAGTTCTGCGGGCCCTGCTTCTCGCCGGACGGCAAGGTCCTCTTCGTCAACATGCAGGACCCCGGCTACACCCTGGCGATCCGCGGTCCGTGGGAGCGCTACCTCGGCTGATCGCCTCGAGGACGTACGCGGCGGGCGGCTCTCGATGGCCGCCCGCCGTCCCGTCTACCTCCCGAGGTTGACCAGCTGACCCGCCGGCGGCGAGGACCCGTCGGTGCCGGAGAGGACGTCGGTCGTGGCGACCACGCCCCACTTGGTCCACTCGACGGCCCCCGGAGTCGGCCGTTCGGCCACGGTCCAACGGTGGCCGTGGCGTACGGCGGTGATCTTGTTCGCGAACATCTCGGCGACGTAGATCGTGCCGGAGTGGCTGACCGCGACGCCGGTGGCGCCGAGGAACCCGCGAGCGACCTGCTTCAGGTGCCCCTTCTTGGCGTCGATGCTGAAGACGCTGCCGCGAGCACCGAGCTCAGGACCCTCCGGACCGCCGGGCAGGCTGGACACGTAGAGCCGTCCACCCGGGCCGGTCTCGACATCGGTCGGGACACCCTCGAAGTAGTAGGTCCTGTCCACGAAGCACGGGTCGAGCCCGAATCCCTCGACCACCTCCGGGGTGAACGTGTACGGGATCCCCGGCAACGTCGCGACCGTCTTCACGCGACCCGAGGAGGAGACGGACAGGACCGTGTTCCCGCCGGCGTCGGCGACGTAGGTGGTGCCATGCTTGGTCGCCGTGGCGTACGGGTGGGAGTCGATGCCGCCCTGGTAGGCCGCGGGCGCGCCGATCTCGGCCGGCCACTTCGCGTCGCACTCGGGGTCGCTCTTGCGGAACCCGTAGGACGTACGTCTGTCGGGGTTGTGCTTCGTCTCGTAGGCGTTCAGGTCGGCGACTGTCCTGACCTTGCCGGAGGAGTAGAGCCGCTTGAGCCAGCTGCCGGTGTTCTCGAAGGTCTCGCGGTCCGAACGGGTCACGACGAAGGTCACCACGCCGTCGTCGAC
>NZ_JBOHDN010000175.1:0-18506 GCF_050699375.1 Nocardioides sp. | reverse complement strand
GCCGTCGCCCGCTGGGTCGAGGCCAAGGAGCGCAGCGGTGAGCCGGTCCCGGTCGCCGACGTTGCCGCCAGCTTCCAGGAGGCGGTCGTCGACATCCTGGTGAGGAAGGCCCTCGACGCAGCCTCCTCCGAAGGCATCGAGCACATCATCATCGGCGGCGGGGTCGCAGCGAACAGCCGGCTCCGCGTCCTCGCCGAGGAGCGTGCCGCCAAGCTCGGCATCCGCGTCCGGGTCCCTCGCCCGGCCCTGTGCACGGACAACGGCGCGATGGTGGCGGCCCTGGGATCGGAGATGGTCTCGAGGGGACGTACGCCCTCTGCCCTGGACCTGCCCGCCGACTCCTCCCAGCCCGTGACCAGCGTCCTGGCCTGACCGACCTCGGTGGTCGAGCCCGGACCCGGTGGTCGAGCCCAGACCCGGTGGTCGAGCCCAGACCCGGTGGTCGAGCCTGTCGAGACCACCAAGAGGAGACATCCCTCAGAACGGCCGCACCAACAGACACGTCCCCTCGCCGGCAACCCGAGTGAGCACGATCGTCCCCTCACGAGACCCCGACAGCGCGAGCCGCTTGCGGAGCTGCTCCGGCACGACCTGCACGCCACGCTTCTTGATCGTCAGCTTCCCGATCCCACGCTCCCGCAGCGCCGCCTTGAGCTGCTTCTCCCGGTAGGGGAGCTCCTCGAGCACCTGATATCCCCGAGCGAACGGGGTCTCGAAGGAGGCGGAGGAGGCGACGTACGCGATGTGCTCGTCGATCAGATGGCCCTGGACGCCGGCGGCGACGGCAGTGACCAGGCCGGCACGGATCACCGCGCCGTCGGGTTCGTAGAGGAAGTCGGCGACCTCGCCGACGTCAGCGCCCGGGTCGTCCTCGGAGGTGAGCGTCGCCAGGCCGCGATCGCCGATGACCGTGGCGCGGCGGTTCGTGCTGGCCAGCGAGCCCGACCACAGCGCGGCCTCCTTGACCTCGCCGTGGTCGCTGACCCACTCGGCCTCGACCTTGTCGGGGACGAGGTCGTGCGGGATCCCCGGAGCTACCTTCACGCACGCGTCCCGCGCGAAGAGCGTCTCCACCCACGACCACGGCGGGGTCCACCCCTCGGCGGAGAAGACCCGGCCCTTGGCGCCGCGGCGTGCCGGATCGGCGTACGCGACGTCGAACGGTGAGTGGTCGAGGGCCGTCGCGTCGGCGATGGTGACGGCGCCGGGCAGCCCGAGAGAGTCGAGGTTCGCCTGGGCGACCGCGACCCGCTCCGGGTCGAGATCCACCCCGGCGGCGGTGAGCCCGGCCCGCGAGGAGGCGATCAGGTCACCACCGATGCCGCATCCCAGGTCGATGACACTCGTCGCGTCGAACGCACGCAGCCGGGCAGCTCGATGATGGGCGACGGCGAGGCGGGTCGCCTGCTCCAGGCCATCGGGCGTGAAGTACATCCGCGGTGCCAGGTCGCCGAACTTCGCGGCTGCCTTGCGGCGCAGGTCGACCTGGGTCATCGCCGCGGCCACGTGCTCGGCGGTCTCGTCCTTGCGCAGGGCGGTCTGCACCGCCAGGGCGGATCCCTTGCCGTCCGACTCGGCTGACATCGACATCTCGGTGGCCCGCGTCAGCAGCCTCTGCCCGTCATCGGTCAGCAACCAGGTGAAGGCATCGAGATCCATGCCCCGATCCTCTCAGGCGAGTTTCCGGACCGGTCAAACTCCATTACCCCACCGGGTGTTTCTGATCTAGGATCCGCCGGGTGCGTAGATCCCCCCGCGTGACCTCGCCGATCCACTGGGCGGTCGCGGCCGTCACGGCCCTGCTGGCACTGCTTCTCGGCACGCCCGCGGCGGCAGACACCGCGACTGCGGTGGACCGATGCTCGTCGGGGGACCGCTCCTACTCCTCGGTGGGTTCCGCCTCCGTCACCGCGACGGCGCCCGAGGGCTATCGGATCGCGTCGTTCTGCGTGGTCGGTCGCGGCAACGCGGGGGCGGAGACGCACGCCCTGTCCGCGCCGCAGAAGACCGCGGTCGTCTCGCACAGCTCCGGCAAGCAGCTGGCGAGCTACTCGGTGACGTACGTGCGGATCCCGGTCGTGGACGTGCCCGAAGCCGCCGAGGAGACGACGGCGGAGAAGGAGACGGTGAAGGCCGCACCGACGCCGACGGCGAAGGAGGCGGATCCGGAACCGAGCCGCTCGGCCCCTGCCGAGGAGCTGGCGGCGGTGGACGAGGTCGCTCCGCCGTCGCTGAGGGGCGATGGAGAGGAGCTCCAGATCACCACTTTCGAGGAAAAGGACGACGGCGAGGATCGCAGATCGTTCCTCGTGGTGGGAGCCATCATCCTCATCGGCCTTCTGGCCGGCGCGATCGCGCTGCTGGTGAGGATCCCCGGACAGCGATAGACCAGCCATGCTGGCACTCATTGGAGGCGAGTGCTAACGTCTGCTCTGGCACTCTCCCCCTGAGTGTGCCAGCGCTTGCGAGCCGGGTGCGACCCCCGCGACGGCGTATGCGGCAGATCGCAAGCACAGACGTAGCAACACCCACCGAAGTCTGACTCCGTAGAAAAGAAATGGGGAGGTCGACACAGTGTCGGTCAACATCAAGCCTCTTGAGGACCGGATCGTCGTCAAGGCCGTCGAGGCCGAGCAGACCACCGCCTCCGGTCTGGTCATCCCGGACACCGCCAAGGAGAAGCCCCAGGAGGGCGAGGTCCTGGCGCTGGGTCCGGGTCGCATCGACGACAAGGGCAACCGCGTCCCGCTCGACGTCGCCGTGGGCGACAAGGTCATCTACAGCAAGTACGGCGGCACCGAGGTGAAGTACGCCGGCGAGGAGTACCTCATCCTTTCCGCGCGCGACATCCTCGCTGTCATCGCCTGACGATCATCCGTCTCGCACATCTGACGCGGCCGGGCCAGCCGGCCCGGCCGCGTCCGTGCGTGTCATGAGGAGTATGTGAAATGCCTAAGATCCTGGAGTTCGACGAGAACGCCCGCCGCGCCCTCGAGCGTGGCGTGGACGCCCTCGCCAACGCCGTCAAGGTCACGCTGGGGCCCAAGGGCCGCTACGTCGTCCTCGACAAGAAGTGGGGCGCCCCGACCATCACCAACGACGGTGTCACCGTCGCGCGTGAGATCGAGCTGGACGACCCGTTCGAGAACCTTGGTGCTCAGCTCACCAAGGAGGTCGCTACCAAGACCAACGACATCGCTGGTGACGGTACGACCACCGCGACCGTCCTCGCCCAGGCGATGGTTCACGAGGGCCTCCGCGCGGTTGCCGCCGGTGCCAACCCGATGAGCCTCAAGCGCGGCATGGACGCCGCCGCGACCGCCGTCGGCGACGCGCTGCGTACCGCCGCTCGTGAGGTCGTCGACGAGTCCGACATGGCCTCGGTCGCCACCATCTCCTCCCGCGACGCGAAGATCGGCGACATCCTCGCCGAGGCCTTCGCCAAGGTCGGCAAGGACGGCGTGATCACCGTCGAGGAGTCCAACACCACCGGCACCGATCTCGAGTTCACCGAGGGTATGCAGTTCGACAAGGGCTACATCTCTCAGTACTTCGTGACCGACCAGGAGCGGATGGAGGCCGTCATCGACGAGCCCCTGATCCTGCTCGTCCAGGGCAAGATCGGCTCCATCCAGGAGCTCCTGCCGCTGCTGGAGAAGGTCATCGCCGCCGGCAAGCCGCTGTTCATCATCGCCGAGGACGTCGAGGGCGAAGCCCTCTCGACCCTGGTCGTGAACAAGATCAAGGGCACCTTCAACGCGACCGCCGTCAAGGCGCCCGCGTTCGGTGACCGCCGCAAGGCCATGCTGCAGGACATCGCGATCCTCACCGGCGCGCAGGTCGTCGCCGAGGAGGTCGGCCTCAAGCTCGACCAGGTCGGCCTCGAGGTGCTCGGCACCGCCCGCCGGATCACGGTCTCGAAGGACAACACGACCATCGTCGAGGGTGGCGGCGACGCTGCTGCCGTCGACGGTCGCGTCAACGAGATCAAGTCCGAGATCGAGCGCACCGACTCCGACTGGGACCGCGAGAAGCTCCAGGAGCGCCTCGCGAAGCTCGCCGGTGGCGTCTGCGTGATCAAGGTCGGCGCTCACACCGAGGTGGAGCTCAAGGAGAAGAAGCACCGCATCGAGGACGCTGTCTCCGCGACCCGCGCCGCCATCGAGGAGGGCATCGTCCCCGGCGGTGGCTCGGCCCTGATCCACGCCGTCTCGGTGCTGGAGAAGGACCTCGGTCTCGAGGGCGACGAGGCGGTCGGCGTACGCATCGTCCGCAAGGCCGCCGACGAGCCGCTGCGCTGGATCGCCGAGAACGGTGGTGACAACGGCTACGTGATCACCACCAAGGTTCGCGAGCTCGGTGTCGGCCAGGGCTTCAACGCGGCCACGGGCGAGTACGGCGACCTGATCGCTCAGGGCGTCATCGACCCGGTCAAGGTCACCCGCTCCGCGCTGACCAACGCCACCTCGATCGCGAGCATGCTGCTCACGACCGAGACCCTGGTCGTCGACAAGCCGGAAGAGGAAGAGGCACCCGCGGCCGGTCACGGCCACGGACACTGACAGATAGCCGAGTCGGCGCATCTGCCCCCGTGTCTCGCGAGCGAAGCGAGGCGAGAGTGGTCGGATGCGCCGACGCGGCGATTTCAGGGAACGACCAGCGAGTCGAGCGAGACGTCGTTGGAGAGCACGTTCATATCGACGTACGCCTCCGTCTCGCTGCCCACGCCGTCGAGCCGGTCACGGTTGGAGTACTGCCAGATGGTCCAGTCGCGTCCGTCGGGGACGCGCGGCGGCCAGGCGACGGAGCGGAACCAGATCGGGTTGTCGGGGTAGAGGTCGACCAGATAGGCACGGTAGGCCGACGGGGTGGTGTAGATGACCGGCTCGATGCCGTAGTGCGCCTCGAGCGCGGCGAGCAGGGGATCGAGGATGGCGCGCACCTCGGTGGCGGGCGGCAGGTTGCCCTTGAACCTGCCGTAGGGCTCCAGGTCGACGACCGGGGCGAGCGTGCCCTCGACCCGAGGCACGGCGGCGATCATGTTCTGGGCCTGGTCGGTGCCCGGGCTCTCGAAGCTCATGAAGTGGTAGGCGCCGGTCGCCAGGCCGGCCCGCTGCGCCTCAGCCCAGTTCTCGGAGAAGCGGGAGTCGACGTGCGCAGAGCCCTCGGTCGACTTGATCCAGGTGAAGGCGATGTCCTGCTCGGCCACCTTCGCCCAGTCGACGGAGCCGTTGTGGTGGGAGACGTCGATGCCGCGTACGTCGTATTTGGCAGCGAACAGGCGGGTGGGCATCACGACGCCGGTGTAGACCAGCGCGGTCATGACCAGGGCGAGACAGGCGACGACGGCGGAGCCGATGAGCACGCGTCGGCGCCGGGTGGGGGTGAGGGGCACCGCCGAAACCTACCCCTCCTCAGAGCTTCGTGAGCAGCTTCTCCATGATCTCGATCTCCACCTTCTGGGTGGCCTCGACATCCATCGCCATCTCGATGGCCAACGCGTCGCTGCCCTTGGCCGCCATCGGGTCGGCCATCTTGATGGCGCCTTCGTGGTGCTGGATCATCCCGGTCAGGAACAGCCGGTCGAACCTCTCGCCGCGGGCCTTGCCGAGCTCCGTCATCTGAGCCTCGGTGAGCATGCCGTCCATGGTGTGGGCCGGATCCGAAGCCCTGGGCACCCTCAGGCCCCGGGCGTTGAGCCACCCGCTCATCGCCACGATCTCGGGCCCCTGCGCCGACTCGATGCGCGTGGCCAGCGAGTTCACCTCGGGGTGCGAGGAGTGCTCGTGCGCGAGACGCGTCATCTCCAGCGCCTGGGCGTGGTGGGGGATCATCATCGTGACGAACGCGGCATCCGTACGGTTCCACGGATCGGTGCCGGGCGCGTCCGAGGGAGAGATCGTCTTCGCGGACTCGCCGGGCGCTCCCCCTTGGACCACAGGCGCCGACTGGGTGGCCGCCTCCGGGCTGGGCGAGCGCGACCCGTGCGACCCGTGCGATCCGTGCGACTCGTCCGAGGACCCGCACCCGCCGAGCAACAGGGCTCCAGCCACGGCGCTCGCAGCCACAAGAGCCGGGGTGATGAGGCCGGAACTTTTCTTGGGCATGGCCATCCTCCCGAGGTAGAGGCTTCCCGGATTGAGCAGGGAGGTACAACTTATTCACTTTCCATGCCCCCGGGGGTCGAATTTCAGTAAAGTCGAGTGGTCAGGGCCCTGCCGCCCCACGGCAGCCGACTCGGAAGGCTTGCGAACATGAGGCTTAGACGTCCAACCCGCTATCTGGCCCCCATCGCGGCGGTCATGGTTGTCGCAGGAGGGCTGGCCGTCGCCACCCCGTCCTCCGCAGACGAGTCCCACCCCCACGGCACCGAGACCACTCGGAGTCCCGAGGCTCAGACGAGCTGCACCGCCGAGCAGAAGAAGGCGATCACCAAGCTCGGTGACAACTTCGCCTCCGCCTGCGTCGCCGGCAACGACCTGGCCAAGCTGGCCGCCAACGAGCCTGCCGTCGCCGCCGGCGAGTCCGACGGCACGCCCAACATGCATCTGATCGCCAACATCCCCAAGTCGGGCGCCTTCGAGTCCGTCGACGCGCTCAACAGCGACCTCGCCTTCCAGGGAAGGTACGCATTCGCCGGCAACTACAACGGGTTCAGCGTCATCGACATCAAGCACCCGAATAAGCCGAGGCTCGTGAAGCAGTACGCCTGCCCCGGCTCCCAGAACGACATCTCCGTCTACGGTGACCTGCTCGTCCTCTCCGTCGACTCCAGCCGCAGCAACGACACCTGCGACAACGAGCCGCAGTCGGCCGAGATCAAGGAGTCGTGGGAAGGCCTCCGGGTCTTCGACATCAGCGACCCGCGAGACCCGGAGTACGTCGCGGCGGTCGAGACCAAGTGTGGTTCCCACACCCACTCGCTGGCGCCGAGCGAGAACGGCAGGAGCGTCTATGCGTACGTCTCCTCCTACGGGCCCCGCGAGACCTACCCCGACTGCCAGCCCCCGCACGACAAGATCAGCATCGTGAAGATCCCGACACGGGCTCCGGAACGAGCCGCCGTGGTCAACGAGCCGGTGCTCTTCCCCGGTGGCGGCTACACCAACACCGCCGGCTGCCACGACATCACGACCTACCCGGCCAAGGACATCGCGGCCGGCGCGTGCATGGGCGACGGCATCCTGATGGACATCTCCGACCGCGAGAACCCGGTGGTGACCGAGCAGGTCACCGACACCGAGAACTTCGCGTTCTGGCACTCGGCCACCTTCAACAACACCGGCACCAAGGTCGTCTTCACCGACGAGCTCGGCGGCGGCGGCTCGCCGACCTGCAACCCGGAGACGGGGCCGGAGAAGGGTGCCAACGGCATCTACGACATCGAGGGCGGCCAGCTCGTCTTCAAGTCCTACTACAAGATCCCTCGCACCCAGTCCAACACCGAGAACTGCGTCGCCCACAACGGCTCGCTGATCCCCGTCAAGGGCAAGGACATCATGGTCCAGGCCTGGTATCAGGGCGGAGTCTCGGTCTACGACTTCACCGACTCGGCCAACCCGAAGGAGATCGCCTGGTTCGACCGTGGTCCGTTCGAGGACACCTCGACGATCGCCGGCCCGTGGTCGACCTACTACTACAACGGCTATATCTACTCCAACGAGATCCAGCGCGGCTTCGACGTCTTCGACCTGCGCGACCCGCGGGTCGCCTCCGCGAAGCGGGTGAAGTTCGACGAGCTGAACGTCCAGGCCCAGCCCTCCTACTGAGTGATAGCCGGGTCGGCAACAGAGCCGAGTCGGCGCATCTTGCCCCGTGTCTCGCGAAGCGAAGCGAGCGAGAGGGGCGGGATGCGCTGACTCGGCGATTTCAAGGAATGACCAGCTGGCCGCAACCTCCTGGTCACCAGGAGACGCCATGGTTCTCCGCGATGACCGAGACCGTTGCTGCCGACCGAGCCGGCCGGGACGCGACCCGGCTGATCCGGCGCGGCCCGCTTGAATGGCTGGCGGCAGGCGTGCTCGGTCTGCTTCTGCTCCGGCTCCTGTGGAGCCTGGTGACCAACGAGAACCTCATCTGGGGCACGGTGGTCGACCACCTGTTCCATCCCGACGTCCTCGCCGGGGTCTGGCTGACGGTCCGGCTGACCGCGCTGGTCGTCCTGGTCGCTTCGGCCATCGGGCTGATCGTGGCCCGGCTGGTGAGGTCCGGCAACCCGGTGCTGAGCGGGATCGCGAGGGCGTACGTCTGGGTCTTCGGCAGCATCCCGGTGCTGGTCCAGCTCCTGCTGTGGAGCAACATCGCGCTGGTCTTTCCCGACCTCGGCTTCGGGATCCCGGGGGTGCACATCGACGCGGTGCGCCAGGTCACCCCGGTCTACGCGGCGATCGCGGGGCTGGGGTTGGCGATGGGTGCGTACGCCGCGAGGGTCATCGGCCGCGACGACGCAGCCGCGGGCCGGCTGGTCGACCGTCTGGGTGAGGTCCTGGTGGTGACGCTCCAGGCGACGAGCCTGGTCTCGGTGCTCTCGATCACGGACCTGCTCGGGGTGGTCCAGGCGCTCGAGGAGCGCAACCACCTGATCATCCCGCTGCTGACGGTGGCCGCGATCTGGTATCTCGTCCTGGTCACCGCGGCCCGCGGCGCGATCCGCCTGATCGGGTGGGCGTCGGGGCGCCGCGAAGCGCCCTGACCGTGAAACCGACGGTAAAAGTCGGCGACTATTGCAAGACCCGGCAACGCATGTCTTTGTAGGGTGCGGGACGTGACTTTCGAGCAGGCGTGGCAACGGTGGCGCGACGAGCGAGAGGCCGAACTGAGAAGTCCTGAGGGTTTTCTGGCGATCACCGGGCTGCACTGGCTGAACGCCAACCCGCAGCGGTTCCCCGGCATCCCGGGCGTCTGGTCCTCCGGTCCGGAAGGCGCAATCGTCGAGCTCGGCGAGGGTGAGTGGCTCGAGCTCGGCGGCGCGACCCTCGCAGGTCGACACGTCTTCGGCCACGTCGACCCGTTCGGCGTGACCGCGACCTTCGACGCCGGCACGGTGGAGGTCGCCGACCGCTTCGGCACCCCGGTGCTCCGGCCGCGACAGACCGACGGTCCGTTCCTGCGCGACTACACCGGCACGCCAACCTACGATCCGGACCCGGCGTGGCGGGTCCATGCCGCTTTCACGGCCTACGAGACGAGCCGCCCGATCTCGGTCGGCTCGGTCGTCGAGGGCCGTTCGACCGTCATCGACGCGGTGGGGGAGGTCGCCTTCGAGGTGAGTGGACGTCCGCAGCGGCTGATCGCCTTCGACGGCGGCGACGACGAGCTGTGGCTGCTGTTCACCGACGAGACCAGCGGCGTGACGACCTATGCCGCGTGTCGCCAGCTCGCCGTCCCGCCGCCTGTCGACGGCACGGCGATCGTCGACTTCAACCGCGCCGCCAACATGCCCTGCGCCTACACGATCCACGCCACCTGCCCGCTACCACCGGCGAGCAACCACATCGACGTGCTCGTCGAGGCGGGCGAGCAGACCCCGCCACGCCCGCCGCCCGACTGATACCGCACCGACCCCGCGCCGGCACCGGACCGGGCTCTCGGCATCAAGGTTTAACCGAAGGTAACCGACCCGAAACAGCGCGAAGGGCAGACTAGGGGCATGGCGGGGACGATGTTGTGGAGAGCGCGTACGACGCTGCCGGACAGGCCGGGCACGCTGGCTGCGCTGGCGCAGCGCTGTGGCGAGGCCGGGGTCAACATCTTGGGGATGCAGATCTTCCCCGGGCTGGACCAGGTCACCGATGAGTTCGTGCTGCGTACGCCCGCGGGCTGGGGCGAGAGCGAGATCAGCGACCTGATCACCTCCTCCGGCGGTCGCGGTGCGGTCGTCCAGGCAGCCAACGAGGCAGCGCTGGCAGATCAGCCGACACGCTACGTACGGGCCGCCCGGCACATCCTGGAACGGCCGATGTCGTTCCCCGAGATCGTCGCCCAACTCTTCGACGCCGAGGCCGAGGCACCCCCTGGGGTCATCCACGACACCATGGAGCTGCGGGTCGCCGACGTCGACGTGCAGCTGCACCGCACCGCCCCGTTCACCGCGACCGAGCACGCCCGCGGCTCCGCGATGGCCGACCTGGTCAACGACGTGCTCGACCGCAGCCGGGAGTCCGTGGCGATCGGCACGACCCCACCCGTACGCCGCCTCGGCACCGGAAGCACCCCCGACCTCGTCGTCGCAGGCGAGACCGTGACCGCGATGGTCGACGGGGTCGCCGTCGGGCTCGGCGAGGTGCTCGCGCCGACCGAGGACGACGAGAACGTACGTGTGATCAACCTGCGCGTCGACCCCGCCTGGCAGCGCCGGGGCATCGGGACCAGGCTGCTGGTCGACACGGCCAGGCTCGCGCACATGCTCGGGGCCTCCGAGATCCTGCTCACCACGCGGTCCGACAACCAGGCGGTGCTGCCGATGGTGCTCGCCGCCGGGATGCGCGGCCGGATCCGGATGGCCGGCGATGTGCTCACCGTCAAGGTGCCCGTGCGCGATCTCAAGCCGTTGAGCCGGTAGCCGTCGGGGTGATGTCGTCTCGCGTTTTCGGCGTCGCGGGGAGCCGACCGTAGAATCTTTTCATGGAGATCCCGGAGAAGTTCGCGACGCTCGGCCTCACCTACGACGACGTCCTCCTGATGCCCGGTTATTCGGATCTGGCGCCGTCTGACATCGATACGACCTCCCGGCTGACCCGCGAGATCAACCTGCGGGTCCCGCTGATCTCCGCGGCGATGGACACCGTGACCGAGTCCCGGATGGCGATCGCGATGGCGCGCCAGGGCGGCATCGGGGTTCTCCACCGCAACCTGAGCATCGAGGATCAGGCCTACCAGGTCGATCTGGTCAAGCGTACCCAGACCGGGATCATCTCCAACCCGGTCACCATCGGCCCCGACGCGACGCTGGAGCAGCTCGACAAGCTCGCCGGTGAGTACCGGATCTCCGGGTTCCCGGTCGTCGACGTCGACCAGAAGCTTATCGGCATCATCACCAACCGCGACCTGCGGTTCACGCCGGTCGCGGAGTGGGCGACCACCAAGGTCAACGAGGTGATGACGTCCAAGGACCTGATCACCGGCCCGGCCGACATCGACCGCGACGCGGCCACCAGCCTGCTCCGCCAGCACAAGCTCGAGCGACTGCCGCTCGTCGACGGCAGCGGCCGCATCACCGGCCTGATCACGGTCAAGGACTTCGTGAAGTCCGAGCAGTTCCCCGACGCCTCCAAGGACGGCCAGGGCCGGCTGCTCGTCGGTGCCGCGATCGGCTACTTCGGCGACGCCTGGGAGCGGGCGACCACGCTCATCGACGCCGGTGTGGACGTGCTCGTCGCGGACACGGCCCACGGCAACGTACGCATGCTGATCGACATGGTTCGCCGCCTCAAGTCCGACCCGGCGACCAAGAACGTCCAGGTCATCGGCGGCAACGTGGCCACCAAGGAGGGCGCGCAGAGCTTCGTCGAGGCGGGCGCCGACGCGGTCAAGGTCGGGGTCGGCCCGGGCTCGATCTGCACCACCCGGGTCGTCACCGGCGTCGGCGTGCCGCAGATCTCCGCCGTCTACGAGGCCTCGCTGGCCTGCAAGCCGGCGGGTGTGCCGGTGATCGCCGATGGTGGTCTGCGCTACTCCGGTGAGATCGGTAAGGCCATCGTCGCCGGCGCCGACTCCGTGATGCTCGGCTCGATGCTCGCCGGCTGCGAGGAGACGCCCGGCGACACGGTGCTGATCAACGGCAAGCAGTTCAAGGCCTACCGCGGGATGGGCTCCATGGGGGCGATGTCGAGCCGCGGCAAGAAGTCGTTCTCCAAGGACCGCTACTTCCAGGCCGAGGTCACCGACGACGACATGATCGTTCCCGAAGGCGTCGAGGGCCAGGTCGCCTACAAGGGCTCGCTGGCCACCGTCGCCCACCAGCTCACCGGCGGCCTGCACCAGACGATGTTCTACGTCGGAGCGCGCACCATCCCCGAGCTCCAGACCGAGGGCCGCTTCATGCGGATCACCTCGGCCTCGCTCAAGGAGAGCCACCCGCACGACATCCAGGTCACCGCAGAGGCGCCCAACTACCACCTCTGATCGACGCCCCGCGACCACGAGCCCCGGACCGCAGAGGTCCGGGGCTCGTCCCATCTCGGTCGTCGTCCGCGTGAAAGTGCGACGAGATGGTCACGATCTGTGAATTTCGGGCACAGAGCCGGACGGGTAGGAGTTCAATCCGATGCCTGCATTCTTAACCTTTCGGGAGGACCCATGACCGTCATCGACACCGAGACCTTCGCCCAGGAGTGGGCGGCGTGGCACGAGGAGCACGAGAGCAGGCGCGCCTCGGCGCACGGATTCCTCGCCGTGACCTCGCTCCGCTGGCTCGCGGAGGAGCCGGAGACGTACGACGACGTGCCGGGTGCCTGGTCGAGCGGCCCCGAAGGCGTCGTGGTCTCGCTGGCTCCCGGTGAGTCGCTGGTGGTCGACGGCGCCGAGATCACCGGCCGGCACTCGTTCGGTGCCATCGACGCGGGAGACGGTGTCACCGCCGGGTTCGGCGACGCGGTGGTCGAGATCGCCAAGCGTGGCGGCAACGACATGATCCGCCCCCGGCATCCCGACAGCCCGGTCCTGACCGGCTATCGCGGGACCGAGGCCTACGCACCGGACCCGGCGTGGGCCGTCCCCGGGCGCTTCGCCGCCTATGAGACGCCGGTTCCGACCACGGTCGGTTCGGTCGTCGACGGCCTGGAGCACGTCTACGCGGCGGTCGGCGAGATCGAGTTCGAGGTGGGCGACGCCGTGCACAGCCTCGTCGCCTTCCCCGGCTCCACGCCCGGCGGGCTGCACGTCCTGTTCCTGGACGAGACCTCGGGCAGGACGACGTACGCCGCCAACCGCCAGCTCTCGATCGACGCGCCCGACGCGGAGGGCAACGTGATCGTCGACTTCAATCGCGCCACCAACCTGCCGTGCGCCTACACCGACCACGCCACCTGCCCGCTCCCGCCGGCCGGCAACCGCCTATCGGTCGCTGTCGAGGCGGGGGAGAAGAAACCCGACTGAGCTGGTTGTGAAGCTGAGAGTGACCTATAGGCCACGCGCAGCTTCACAACCTGGCGGAGCAGCTAGAGATCCTTCGCATACGTCGCCGGGGGAGCGCCCACGACGTCCCGGAACGTACGCACCAGGTGGGCCTGGTCGCTGAAGTCCAGCTCCGCAGCGACCGCGGCCCAGTCGACGTCCCCGGAGTGAGCGCGGGCGGCGATCTCGAGCACGCGGAACCGTTGGACGACCCATTTCGGGCCGATCCCGACGTACTCGCTGAAGAGCCGCTGCAGCGACCGCAGGCTCAGTCCGCCGTGGTCGGCGAGCTGCTCGGCCCGGGTGATCGAGCGGTCGTCCTCGGCGAGCGCGACCAGGCGGCGTACGTCCTCGGCCACCGGGTCCGCGGGGAGCCCGACCTCGAGGAGGTAGGACTCCATCGCGGCGGCCATCTCCGCCGGGTCCGCCGAGGTGAGGATCCGGTCCGCCGCCGGGCGGTCGTCGACACCGAGCAGGTCCTGAGCCGGGACGACCTGGTCGGCGAGCGCGCTGACCCGGCTGCCGAGCACCGGACGGAAGAGGCCTGGCAGGAACGAGACGCCGAGCGTGTGGCCGCGGCCGCTCAGGTGCCGAAGGAACGGTCGCCGGCCGATCCCATGGACCAGCAGCCGGCCCTCCTCCGCGGCGACATGGATCCGGGGCTGCGGGATGACCTGCTGGTCGTGCGGGTGCTCGAGGTGCCAGCCGACGTACCAGTGGTAGTCGACGTGCCCCGCGAGCGCCGGCGAGGGCGCGAACCGCTCGGTGGTGATCGTCCGGGCAGCCGTCACCGGCCGCACGATCGCGTCGGGATAGCCCCTGCCTTCCATATGGCCAGCCATGCCGCCAACGATATGGCGCGTTCCTTCAATCCGGCGCCCCTGTCTCCGGAGCAGGCTGGACCCATGACGACCGAGAACAAGACCTTCAGCAGCAAGGCAAGCACCACGATGAGCGTCGCGCGCTGGCACGAGGCGGCCTACGTCGACATCGACGGGGAAGGGACGAAGATGGGCGAGGACGTCTACATCCCGCACCGCGGCCTGACCACCTCCGAGACCGACTACACCTACACCGGCGAGATCGAGGGCAAGGGCGTCGCGCGGATGATCGGCGCCTACGGCAACCCCGCCGGAGGCGCGGTCTTCGAGGCGTACGAGCAGTTCACCGGCTCCATCGCCGGCCAGGAGGGCTCTTGCGTGTGGCGGATCAGCGGGACGTACGCGGATGCCACCGTCCGATCGCACCTCACCGTCATCTCGGGCCTGGGCACCGGCGGGCTGGAGGGCCTGGTCGGCGAGGCCGACATGGTGCTGGCCGAGGAAGGTGGCGGGGAGGCGTACGGCTTCGTGCTCACCTACGACTGGAGCTGAGCCCGAGGCGGCAACCGCGTCACGATGCCCAGTGCGCCGGCCGCTCGAAGCCGTCGGGAAGGGCGGTGCGGGCGTCGCCGCGGGCGCTGTTGACCTGCATCTGGGTCAGGTAGATCGCGCCGCTGAGGTCCGCGCCGCTCAGGTCGGCGTCACGCAGGTCGACGCCGAGGACGTCGCACCTCCGCAGGCTCGCGCCGGACAGGTCGGCGGCGATCGCGACGCTCCCGCGGATCGTCGCTCCGGAGAGGTCCGCTCCCGCCAGCTTCGCGCCGACCAGGTCGCTCCCCGGCTCGGGCACGCGGCCCGAGTGCCGGTGGCTGGCGGGTTCGGTCGCTGCGCGTGCGATCTCGCTGGCCTCGACGAGGAGACCACGCGCGGAGTCGTAGGCAGCGTCGACGTCGAGGCCGGCGAGGTCGTGCGGCTCCAGGTCGCTGAGCCGGCGCACCTCGTCGAAGGCGTCGAGCCATGGCGTGGGGTCGCGGTTGTCCTGGACTAGCTCGATGGCCTCGCCCAGATACCAGAGCAGCTCGTGCAGGCGGCGGACGACGGGGAACGCGGCGAACATCTCGGCGCTCACCTGCGGGTCATCGCGCCAGGAGCGTCCGGCGAAGGTGCGCTGGGAGACCTTCTGCCCGGCGCCGAAGCAGTCGAACACGGTGCAGCCCTTGAAACCCCGGTCCCGCAGGCCCGGGTGGATGCGGCAGGCGTCGTGGTCGTCGAGGTTCACGCACGGTTCGCCCGCGGGCTTGTCGTGGGGGAAGTCGGACGACTTCACGAAGGCAAGCGCGACACAGCACAGGCCGAAACAGCTGGAGCAGTCGGCTCGGAGGTCCGCGCGATCACCGCGGTCGACATCCGTACGACTTCCCACCGGATCACCCTAGCCGTGACCCTCGAACGCCAGGCTGGTGCGATCGGGGCTGACGGCGGCGGGGCGAGGGCGGGGGACGTACGCGGCGGAGGACTGGCCGAGCCAGGACGGCAGGGCGCGGCGTACGTCCCGGGTGCCGTTGATGCCGACCAGGTCGTCGCGGATCGCCATCGGCCAGGCGAGGTCTCCGCGCCAGATCTCGGTGAGCGTACGCAGGCTGGCGGTGAGGCGGGCATCGACCTCGAAGCCGGGGTCGAAGTCGCAGACCTCGGCCTGGTCGGCGGCCACCACGAGCCACCAGCGGGCGACCTTCGGCTCGACGTCGGTGAGCCGGAACTCCACCACGGTGCGTTGCCGCGGCCACACATCGATCGGGATGGTGCGGCGCATGTCCCAGAAGAGCAGGTGCGGGTCCAGGTCGGCCTGCCCCAGCGACCCGACCCACCGCACGCCCCACTCGTTGAGCGCGGTCACCACCGTGGCGAGCTCCTGGCCGCTGGTGGTGAGGTGGTAGGACGTACGTTGCTCCTGGCCGCGTCGCTGGATGATGCCCGCGCGCTCGAGGGTGCGCAGGCGTTTGGAGAGCAGTGCCGGCGACATCCTGGGTACGCCCCGGCGAAGCTCGTTGAAGTGGGTGCTGCCGAGCAGCAGCTCGCGCACGACGAGCAGCGTCCACCGCTCGTCGAGCACCTCCATGGCCTTCGCCATCGGACAAAACTGGCCGTATCCCGCCACCGGACCGCCTCCCTTGGTGCAGCCCGAGATCCTGTCCCCCGAGATCCCTGTCCTCAGTAGACCCCCGACCGGGACGCGTGGCAAGTACAGATCCGGAACTATCCGCGGTGGCGGTGCGAGGGGAGGCTGGGGACTCCAGATCTCCTCTCGGCTCAGATGTCTTTGGAGGAACGCATGACCGCAACGCCCGTACAACCCGACCTGAAGGCCCGCCACCGTGCGATGTGGGGCCTCGGGGACTACGCCCGGGTCGCCGACGAGCTCATCCCCGAGCTCGGCCAAGTGATCGTCGAGGCCTGCCGGATCGGGCCCGGCGACCGCGTACACGACATCGCCGCCGGCACCGGCAACGCCGCCGTTCCCGCAGCACTCGCCGGGGCGGAGGTGACCGCCAGCGACCTGACGCCCGAGCTGCTCGACATCGGACGCGCACGTGCGGGTGCCGCCGACGCCGGATCGATCACCTGGACGGTCGCCGACGCCGAGGCGCTCCCGGGCGAGGACGGAGAGTTCGACGTCGCCCTGTCCTGCGTGGGCATCATGTTCGCGCCCTTCCACGAGAAGGCCGCCGACGAGCTGGTCAGAGTGGTGCGGCCGGACGGCCGGATCGGCCTGATCAGCTGGACCCCGGAAGGCTTCATCGGCCAGATGTTCGCGGCGATGAAGCCGTTCATGGCCCCGCCCCCCGAGGGTGCCCAGCCTCCTCCGCGATGGGGCGACGAGGCGCACGTACGCGGCCTGCTGGGCGAGCGGGTGAGCGGTGTCCGGGCCGAGAAGCGGATGGTCGCCATCGACTCGTTCGCCACCGGCGCGGAGTTCAGGGACTTCTTCAAGGCCTGCTACGGGCCCACGATCGTCGCCTACCGCGGGATCGCCGAGGACCCGTCGCGGACGGCGGAGCTCGATGCCGCGCTGGCCGATCTCGGGGACCGGTATCTGGAGGACGGGTCGATGGACTGGGAGTACCTGCTGCTGACCGCCGTGCGCCGATAGGGGCGATTGCTCTGGCCCTCCGGTGGTCGAGCTCGTCGAGACCGTTGGTGGTCGACTGCGTGTGGCCTTTCCGATCTCGATCCGGTCGCGTGGAACAATCCGTGTCGTGACTGAGATCGAGATCGGCCGGGCCAAGCGAGCACGACGGGCGTACGCCTTCGACGACGTGGCGATCGTGCCGTCGCGGCGCACCCGTGACACCTCCGAGGTGAGCATCGACTGGCAGATCGACGCCTATCGCTTCGAGATCCCCGTGGTCGCCGCGCCGATGGACTCGGTGATGTCGCCGTCGACCGCGATCGCGCTGGGCAAGCTCGGCGGGCTCGGGGTGCTCAACCTCGAGGGCGTGTGGACCCGCTACGAGGACCCGCAGCCGCTGCTCGACGAGCTGGCCGAGCTGCGCGGTGTCGACGCGACCCGGCGCCTGCAGGAGATCTACGAGGCTCCGATCCGGTCCGAGCTGATCACCGAGCGGCTGCGCGAGGTGCGCGCCTCGGGGGTCACCGTCGCCGGGGCACTGTCGCCGCAGCGTACGAAGGAGTTCGCGAAGGCCGTCGTCGACGCCGGCGTCGACCTCTTCGTCATCCGCGGGACCACGGTCTCGGCCGAGCATGTCTCCTCCCAGTCCGAGCCGCTGAACCTCAAGGAGTTCATCTACGAGCTCGACGTGCCGGTGATCGTGGGTGGCTGTGCGACCTATCAGGCGGCGCTGCACCTGATGCGTACCGGTGCGGCCGGCGTGCTAGTCGGCTTCGGCGGCGGGGCCGCGCACACGACACGGACGGTGCTGGGTGTGGCCGTGCCGATGGCCTCGGCCGTCGCCGACGTCGCGGCCGCGCGACGCGACTACCTCGACGAGTCCGGCGGCCGCTACGTGCACGTCATCGCCGACGGTGCCGTCGGCCGCTCCGGCGACATCGCCAAGGCGATCGCCTGCGGCGCCGACTCGGTCATGGTCGGCTCGCCCTTCGCTCGCGCCACCGACGCCCCCGGCAAGGGCTTCCACTGGGGCAACGAGGCCCACCACGCCGACCTGCCCCGCGGCGAGCGCGTCGCCTTCGAGCCTGTCGGCACCTTCGAGGAGGTCCTCTTCGGACCCTCCCACGTCGCCAACGGCACCATGAACCTCGTCGGCGCCCTCAAGCGCGCCATGGCGACTACGGGCTACACCGACCTCAAGGAGTTCCAGCGCATCGAGGTCGTCGTCGGCTGACGCCGAGGCGTCCCCCGCAGGCCGAGGCGTCACGTACGTCGGCCGAAGCGTCAGTCTTCCTGGTCGAGGCGTCCCCCTGCAGCCGAGACGTCACTTCTGCAGGCCGAAGCGTCAGCTATGCAGGTCGAGGCGTCAGTTATGCAGGTCGAGTTGTCACCACGGTGACAACTCGATCTGCATTTGTGACGTCTCGGCCTGCAGAGGTGAC
>NZ_JBOHDN010000174.1:0-8596 GCF_050699375.1 Nocardioides sp. | reverse complement strand
GGTCGGGAGCTCCGTCTTGGTGAGGCTCTCGGAGACCTCCCAGAGCCGGGCGGCGTCCTCGCGGGCGATCGGCCGGTAGAGCGACTGCGCCGCGGGCGCGCCGCCGAGGTGGCCCGGTCCGCTGGGGCCGTACAGCTGACCACCGGTCGCATCCGGGGACGTCGCGGCCAGGAGCGCCGGGAGGGCTGCGGTCTCGGGGGTGCCGAGCAGGATCCCGTGTGCGGAGAGCCAGCGGATCAGGCGTACGGCGACGGTGTCGGTGCTCCGGCCGATCTCCGGTCGAGCGGCCAGCAGGTTCGTCGGGGCGACGCCGGGGTGAGCGAGGTTGCTGGTGATGCCCCAGCCGTACGCCTCGCTGCGCCGGTCCAGCTCGAGACCGAACAGCCCGACCGCGATCTTCGACTGGCTGTAGGCGGCCCCGCCGTCGTACCTGCGCTCCCAGTTCACGTCGTCCCAGTTGATCTCGCCGCTGCGCGCGGCGACGCTGACCTGCGAGGTGACGCGTGCCTGGCCCGCTCGCAACAGCGGCAGGATCCGGGCGACGAGGGCGAAGTGGCCCAGGTGGTTGGTGCCGAGCTGAAGCTCGAACCCGTCGGCCGTCGTCTGGTGGTCCGGCGGCGTCATCACGCCGGCGTTGTTGATCATGATGTGGAAGGGCTGGTCCTCGTCGAGGAGGGTCTCGGCGAGCGCGGTGACCGAGGCCAGCGAAGAGAGATCGAGGTCGCGCAGCGAGATCTTCGCCTCCGGCACCAGCTCACGGATCGTGGTGAGCGCTCGCTCGCCCTTGCTGGGATTGCGTACGGGCATGACGACCTCGGCGCCCGCGCCGGCCAGCCGGGTGGCGATCACCAGCCCCATGCCGTCGCTGGCCCCGGTGACCAGGGCTCTCCTGCCGGACAGGTCAGGGATCGTGATGTCGATGGGTCGACGTGGCATTGGTCTGCTCCTCGAGGACGGATCTGGTGTCTGATCCATCCTCGGCGGGCGGCCAGGATCTATCCAGGGTCTCTGGATCCCAGGCTGGCCGGGGAGCTACCCTCTTTCTGTACAGATCGTTGGGGTACTGACTATTATCCCTGCATCCAACGAAGAGGAGTGGCGTGCAGTACTACCGAGACGGTTTCTACCCCGGCGACCCCGCGGTCGTCCCGGGCGCGGAAGACGCAACGACGTCGACGAGCGTGCCGCTCCCTGCGGAGGTCGACGTTCTGATCGTCGGCAGCGGGCCGGCGGGCAATGTCCTCGCGGCGCAGCTGGCCCGGTTTCCGGGCATCACCACGCGGCTGGTGGAGCGCCGTACCGGCCCTATGGAGATGGGGCAGGCCGACGGCGTCGCATGCCGCACCGTGGAGATGTTTCAGGCGTTCGGGTTCGCTCACACGCTGATGGAAGAGGCGTACTGGGTCAACGAGACCACGTTCTGGCGGCCCGATCCTGAGCGGCGCGATCACATCGTGCGCACCAGCCGGGTGCAGGACGTCGAGGACGGCCTCAGTGAGATGCCGCATCTGATCATGAACCAGGCCCGCATCCACGACCATCTGCTCGCCGCGGCACGCGACGCCCCGGCGCGGCTGGTGCCCGACTACGGGCTGGAGTTCGTCGGTCTCGAGGTGGCCGACGAGGGCGAGCACCCGGTCATCGCCACCCTGCGCAGGGTCGGCCCCGAGGGAGCAGACGGCACCGGTGAGGAGGTCACGGTCCGGGCGAAGTACGTCGTCGGGTCCGACGGCGCCCGCAGCGAGGTGCGTGCCGCCATCGGCCGCACCTCGTCCGGCGATCGCGCCAACCATGCCTGGGGTGTTCTCGACGTCCTGGCCACCACCGACTTTCCGGACATCCGGTTCAAGGCCGCGATCCAGTCCGCCGAGCACGGCAGCATTCTGCTCATCCCGCGCGAGGGCGGCTACCTGGTCCGGCTCTACGTCGACCTGGGCACGGTGACTGCGGAGAACCGCGCCACTGTCCGCGGCCTCGGCGTGGAGGAGGTGGTCGCGATGGCGAACCGGGTGCTCCATCCGTACGTCCTGGACGTGAAGGAGACTGTCTGGTTCTCCGTCTACGAGGTCGCGCAGCGCATGACCGACGGTTTCGACGACGCCGTCGGCCGCGACCTCGGGCGCGGGCCGCGGGTCTTCATCGCGGGCGACGCCTGCCACACCCACAGCGCCAAGGCCGGCCAGGGGATGAACGTGTCGATGCAGGACGCGTTCAACGTCGGCTGGAAGCTCGCCGCCGTCCTCGAGGGCCGCAGCGACGCAAGTCTGCTCGAGACGTACGACGCCGAGCGCCGACCTGTCGCGCAGGAGCTGATCGCCTTCGACAAGGAGTGGTCGGCCATGCTCGCCGCGCCGCCTCGCGATCCCGGGCACCCCGAGCGCGGTGGTGTTGACCCGGCCGAGCTCAGCGAGTACTTCGTCCGCCAGGGGCGCTACACCGCTGGCGTGGCCACCCACTATCGGCCCTCGCGGCTCACCGGGACCGACGAGCATCAGGGGCTGGCCGCTGGCCTGACGGTCGGTATGCGCTTCCACTCCGCGCCGGTCGTCCGCGTCGGCGACGGCAAGCGGCTTCAGCTCGGCCACTCGGCGGTGGCCGACGGCCGCTGGCGGATCTATGCCTTCGCCGATGCTCGCGAGGATCGCTTCCGCGCATTCGGCGAGTGGCTCGGCTCGGCCGGGACCTCACCCCTGGTCCGGTACGGCACCGGCCACGACCTGGACGCGTTCGTCGACGTACGCGGCATCGTGCAGCAGCGCCACTCCGCGGTCGACCTGCTCGGCCTGCCGGAGGTCTTCCGACCCCGCGCCGGCCGTCTCGGGCTGGTCGACTACGAGAAGGCGTACGCCGCGGTCTCGCGCGAGGATATCTTCGACCTGCGCGGCATCGACCGCGAGCAGGGTGCACTCCTCGTGGTGCGGCCCGACCAGTATGTTGCGCTGGTGCTCCCGCTGGATGCGTACGACAGCCTCACCGCCTTCTTCGATGGCGTGTTCGCGCGGCCCGGGTCGGCAGAGTGACCAGAGTGACCAGAGTGACCAGAGTGAGCAGCCCTGAGGCCCCAGAGCCGCTGCGCTACACCGGCCATCTCCTGCGGCGCGCGCAACAGGTGCACCTGGCGGTGTGGCAACGCGAAGTCTCCACCGAGGTGACCAGTGTGCAGTTCGCCGCGTTGGCTGTGCTCGACCGACTGCCCGGCGCGAGCCAGGCCGAGCTGGGGGCCGACCTCTTCCTGGACCGCTCCACGATCGCCGACGTCGTCTCCCGGATGGTGCGCCGCGGTCTCCTCGCGCGCGAGCAGGACACCACTGACAAGCGGCGCAACGTACTGAGTCTGACCGCGGCCGGTCGCGTCACCCTGGAGACACTGCGTCCGCGGGTCGAAGCCATCGAGCCTCTGCTCACCGGCGGGCTCACCTCCGCGGAGCGGACCGATCTGCGCAAGCTGCTCGACAAGATGCTGGCCGGCACGGGGGAGCAGGGTCTGCTGGGCTGACTCGGCCTGGGCGCCTGGCGGGGTGGAGAAGCCAGTGACATCGAGGCATGCCGCTGCAGGACGCGCCACTAGGATCACCGCATGGTCCACGGGGAGTCGAAGAACGCGCCGAGCATGGCTGATGTCGCGGCCCGGGCAGGGGTCTCCCACCAGACCGTGTCGCGGGTCGTCAACGGCTCCGATGCCGTACGCGGCGACACCCGTGAACGGGTACAGGCCGCGATCGAGGAGCTGGGCTACCGGCGCAACAAGTCGGCCCGCGCGCTGGTGACCCGGCGGTCGGGGAGGCTGGGTCTGCTCTACTCCCAGCCGCACCTCTACGGGCCGAGCACGCTGGCCGCCTCGGTGCACCAGGCCGGTCAGCGGGCCGGCTACGACATCATCCTGAGCCCGGTGCCGCACCTGGAGGCAACCTCGACCGAGCGGGCGATCGAGGCCCTGCTCGACGACGCGGTCGAGGCGGTTCTCCTCGGCGTCTCGCACCAGTCGTTCGAGGACCTGGTCGCCCAGCTCGCCGCGACGGTCGAGGTGGTGATGATCCACAGCGACCCGCCGGAGGGGGTGCGCTCGGTGGGGATCGACCA
This sequence comes from Nocardioides sp., assembly GCF_050699375.1. Taxonomy (GTDB): domain Bacteria; phylum Actinomycetota; class Actinomycetes; order Propionibacteriales; family Nocardioidaceae; genus Nocardioides. Next base: position 4,516 of record NZ_JBOHDN010000174.1, on the reverse strand, counting down.
GCACGCGGGGGCGGTGCTCGCCACGCAGTACCTGCTGGACCTGGGCCACCGCAACATCGCACACGTGGCCGGTCCGGTCGGCTGGATCGACGCCAGGCAGCGCCGGGAGGGATGGCTGGCCGCCCACCGGGACAGCGATGCTCGACCCGGGCCCGAGATCTTCGGGGACTGGTCGAGCAGGAGCGGCTATGAGGCCGGGGCCGAGATCGCCCAGGACGACTCGGTCACCGCTGTCTTCGCGGCCAACGACTCGATGGCGCTCGGGGTGATCCGGGCACTGCACGAGGCCGGGCGCCGGGTCCCCGCTGATGTGAGCGTCGTCGGCTTCGACGACGTCCCGGACGCTGCCTACCTCTGGCCGCCGCTGACCACCGTCCGGCAGGACTTCGCGTCGCTGGGCGCTCTGGCGGTCGAGGTGGCCACCACGGCCATCGCCGAAGGAACCGTCGAGGTGCCACCGCTGCTGGCTCCGGAGCTGGTCGTGCGGTCCTCGGCGGCGCCGATCCCGCGTACGTGATCTAGCGCCCGACCGGGCTCCGCCGGGACCACAGGGGCACGCCGGCGCGGTATGTTAGCGTTCACATTGCCTCGACCCCACCCGAGCCGTCAGGTCAGAAACGGAGCCGTGATGACGCAGCGAGCAGGCCAAGGAGTGACCGCGCGAAGCGCGGATCTGCCCGACCTCGAGGAGACCTCGCTCGGCATCGAGCTGGGGTCCACGAACATCAAGGCGTGCCTGATCGGACCCGGCAACGTACCGATCGCCACCGGCTCCCACCTGTGGGAGAACGAGCTCGTCGACGGCCTGTGGACCTACTCCCTCGAGGCGGTCTGGGCCGGAGTCCAGCGCGCCGTGGCCGACCTGGGTGATGAGGTCCGGCGCCGCTTCGGTGAGCGCCCGGCCACCTTCGGGGCGATCGGGGTCTCGGCGATGATGCACGGCTATCTCGCCTTCGACGCGACCGGCGAGCTGCTGGTGCCGTTCCGCACCTGGCGCAACACCAACACCGCGGCCGCCGCCGCGGAGCTGTCGGAGACCTTCGGTGCCAACGTCCCGCTGCGCTGGTCGGTCGCCCACCTCTACCAGGCGATCCTCGACGACGAGCGGCACCTGCCCCGGGTCGCCTCGCTGACCACCCTGGCCGGGTACGTCCACCGCGCCCTCACCGGACGCCATGTGCTCGGGGTCGGCGACGCCTCCGGTGTCTTCCCCATCGATCCGGTCACCCGGACCTATGACGCACGGATGCTGGCGAGGCTGGGCGACCTCGTCGCCGCCCGTCGCCCCGGCCTGCGTGTCGAGGACCTGCTGCCCGAGGTGCTCCCGGCCGGTGCTGACGCCGGCCGGCTCACTCCCGACGGCGCGGTCCTGCTCGACCCCTCCGGCACCCTGCGGCCGGGCATCCCGCTGTGCCCGCCCGAGGGCGACGCCGGCACCGGGATGGTCGCCACCAACTCGGTCGCCAAGCGCACCGGAAACGTCAGCGCCGGCACCTCGATCTTCGCGATGGTCGTGCTCGAGGAGCCGCTGATCACCTCCCACCACGCGATCGACATCGTCACCACTCCAGCCGGCGACCCGGTCGCGATGGTGCACTGCAACAACGGGGCGAGCGAGCTGAACGCCTGGGCCGGGGTGTTCGGCGAGCTCGCCGCTGCGCTCGGTCACCCGAGCGACGCGGACGCCGTCTTCGGCGCCCTGCTCACCGCGGCGTTGAAGGGCGTGCCCGACGGCGGCGGATTGCTGGCGTACAACTATCTGGCGGGCGAGCCGATCACCGGTCTCGACGAGGGCCGGCCGCTGTTCGTACGCACCCCCGGCAGCCGTCTCGACCTCGCCGGGTTCGCCCGCGCTCAGGTCTACGGTGCCTTCGGCACCCTCGCCCTCGGCATGCGCGTCCTCGCGGACCAGGGCGTCGAGATCGACGCGATGTTCGCCCACGGCGGCCTGTTCCGCACCGCGGGCGTCGCGCAGCGGCTGCTCGCCGCTGCCATCGGCACCCCGGTCGCGGTCGGACAGGCCGCCGGAGCGGGCGGCGCCTGGGGGATCGCACTGCTGGCGGCGTACGCCAGAGCGGCCGAGGCCGAGCCCGCTCTGAGCCTGAACGCCTACCTCCACGAGCGCGTCTTCGGCGACGCCGACCTCGAGGTGGTCGAGCCGGCCGCCGCCGACCTCGCCGGGTTCGCGACCTATCTCGAGCGCTACGAGGCCGGGCTGGCCATCGAGCGCACTGCGGTCGGCTCACTCGCCCCGAGCCCAGGAGTCACCGAAGAAGGAGACCGGTGATGGCGGGCGTACCCACCTCCCTTCGCGACGCCGTCGACGCCACCAAGGAGCGCGTCGCCGCGCTGCACGCCGAGCTGCCCCGCTGGGAGCTGGTCGTGTGGACCGCCGGCAACGTCTCCGAGCGCGTGCCCAACCCCCACGGCGAGGACCTGCTGGTCATCAAGCCGTCCGGGGTCGCCTACGACGACATCACGCCCGAGGCGATGGTCGTGTGCGACCTGGCCGGCAACCTCGTCGAGGGGGAGCGCTCGCCCTCCTCGGACACCGCTGCCCATGCGTACGTCTATGTCCACATGCCCGAGGTCGGCGGCGTGGTCCACACCCACTCCACGTACGCCACGGCCTGGGCCGTTCGCGGCGAGCCGATCCCGTGCGTGCTCACGATGATGGCCGACGAGTTCGGCGGGCCCGTCCCGGTCGGTCCGTTCGCGATCATCGGCGACGACTCGATCGGGCGCGGCATCGTCGAGACGCTGCGGGACTCGCGGAGCCCGGCGGTGCTGATGCAGAGCCACGGGCCCTTCACCATCGGCACGGACGGCCGCGCCGCGGTCAAGGCCGCGGTGATGTGCGAGGAGGTCGCCCGCACCGTGCACATCGCCCGCCAGCTCGGGCAGCCGCTGCCGATCGGGCAGGGCCACGTCGACTCGCTCCACGACCGCTACCAGAACGTCTACGGCCAGCACTGAGCTGCGCCCCGAAACACCACGTCAGCTTTGGAAGGACCCCACATGAGCAAGCCGACAGCGCTGAAACCCTATGGCGACCGCGAGGTCTGGTTCCTCACCGGCAGCCAGGACCTGTACGGCGAGGAGACCCTGCGCCAGGTGGCCGAGCAGTCCCAGGAGGTCGCCCGTGCTCTGGACGCCTCGGGCGACGTCCCGGCGAAGATCGTGTGGAAGCCCGTCCTGAAGGACTCGGTGGCGATCCGCCGGGCGATGCTCGAGGCCAACGCTGATGACAACGTCCTCGGCGTCATCACCTGGATGCACACCTTCAGCCCGGCCAAGATGTGGATCGCCGGGCTGGACGCGCTCCGCAAGCCGTTGCTGCACCTGCACACCCAGGCCAACGTCGAGCTCCCTTGGGCGGAGATCGACATGGACTTCATGAACCTCAACCAGGCCGCCCACGGCGACCGGGAGTACGCCTACGTGGCCACCCGCCTCGGCGTCGCCCGCACCACCGTCGTCGGTCACGTCTCCAACCCGGCCGTCACCCGACGCGTCGGCACCTGGGTCCGCGGCGCCGCCGGCTGGGCTGCCACCCATGAGCTCAACCTGGTCCGCTTCGGCGACAACATGCGCAACGTCGCCGTCACCGAGGGCGACAAGACCGAGGCCGAGCTGCGCTTCGGTGTCTCGGTCAGCACCTGGGGCGTCAACGACCTGGTGGCCGCGGTCGACGCCGTCGACGAGGGTGCCGTGGACGCGCTCGTCGCCGAGTACGAGGACCTCTACGACGTGGTGCCCGAGCTGCGCCGCGGCGGCGAGCGGCACGAGTCGCTCCGCTACGCCGCCCGGCAGGAGATCGCGATCGAGGCCTTCCTCACGGAGCGGAACGCGAAGGCGTTCACCACCAGCTTCGAGGACCTCGGTGGACTGCGCCAGCTCCCCGGCATCGCGGTGCAGCGGCTGATGAGCAAGGGCTACGGCTTCGGCGCCGAGGGCGACTGGAAGACCGCGGTCCTGGTGCGCGCCGCCAAGGTCATGGGGGAGGGGCTGCCCGGCGGCGCCTCCCTGATGGAGGACTACACCTATGACCTCACCCCCGGCGCCGAGGTGATCCTGGGCGCTCACATGCTCGAGATCTGCCCCTCGCTGACCACCTCCATTCCGCGCGTCGAGATCCACCCGCTCGGGATCGGCGACCGCGAGGACCCGGTCCGGATGGTCTTCGACGCCGACGCATGTGAGGGGGCTGTGGTCGTCTCGCTCGCCGACATGCGTGACCGCTTCCGGCTGACCGCCAACGTCGTCGACGTGGTCCCGCCGACCCAGGCCCTGCCGAACCTGCCGGTCGCCCGCGCCGTCTGGGCCCCGCGCCCCGACTTCACCACCTCCGCGGAAGCCTGGCTGACCGCCGGCGGAGCACACCACACGGTGATGTCGACCGCCGCCGGCCTCGAGGCCTTCGAGGTCTTCGCGAACATCGCCCGCACCGAGCTCCTGGTCATCGACGAGGACACCACCCGGCGCGGCTTCGCCGACCAGGTGCGCTGGAACCAGG
>NZ_JBOHDN010000173.1:0-7626 GCF_050699375.1 Nocardioides sp. | reverse complement strand
TCCATGTTGTCGCCGCCCTGGAAGAACACCTCGGGTGCCCAGCCCCACTTGCCGTTGTCGGCCATCGTGTAGGCGAACCAGTCGTTGTAGTAGCCGCCGTACTTGTAGGGGTCATACTTCGTGACCCGCTTCTGGCAGACGTACCAGTCGTTGCCCGAGGCCTCGATCCAGCCGACGATCGCCGGCGGGCTGGCGTTGAGGTTGTAGACCGGGATGTCGTTGGTCCCGGACATGCCCCAGTCGGGACAGGTCTGGACGTAGCGGTCGACGCCGTCGTGCCAGTAGCGCGCCAGGCAGGGGGTCGCGTCGTAGGCGTTGGCGGGTGAGCTGGAGAAGGCGACCAGGCCGCCACCCAGGGCGACCGCGGCGCCGAGCGCGGCCAGCGCGTGTCGTACGAGATTCATTGTGACTCCTTTGTCGCATCAGAGTTGTCGCCTCGGTGCCGTCCGAGAGCCGGCGAGACGTTGGCGAGCCTAGGAACGCGGGCTGACCAGGATCTGTCGGAGATCGGCGTCTGGTGACAGATTTCTGAGAGTTACGCGACGTTTCCGCTGGTGACACCAGCAGGACTATCTGTCGCCCGGCACAGAACTCTGGCCACGGGAGGTTCACCGACCTGTCAACCAAGTCGGGGGTCACGTTGCGAGACGACGCCCACGATCAGGAACATGAGCATCAGCCTCGATCGGGTCCCGCTGGTCGCAGCCAACGCAGAGCCGCTCCGCGTCCTCATCGTCACGGAGTCGTTCCTGCCCCAGGTCAACGGCGTGACCAACTCCGTACGCCGCGTGCTGGAACACCTCTCCGTCGACGGCCACACGGTCGAGGTCGTGGCGCCCACCGGTCCGAGCGAGTACGCCGGGTTCCCGGTGACCCGCACCCGCGGGGCGACCTTCTGGGTCTACAAGGACTTCCGGGTCGGCGTCGAGACGCGACGCAGGCTGCGCTCGGTGATCCGCAGGTTCGCCCCGGATGTCGTCCATGTCGCCTCCCCGGCGCTGCTCGGGCGGCAGGCGGTGCATGTCGCCAAGGAGCTCGGGATCCCGAGCGTGGCGATCTACCAGACCGACCTGGTCGGGTTCTGGGACAAGTACAAGGCCGTCGGTGGCCCGCAGGCCGCCGCGATGCTCACCCGGCAGGCGCACTCGGCCGCCGACCGCACCCTGGCGCCGAGCTCCTCGGCGCTGACCCAGCTCGAGGGCCTCGGCGTCCAGCGCACCGGGCTGTGGCCGCGCGGCGTCGATGTCGAGCTCTTCCACCCCAGCCGCATCGACCACGACCTGCGTACGCGGCTGGCGCCCAACGGGGAGACCATCGTCGGCTACGTCGGCCGTCTGGCCCAGGAGAAGGAGCTGCACCTGCTCGCGGCGCTCGCCCGCAACCCGGCGTACAAGGTCGTGCTCGTCGGCGGCGGCCCGCAGGAGCGTGAGCTTCGACAGCTGCTCCCGAACGCGACCTTCATGGGCGTGCTGCAGGGAGACGAGCTGGGAGCCGCGTACGCCTCGCTCGACGTCTTCGTGCACACCGGCTCGCACGAGACGTTCTGCCAGGCGGTCCAGGAGGCGCTCGCCTCCGGGGTCCCGGTGGTCGCGCCGCGCTCGGGAGGGCCGCTGGATCTGGTCGCCGAGGGCGTCACCGGGTTCTTCTACGAGCCGGGCAGCCGCGACGACCTCGGCTCGCACGTCGCGCAGCTCCACAACGACCCGCAGCTGCGACTGCGGATGGGTCGCGAGGCACGCAAGAGCGTCGCGCACAAGTCATGGGGCGCGGTGAACGCGGCCCTGGTGGACCACTATCGCGACGTCATCCGGGCGCGCTCGCTGGCCTGATCTCTGCTCTGATCTCTGGCCTGATGACGTCAAGCACCTCCTCGGCGGTGTCGACGAGGTGGACGTGGCCCTCCATCGCTCGGCCGCGGGCGAGGGCCTGCAGCAGTGGCCAGACCGGCAGCTGCTCGGTCCAATAGCTGCGCCCGACCAACACCATCGGCGCGACCGCGCTCGTGTCGGCGTAGTAGTTCTCGCAGGCGTCCTGGAAGACCTCCTGCACGGTGCCGCCGGCGCCCGGCAGGAAGACGATGCCGCCGTCGCAGACCTCCAGCAGCACCGCCTCGCGGGTGGCGTTGCGGAAGTACTTCGCGATCGCGCCCGCGAACACGTTCGGCGGCTCGTGGCCGTAGTGCCACGTCGGGATCCCCAACGACCTTCCCGGCCGGCCCTCGAACCCTTCGCGTACGCCGAGGGCCACCTGCGCCCACTCGCGCACCGATGGCCGGAAGGACGGCACGGTCGCCAGGGTCTCGAGCGCATCCTCGAGGACCGTCTTGGGCGCACCGGCGAGGAAGGCGCCCAGGTTGGCGGCCTCCATCGCACCCGGGCCGCCGCCGGTGGCGACCACGTGATGGCTGGCCAGGTGCTGGGAGAGACGCGCGGCCGCTGCGTACGCCTCCTCGCCGCGGCGCAACGCGTGCCCGCCCATCACGCCGACGATCCGCTCGCTCTCGTCACGCCTCGCTCTCACCCACGCCTCCAGCGCAGCATCGATCGCGTGGTCGTGGAGCGTGATCGCCAGCTCGTCGTCGGCGCCGAGCGGCTGCTGCAGCCAGGCGTACGCCCTGGCGTCCAGGCTTCGCGCGTAGACCGGGTCGTCGTAGAGCTCTTCGGCGGTGTAGAGCCTGGAGCGATAGACATCCACCGGCGCCTCGGGGATCACCGGCATCACCAGCGCACCCTCGTCCTCAGCGTAGTCGCCGTCGCCGGGCGCGAACTTGCATCCCAGGAACGTCGCCCCGGCCAGCTCGGTCTCCCGCAGCGCAGCGGTGCGCGAGGTCAGGTCCAGCGACCGCAGCCGCCACCCCCGCAAGCTCCCCGCCCCCGCCGCCAGATGCCCGTCGAGCTCCTCCACCGACTCGATATCGACATGCCGCCCCCGGTGATGCTTCATGCCAGCAACCTACCCGCGGTGTGCTGCCGGACGTGCGCCATAGCGCACCTTTGGCAGCACACCGCCGACTCGGCGTCAGAAGGCGTGGGCCATCAGGTCGGCGTAGACCTCCTGCTCGTCTACCTCTAGGCCCCTCGCCTGGAACCACTTCGCGACGTTGGTGATGTCGCGGAGAAGGAAGTCGAAGCCCAGGGGATTGCCGACCAGGTCGATGATCTGGGGGAGATCGATGATCACGAGGCGGTCGTGCTGGGCGAGGATGTTGTAGGGGGAGAGGTCGCCGTGGACCAGGCCCGCCTGAACCATCGTCGCGAGGGCGTCGAGCAGCCCGTCCCACCACATCTCCAGCACGTGCCGCTCGGGCCGGGTCTGGGCCAGCCGTGGCGCGGTCTCGAGCTCCCCGTTGCCGCCGTCGACCGCGATCCACTCCATCAGGATCTCGGTGCCGTCGATCTGCACGGGATAGGGCACCGGGAGGCCGAGCTCCCAGCAGCGTACGAGCGCGTTCCACTCGGCGTTGGCCCACTCGCCCTTGGCGACCTCGCGGCCGAACGTCGAGTTCTTCTTCAGCGCACGCTCGTCGCGGGAACGCTTGACCGAGCGGCCCTCGGTGTAGCTGGCGGCCCGGTGGAAGGTGCGATGGTCGGTGTCGCGGTAGCGCTTGGCGACCATCACCGCCTCCCGTTCGGGCTCGATCGGGTCGGCACGGACCAGCAGGAAGGCGTCGGCCTCCTTGCCGGTCTTGAGGATGCCGAGGTCGGTGTCGATGGCCCCCTGGGAGGTCACCAGCCAGTCCGGCCGCGGCTCCGGACCACGCGAGAGCGGCTCTACCGAGAGCCAGGTGGTCCAGCGTTGTCCGTCTTCCAGCTCGTCGTAGGCCTGGAAGTCGAAGACGAACTTCGGGTCGATTCCCGCCAGAGAGTCGGATGCGGCGGGGTCAGCGGAGATGTTCTCCTGAGTCACTTCGGGTGCTCCTGATGCGAGAGATGTTGTCTGTGGGCAGGCACAGGACGGAGACAGTCATGGGTCTGCTCCTCTCGATCAGGGGCGCCTCGTGGATGAGGATCGCCGGTCGTGGTCCATGGTGAAGGACCGCAACCGACGCATGCAACGGGTTTATCGCAACGGGTTCATCCGGCGCGGCCGGCAGGGTCAGTGGCCGCCGACCAGCGGCGCGACGGCCCGCGCGAGGAACGAGGACCTGCCGGTCGCGGACTCCTCGGCGTCGGCGGCGGTCATCGCGCTCAGCCCGGCGTTGACGCCCAGCCAGCGCAGCGGTTCCGGCTCCCAGCGCGGTGAGACGTGCCCGACCCAGGGGAGCGCGGTGAGGTCGGAGTCGGTGCCGAGGACGAGGTCGCGCAGCGTACGTCCGGCGAGGTTGGTGGTGGCCACGCCGTCGCCGACGTAGCCACCCGCGTGCGCGAGCCCGCTGGCGGGGTCGTAGCCGACCGAGGCGTGCCAGTCGCGCGGGATGCCGAGCACGCCGCCCCAGCGGTGGGTCACCTTGTGGCCGCGCACGGCCGGGAACATCTCGATCAGGGCAGCCAGCAGGCGGCGGTGGGTGCGCAGATCGGAGGCGTCCTCATGGGTGATCTTCGATCCGAAGGAGTACGGAGCGCCGCGGCCGCCGAAGACCAGCCGGTCGTCCGCGGTGCGCTGCCCGTAGATCAGCAGGTGCCGGCCGTCGGAGAACGTCTCGCGCTCCTCCAGGCCGATGCTCGACCAGACCAGGTCCGTGAGCGGCTCGGTGGCGATGATGAGGGAGCGGACCGGGATGAGCTCACGCTCGAGGCCGGACAGCGTCGGGGTGTAGCCCTCGGTGGCGCGTACGACGACGTCTGCGGTGACCACGCCGGTCCCATCGAGGCGGGGCTCGGTCAGCACCCGGTGCGGCTCGATCGCGGTGACCCGGGTCTGCTCATAGATCGTGACCCCGCGGGCCTCGACGGCGCGGGCCAGGCCGCGGACCAGCTTGGCCGGATGGATCGAGGCGCAGTCGGGGGTGTAGGTGGCGCCCAGGGTGCCGATCGCGGCGAGCCGCTGCTCGGCGCCGGCGCGGTCCAGCAGGGTGAGCTCGCCGTCGCCGAGGCCCCAGGAGCGGGCGTGCTCGACCTCCTGCCGGGCGCGGTCGAGCTGGGCGGCCGTGCGGGCGACGGTGACCGTGCCGCCCTTGGCGATGTCGGCCTCGATGCCTTCCGCGGCGGCGACCCTGATCACCTCGTCGACGGTCGCCCGCATCGCCCGGTCCTGGGCGAGGGCGGCCTCGCGGCTCGAGCCCGCGGCGACCTTGTCGAGCGAGGCGGGGAAGAGGGCCGAGCACCAGCCGCCGTTGCGGCCCGATGCCCCGAAGCCCGCGACCTCGGCCTCGAGCACCGCGATCCGAAGCTCGGGCCTGGCCTCGGCCAGGTAGTAGGCCGTCCACAGGCCGGTGTAGCCCGCCCCCACGATCGCGACATCGACCTCGATGTCACCCGTCAGCGCCGGGCGGGGCTCCCAGGAGTCGCCCGCGGTCTCGTGCCACAGGCTGATGTTGGCGTACGCGGAGCGGCTCATCGGGCCACCTCCGTAGCGCAATCGCCAGAATACGGATGTGGCCCGATGAAAGGTTCACTGATCGCTCGCCGGCGCTCGCTCATCTGACTCCCCAGGCGTAGGTCTGCTTGTGGAGGTGGAGGTACATGAACGTCTCGGTGCTCACCACGCCGTCGATGGCCCGGATCTTGTTGGAGATGAGGTCGAGGAGGGCCTCGTCGCTCTCGGCGACGACCTCGACGAGCAGGTCGTAGGAGCCGGCGGTGATGACGATGTAGTCGACCTCGTCGAGCTTGTCGAGGTCCTCGGCGATCGCCTCGACGGGCCCGGAGGTGCGTACGCCGATCATCGCCTGCCGTGCGAACCCGAGCTCGAGCGGGTCGGTGACGGCGACGACCTGCATGACGCCGCCGTCGATGAGGCGCTGCACGCGCTGCCGCACCGCCGCCTCGCTCAGCCCGACCTCCTTGCCGATCGCGGCATAGCTGCGCCGGCCGTCCTGCTGGAGCTGCTCGATGATCAGCTTGTTGACCTCATCGAGGTGAGCTCCCCCGTTGTGCTTGCGAGTCATGTCGTCAGTCAACCTTTTGCGATCAGCGACATGCAACGAAATCCGTCGTGTGTAACGAACTATTTCCATGATTCCGTACGCATTGTGTGGCTGGAGGCTCCCGAGCTTGCCATAGTTGGCGAGGTGAGCCATGTGTCGCTGACCGATGCCGAGCCTGCCGTCTACTGGCTGGACGACCCCGCGAAACCCGCGCCGCTACCGCCGTTGCTCGGGGTGGCGGCAGCCGATCTCGTGGTCGTCGGCGGTGGCTACTCGGGACTGTGGACCGCGCTGCTGGCCCGGGTGCGGTTTCCGTCGTGGTCGGTGCTGGTCCTCGAGGCCGGGCAGTGCGGCGACCAGGCCTCGGGTCGCAACGGCGGCTTCGCCGAGGCGTCCCTGACCCACGGGTTCTGGAACGGACTGGAGCGCTGGCCGGCCGAGCTCGCGACGCTGGACCGGCTGGGCCAGGACAACCTCACCGAGATGGGCTCGACCATCGAGGAGCTCGGGATCGACTGCGACTGGCAGCTCGCCGGCGCACTGAACGTCGCCACCCGGCCGCACGAGGTCGACGACCTCGCCGAGTGGTCCACCGCCCTGACCGAGCACGGGATCGCCCACAGGCTGCTGGACGAGACCGGCGTACGCGAAGAGATCTCCTCGCCGACCTACCTCGGTGGCCTGGAGGTGCTCGGCGACACCGCCACGGTGGAGCCGGCAAGGCTGGCGTGGGGTCTGCGACAGGCCTGTCTGGACGCGGGGGTGGAGATCCACGAGGGCTCCCCGGTCACCGGTCTCGCCCGCGACGGAGCCGGCATGCGGGTCTCGACGATCGCGGGGTCGGTCCGGGCCGGGCGCGTCGCGCTGGCCACCAACGCCTTCCCGCCGCTGCTGCGACGCCTGCGGATGATGACGGTGCCGGTCTACGACTACGTACTCATGTCCGAGCCGCTCTCCCCGGAGCAGATGGCCGCCATCGGCTGGACGAGCCGGCAGGGCGTCAGCGACTCCGCCAACCACTTCCACTACTACCGCCTGACCAGGGACAACCGGATCCTGTGGGGTGGCTACGACGCGGTCTACCATTTCGGCTCGAAGATCTCCCCGGAGCTGGAGACGGGACCGACCCACGCGAGGCTGGCGACCCACTTCTTCGAGACCTTCCCGCAGCTCGAAGGGCTGCGGTTCACCCACCGCTGGGCCGGTGTGATCGACACCTGCACCCGATTCTCGGCGTTCTTCGGGAAGGCGTACGCCGGCCGCGTCGCCTATGCCCTCGGCTACACCGGTCTCGGCGTCGGTGCCACCCGCTTCGGCGCCCAGGTCATGCTCGACCTCCTCAGCGGTGAGCAGACGGAGCGTACGTCCCTGGAGATGGTGCGCTCCAAGCCGTTGCCGTTCCCGCCCGAGCCGGCCCGGTATGCGGGCATCTCGATGATGGTCCGCTCGCTCGGCAAGGCCGACGCCAACGGCGGTCGCCGCGACCTGTTCCTGCGGACGATGGACCGGCTGGGGCTGGGGTTCGACTCCTAAGGCTGGTCGATAAGTCTTGTGAGCGAGGTCCCCTCGGCGCCCACGCAAGTCGACCGCACCTTGTGAAG
>NZ_JBOHDN010000172.1:0-2154 GCF_050699375.1 Nocardioides sp. | reverse complement strand
CGGAGCGCTTCTCGGCGGTGGCGGACAGCTCGGCGAAGTAGCGCTCGACATAACCCTCGGTGAGCTCGGCCGGCCCGGTCCAGAAGGCGCGACCGGCGGCCAGGATGTCGTAGTTGGGCAGGTCGGTCTCGCCGGTGAAGACGGACCAGCCGTACGTCTTGGCCTCCGCGTCGGGGATGCTCACCAGGGCGCCGGTGAGGTGGATGCGGGCCTCGTTGGCCGGCTCGGCGTCGTACGCGGCCCGCAGCTCCTCGCGGGTGGCGAACCCGTTCTCGGCGAGCTTGGCCAAGACGCGCCAGCGTAGGTCGATGTCGGTCTCGATGCCCTCAGGTGGGGTGTCGAGCCAGGAGCGCAGCAGGGTCTCAGAGACAGCCGATCGGATCGCGGCGCGGTAGGCGGACAGCTGCAGCTCGGAGCCGGGCACCGTCTCCTCGAGCTTGCGGATCGCCGCGTCATGGAGCCGCTCGCGGGCGCCGGCGGGAGCCAGCGGCACCACCAGGCCGAAGAGCCAGGGCATGGTGCGCCGTGGGGTGTCCTCGAGATCCTCGATCGGCAGCGAGGCCTCCGCGATGTCGATGACGTCAGCGGGGTCGACCGCGGCGTTGAACCAGGCGCTGCGAAGGTTGTTCCACACGCCCGCGCGCAGGCCGTCGTCGGTGATCGCGGGCAGCGCGCCCTTGAGTGCCTGCACCGTCTCCCAGTCGGGGATGGACGAGGCCCAGGTGTCGTCGTAGGGGTCGAGCACGACGGCGTTGGCCGCCACCTGCAGCGGCGTACGATCGCCGGTCACCGTGATCTCCTCGGTGGTCCACCGGGTGCCGTTGAGGACGGCTGCGCGGAAGGTGTGCGAGCGGTTCGCGGGGTGCTTGGCGGGGGCGGTGCGGTTGACGACCATCTTGACCGGGTCCCACGAGAGCGTGTCGGGACCGGCGGTGAGGAGCCACTGGGAGGTGAAGGTGTCGAGGTCGAACTCGATGCCGGCCTCGGCGGCAGCGGCGTCCCAGGACCGGAAGAGGTCGTGCATCGTCGCGTTGCCGAACCGGTGGCGGGTGAAGTGGTCGATCGCCCCGGCGAAGAAGACGTCGTCGCCCAGCGACGCGGCGAGCTGGCGCAGGATCGCGGAGCCCTTGGAGTAGGAGATGCCGTCGAAGTTCTGCAGCGCCGAGACGGCGTCCTCGGCCCCGTTGCCGGCCACCGAGTGCGTCGACCCGCGCTGGTCGGCGGTCAGCCCCCACTGGCGGCGGGCGTAGGACATGTCGGCCCAGGCGTCGGCGTACTCGGTGACCTCGGCGGTGACCCGGTTGCCCATGTACTCCGCGAACGACTCGTTGAGCCACAGGTCGTCCCACCACTGCGGCGTGACCAGGTCGCCGAACCACTGGTGGGCCATCTCGTGGGCGACCGTGGTGGCTCGCTGGATCCGCATGCCGCGGGTGACCCGGCTGGTGAAGATGAGCGGGTCCCGGAAGGTCACGCACCCCGGGTTCTCCATCGCACCGGCGTTGAACTCCGGCACGAACGCCTGGTGGTAGTTCCCGAACGGATAGCGGATGCCGAAGAGCCGGTGGAACTCGTCGAAGCACTGCTTGGTGAGGGTGAAGAGCTCCTCCGCGTCCTTGTCCAGGTCGGCGGCGATGCTCTGGCGCGAGCTCAACGAGAGCGGGATGCCGTCGTGCTCGTCGTGGATCATGTGCCACGGACCGGCGACGAGCGTGACGAAGTACGTCGAGAGCGGCTGGCTCCGCTCCAGCTCCCAGACCCCGGGGCCGGTCTGCGTGCCCGGCGCGTTGCCGACGACCGTCCAGTCGACCGGTGCGGTGACGTGGAAGGTGTAGGGCGCCTTCAGATCGGGCTGGTCGAAGCAGGCGAAGATCGTCGGGGCGGCGTCCATGAAGCACATCCCGTAGACGTACGCCCTGCCGTCTGCCGGGTCGATGCTGCGGTGCAGCCCCTCGCCGTCGTTGCGGAACGGCATGGTGGCCTCGGCGACCAGCTCGTTCGGGCCCTCCTGCGTCGTGATCGGGAGACGGCCCTTCTCCAGGGTGTCCGGGTCGATGGGGTCACCGTTGAGCCAGATGCCCTGGACCGAGACGGGTTTCAGGTCGACGAACGTCGGCCCGCCGGCCGAGGTGAACCGGATCGTCGTCACCGAGC
>NZ_JBOHDN010000171.1:0-7641 GCF_050699375.1 Nocardioides sp. | reverse complement strand
CGACCGTGCCGCTGACATCGCCGACCCCTGGCCGGCGCCCAGAGCGCACGGTCCGGTCGCGGCGACGGTGTCGCTGCCGGGGAGCAAGTCGCTCACCAACCGTGCACTGGTGCTGGCCTCGATCGCGGAGGGGCCCAGCGTCGTACGCCGTGCTCTTCGCTCTCGCGACACGATGCTGATGGCGGCGGCGCTGACCTCGCTCGGCTCACGGGTGGACACCTCGAGCGACGACTGGGTCGTGACCCCCGGGGCCTTCGGCGGGGATGCCGAGATCGACTGCGGTCTGGCCGGGACGGTGATGCGTTTCGTACCTCCCGTGGCCGCGCTCTCCACCGGCAAGGTCGCCTTCGACGGCGACCCGCACATGCGCAACCGGCCGGTCGGCGAGGTGCTGGACGCGCTCCGCGACCTCGGCGCGATCATCGAGGGCGAAGGGCTGCCGTTCACGATCCACGGGCACGGCGCCATCCACGGCGGGACCGTCGTGGTCGACGCCTCGGCCTCGAGCCAGTTCATCAGCGCGCTGCTGCTGGCGGGTGCTCGCTATGAGAACGGTGTCGACGTCCAACATGACGGCAAGCCCGTGCCGTCCCTCCCCCACATCGACATGACCGTCGCGATGCTGCGCGAGCACGGCGTCGCGGTCGACGACTCCGACGCCAACCGGTGGACGGTGGCGCCGGGGCCCATCCAGGCGCTGGACCGCACCATCGAGCCGGACCTTTCCAACGCCGCGCCGTTCCTGGCGCTGGCCGCCGTCTCGGGCGGCACCGTGACGGTGCGCGACTGGCCACAGGCCACCGACCAGCCTGGCGACTCGCTCCGCGAGATCCTGACGCTGATGGGCTGCACGGTGCAGGCCACCGACGACGGGCTCACGGTGACCGGACCGGAGCAGCTCACCGGCGTCGACCTGGACATGCACGACATCGGCGAGCTGACCCCCGCGGTCGCCGCGCTGTGCGCGCTCGCCACCACGCCGTCGCACCTGTCCGGCATCGGTCACATCCGCGGTCACGAGACCGACCGGCTCGCCGCCCTGGCCCGGGAGCTCGGCGCCCTCGGGGCCGACGTCACCGAGCACCCGGACGGCCTGACGATCCGGCCGGCCGCTCTGCACGGCGGGGTCTTCCACACCTACGCCGACCACCGGATGGCCCACGCCGGGGTGATCCTCGGCGCTGCCGTCGACGGTGTCCTGGTCGAGAACATCACGACCACCAGCAAGACCTTCACCGACTTCGCGCCCTTCTGGGCTGGCCTCTTCTGAGCACCCTGATGGCGAAGGCACAGCGGCGTTTCGGCACCGAGGACATCGAGCACTACGACCGTCCGCGGAGACGTACGAGGCCACGTACGAAGGATCGGCCGAGCTATGACGACGCCGACCTCGGACGGGTGATCACCGTCGACCGGGGCAGGTTCACGCTCGTCATGGACGACGCCCCCGAGGTCGAGGTGTGGGCCGTGAAGGCGCGGCCGCTGGGCCGCAAGGGCGTGGTCGTGGGCGACCGGGTGAAGGTGGTCGGAGACACCTCCGGGTCCGACGGCGCGCTGGCTCGCATCGTCGAGCTCGAGGCACGGACGACGGTGCTGCGGCGTACGGCCGACGACGACGACCCCGTGGAACGCGTCGTGGTCGCCAACGCGGACCAGCTCGTGATCGTCACCGCGATCGCCGACCCCGAGCCGCGGACCGGGTTCATCGATCGGGCCCTCGTGGCGGCGTACGAGGCCGGCATCGATCCGCTGCTTTGCATCACCAAGGCCGACCTGGCCGACCCGGAGTCGCTGGTCTCGACCTACCGGTCGCTCGGGGTGCCGTGGGTGGTGACGCAGCGCGGTGGCGACGTCAGCGCACTCAAGACCGCGCTCGACGGCAGGACCTCGGTGCTGCTGGGGCACAGCGGGGTCGGCAAGTCGACGCTGGTCAACGCGATCGTGCCCGACGCCGACCGCGAGATCGGCCACGTCAACGCGGTCACCGGACGCGGACGGCACACCTCGACCTCGGCATTGATGCTGCGCCTCCCGGGCGGCCTGACAAGCTCGACGACAGGCTCGACGACCGGCGGCTGGATCATCGACACCCCGGGGATCCGTACGTTCGGCCTCGCCCATGTCGACCCAGCGCAGCTGATCGTCTCCTTCCCCGATCTGGCCGAGGCGATCACCGATTGCCCCCGCGGTTGCACGCACGCCGCCGGCGAGCCGGAGTGCGGTCTGGACGCGGCGATCGAGTCCGGCGGGCTCGATCCCGAACGGGTCGTGTCGTTCCGCCGGCTGCTCGAGGCGCGGTCGGCACCGGCGTACACCCTCTGACCTGGGTCGATCCGAAACTCGGGTCGCTATGCCCCGGGCGGTGTATTCGTGGGGAACCGGTTACCTGGTGCTGGTTCGCAGCAGGACCGATGCCACTACAGTGGACCCTCGTGGCGAGCACTCCTGACTTCAACGACGACCTGCGGCTGGCTCATCTGCTGGCCGACGACGCCGACTCCCTGTCGACGTCGAGGTTCAAGGCGCTCGACCTGCACGTCATGACCAAGCCCGACCTCACCCCGGTCTCGGACGCGGACAAGGCGGTCGAGGAGTCGATCCGGCGTACGCTCTCCCGCGCGCGTACGCGTGACGCGATCACCGGCGAGGAGTCCGGCTCGTCCGGCTCCTCCAGCCGGCGCTGGATCGTCGACCCGATCGACGGGACCAAGAACTTCGTGCGCGGCGTGCCGGTCTGGGCGACCCTGATCGCGCTCGCGGTGGACAACGAGGTCGTGATGTCGGTCGTCTCCGCGCCCCAGCTCGGGCGACGCTGGTGGGCGGCGAAGGGGCAGGGCGCCCACACCGGCAAGTCGCTGATGAAGTCGACCCGCTGCGAGGTCTCCGACGTACGCCGCCTGGAGGACGCCTCGCTGTCCTACTCCTCCCTGCACGGCTGGGAGGAGCGCGATCGCCTCGAGGACTTCCTGGCACTGACGCGGAGCTGCTGGCGCACCCGGGCCTACTCCGACTTCTGGTCCTACATGCTGGTCGCGGAGGGTGCGGTCGACATCGCCGTCGAGCCTGAGCTCGAGGTCTACGACATGGCCGCGCTCGACATCATCGTGCGTGAGGCCGGCGGCCAGTTCACCTCGCTGGCCGGCGACCCGGGACCGTGGGGCGGCAACGCGCTCGCCACCAACGGACACCTGCACGACGCGGCACTCTCGTTCCTCGGCGGCCTGCCGGATGGCAGCAACGACGCCGACTGGCCGGCCGCGCAGCCCGGATCGGTCACCGCGTTCCGCCGTCCGGGAACCGAGTAGGCGCGTTCCCGAACAGACTCTGGCGTGAGGCACGTCACGGCCGCTACCGTTGGTTCATGAAGATCGCGGACGTACTCACTCGCAAGGCGATCGCAGAAGTCGTCACGATCGCATCATCAGCCACCGTGCGTGACCTGATCGGGGTGCTCTCCGAGCACAGCATCGGAGCCTGTGTCGTCAGCGACGACGGCGCCGGCGTCGACGGGATCGTCTCCGAGCGCGACGTGGTGCGCCGCCTCCACGACAACGACGCGCTGCTCGCCGCCGAGGTCTCCTCGATCATGACCGCCACGGTCGAGACCTGTGATCCCGAGGCCACCATCGACGAGATCCTGGGCATCATGACCAAGCGCCGGATCCGGCACATGCCGGTCGTCTCTGCCGACGGCGGCCTGGTCGGCATCGTCAGCATCGGCGACCTGGTCAAGCACCGCATCGACCAGCTCGCCTTCGAGCGCGACCAGCTCGAGGCGTACGTCCACCAGACCTGAGCCTCATTCACAGGTCTGCACAGGACCTGCACAACTTCTGCAGCCTTTCCGGCCGCTCGGGCTTCTAGCCTGAGCATGTGCCAGAACAACTGACCGTGTCACGCCGGGTCCTCGTCGTCGAGGACGAGCCGGTCATCAACCAGGCCGTCTCGGACCGCCTCGAGGCGGAGGGGTACGACGTCGTCCGCGCGTGGGACGGCCCCGGGGCGGTCTTCTGCTTCGAGGAGACCTCGCCCGACCTGGTCATCCTCGACGTGATGCTGCCCGGCTACGACGGACTCGAGGTGTGCCGCCGGATCCAGGCCGTACGCCCCGTGCCGGTGCTCATGCTGACCGCGCGTGTCGACGAGGCCGATGTGCTGGTCGGGCTCGGGGTCGGGGCCGACGACTATCTGACCAAGCCGTTCCGGGCCCGCGAGCTGGTGGCCCGGGTGAACGCGCTCCTGCGGCGGGTGGAGCGGGCCGCCGAGCTGGCGGGTTCGCCGCGGCGTACGGCTGAGATCGGCGGGCTACGGATGGATTCGGCCGCGCGCCGGGTGTGGGTCGACGGCGAGGAGGTCAGGCTCACCCCGACCGAGTTCGACCTGCTCGTCTGCCTGGCCGCCGACCCGGGCGCCGTGGTCACCCGCGAGCGACTGCTCGCCGAGGTCTGGGGCTGGAACGACGCCTCCGGAACCCGCACCGTCGACAGCCACGTGAAGGGGCTGCGCGCCAAGATCGGCTCCGCGCGGGTCCGGACCGTGCACGGCGTCGGGTATGCCCTGGAGGCCGGCGAATGACTCCGCTGGAGCGGGTCTCCTCGATCAAGGTCAAGCTCGGGCTCCTCGTCGCCGCGAGCGCGCTGGTGGCGGCGGTCGTCGCCTCCTTCGGGCGCGTCACCGGGGTCTCGCCGTGGATCTCGATCCCGGTCACGATCGGGATCGCGCTCGCGGTCACCCAGCTGCTGGCGGTGGGGATGACCTCGCCGCTGCGCCAGATGACCACCGCGGCCCGGCGGATGGCCCGGGGCGACTACTCGGTCTCGGTCCCGGCCGTCGGCGCCGACGAGGTCGGTCAGCTGGGCCGGGCGTTCAACACGATGGCCAGCGATCTCGGCGCGGTCGATCGCCAGCGCCGCGACCTGATCGCCAACGTCTCCCACGAGCTGCGTACGCCGCTGGCGGCTCTCACGGTCGTGCTGGAGAACCTCGTCGACGGCGTCGGGTCCGACCCGGGCGCGCTTCAGACCGCGCTCGGTCAGGCCGAGCGCCTCAGCCGGCTGGTCGAGGACCTCCTCGACCTGGCCCGCGTCGACGCCGGCAAGGCGCCGCTGAGCACGTCGTCGGTGGAGCTCGGGCCACTGCTGGAGACCTGCGTCGCGGAGGTGCGGGCCAACGGACGATCGGTGAGCTACGTGGTCGAGGCGCCGGCCGACCTGGTCGTCGATGCCGATCCCGACCGCCTCAGCCAGCTCGTCGTCAACCTGCTCGACAACGCCTCCCGGCACAGCCCCCGCGGCGGCGCGGTCACCGTGCGTGCCGGTCTCGACGGCGAGCGCTACCACCTCGAGGTGCTCGACTCCGGCCCCGGCATCGCGGCCGCGGACCGGGCTCGGGTCTTCGAGCCCTTCGGCACGCTCAGCGCCTCGGCCGAGGGAGGCGGGACCGGTCTCGGGCTCGCCATCGCCCGGTGGGTCACCGATCTGCACGGCGGCTCCATCGCCTTCCTCGACCCGCTCCCCGGCGCGACCGGCGCCCGGGTTCGCGTCGATCTTCCGCTGCGCCCGCCCGCACGCCCTGTTGTCACTCAGCTCACCCCCACCCACGAGGAGAACCAGATGCCGACCACTCCCCCAGCGGCGGAGCCCGCCGAGCCGACGCCCGATCTCACGAAGTCCGACGCGTCCGAGAACGAGCCGAAGCCGGCGTACGGCGCGCCCTCGATCCTCGACGACATCTTCGGCACCTACTGGCCGGACTCCGGAGTCGCCGGACGATTCGGCCTCTTCATCGGTGCCGTGGTGGCCGGTCTTCTCGGCGGGCTGCTGATCCCCGACCGCAACGCCGGACTCGGCACGGTCGTCGTGCTGCTCGCCGCCGGCGGAGTCGTGATGCTGGCCGGCCGGCATGCCCGGCCGGCGTCGGTCCCGAAGCGGACGACCTGGTTCCAGATCGTCTGCTACGTGCTGTTCGCACTGCTCTCCTCGGTCGCGGTGTTCCGCGACGCCGAGTGGATCGTCGTGCTGTGCCTGATCACCGCCATCGCCGTGCTGCTGTGCGCCTCCACGCTGGCGAAGACCCTGCTGGGGATCATGCTGACCGGGATCTCCTGGCCGCTGGCGGGGTTGCGCGGCATCCCGTGGTTGGGCCGGACGCTGACCAGCGTCTCCGGTCGCGGCCATGGCGCGGCGGTCGCCCGCACCACCGTGCTCTGCCTGCTCGGTCTGGTGATCTTCGGGCTGCTGTTCACCACCGCCGACGCCGTGCTGGGGAGCTGGGTGGACCGGTTCGTGCCGGATGTACGTCCCGACACCTTCGCCGCTCGGATCTTCATGACCGTCTTCGTCTTCGGGCTCGTGCTGGCCGCTGCGTACCTTGCCGTGAACCCGCCCCGGATCGACCGCAGCGAACGTACGTCGCAGCCCGTCGCCAACCGCTATGAGTGGCTGGCTCCGGTCGGTGTCGTCGTGACCGTCTTCGCCGCGTTCCTCATCGCGCAGGCGACCGCGGTCTTCGGCGGCGAGGACCACCTGCGGGAGACGACGGGGCTGACGTATGCAGAGTATGTCCACCAGGGGTTCGGGCAGCTCACCGTGGCGACCGCGTTGACCCTGCTGGTGATCTGGGCCGCCGCGCGCAAGGCGCCGGTGGTGACGGTCGCCGACCGGCTGTGGCTGCGGGTCGCGCTCGGGCTGCTGGCGGCCGAGGCCATGGTGGTCGTCGGGTCGGCGCTGTATCGGATGCACCTCTACCAGGAGGCGTACGGCTTCACTCAGCTCCGCCTGCTCGTGGACGTCTTCGAGGCCTGGCTGGGGCTGCTGGTGATCGCCGGGCTGATCGCCGCCGTGGCCGGCGGCGCCCTCGGCAGGGGCCTCTGGCTCGGCCGGTTCGCGCTGGTCAGCGGGGCCGTCGCGCTGCTCGGGATCGCCGCGATCAACCCGGACGCGTGGACGGCCGAGCACAACATCTCGCGCTATCAGGAGACCGGGAAGATCGACACCTCCTACCTGCGCGGTCTCTCCGACGACGCCGTGCCCGCGCTGGAGAAGCTCCCCGCCGACCTGCGCCGATGCGTACTCGCTCCGAACGACCGCGAGGGCGACTGGCTGGAGTGGAACCTCGGTCGCGAGCGGGCCGACAGCAGGAGCCCGGGCTACGACCCGTCGATCGGCTCCGAGGCCGACCCGGCGTCGGTGTGCCCGAGCGAAGATCGATACATAGACTGATCCCATGAGCCAGAAGCCAGAGATCGACTTCGTCGACCCGACCCCGCCCACCGACCTCGTCAAGCAGGACATCACCATCGGTGATGGCGAGGAGGCGACCGAGCGTGACCGCGTCTCGGTGCACTACGTCGGCGTGGCGCTGTCCACCGGCGAGGAGTTCGACGCGTCCTACAACCGTGGCGAGCCGCTCGACTTCCGTGTCGGCATCGGCCAGGTCATCGAGGGCTGGGACAAGGGCATCCTCGGGATGAAGGTCGGCGGCCGCCGCCAGCTCGTCATCCCGCCCCACCTGGGCTACGGCGACCGCGGCGCCGGCGCCGTCATCAAGCCCGGCGAGACCCTCGTCTTCCTCTGCGACCTGGTCAAGGTCGAGAAGTAGAGATCGTACGCAGCGAGGCGGTGACCCTTCGGGGTCACCGCC
>NZ_JBOHDN010000170.1:0-8802 GCF_050699375.1 Nocardioides sp. | reverse complement strand
CAATCCCGCCAACGCCCGCAACAGCACCACCTCGAGCCAGCCCCGCGCCGGTCAGAACCGTGCAACGCGGCACACAACAACAATCGGACTCGCCCGATACTGCCTTTGTTCAGCAGTCTCCTAGGGCCACCAGAAAAGCGCGAAACCCGGGTCCCGTACTGCGGCGGTATCCCGGGTTCACTTCCCCACACCCCAGCGGGGGGAGGCTTCGGTATCCACTTTACAGGCTGAGCCTGTATCTGCACAGACCCCCGGCGGTGACCTAGATCGCCCTGGCTCGGAGGGCTTCGGCGCGGGCAGTCGTGGCGACCGCCCGTACGGCGCCGTTCGCACTTGTGGGTAACGCAGGTAACGGGTAACATAGATACCATCGTTACCAAGGAGGCAGAATGACCGAGGCAACCCCTGAACTGAAGGCCGCACAGGCGGCCGAGGCCATCGCGGCCGAAGGCATCGCGGTGACCGCCCGCAGCGTCCGGCAACGCTCCGGCGTGCGGATGGCCATCGCGGCCGACGCAGCACGAGCCTGGAACGAGAGGGAGGCCGAAACGCAGGATGCGCCGCCGGCGCCCGAGGCCGTCCAGGCCCGCTTCGACGCGCTGTGGCGCGAGGCTTACACGGCAGCGCGCGCCGAGTTCGACGAGGCCGTTGCCGGATGGAAAGCCAAGCTCCAGCGAGCCGAGGAGGAACGCGGGCAACTCACTGCGGCTGTTGAGGAGGCCGAGAAGGAGAACGATCGCGTCGATGCGGCAGCTGCAGCGGCCTCCAAGCAGTCAGCCAAGGACCTCGCAGACGCCCAGGCGAAGGCCGCCGACCAGGCCAAGGAACAGGCCCGCCTGCTCGCGACCGAAAGAACCCGTGCCGACAAGGCCGAAGGAGCACTCGAAGCGATTACTGCCGAGCGTGACCGGCTACTCACCGAGGTCGCGGAGCTCCGGAAGACGCGGAAGTGAGTGGCCGCTACGCGACCAGCGCGCCGGCGTGAATGCTCTGGCCCAACGAGTCGACCACCACGGTGTCGCGGCGGTGCCGGGCGCCTGCCTCGTCGACCCAGGACACAGCCTTCACCTGACCGATGATGACCACCCGAGCGCCCTCGGGCAGGGAGGCGAGCGCGTACGCGTCGTCATCGACCGCGGTGACGTGATACGTCGGCGGCTCGCTGGCCCGCTCCCGCTGGGCCCGCTGACGCTCGCTACGCGGCATCGGCCGGACAACGACCTCACACACCGGAGAACCCTCCGGTGACACGCTGAGGTCAGGGTCAGCGACGAGGTCACCCTCGAAGAACGCGATAACAGGCATCAGATGGTCCCTTCCTCGACGTCGCGCCACTTAGGTCGACGAATCCGGTGAGTTCCTCCAGCCCGACGACGCCACAGTCGCGCCGTCCGGGTCCAACCTCGTTCACAGCTCATCGAAGGCTCCGATCAACTCGTCAGCCTCGAGCGCTGCCGTCTCTATGTGCTTCGTTGGTACGGCGCACAGCCTCAATCCGCTCTTCGCGATCTGGGCGTCGACCTCAGTACCGAGTTGGCGGCCGCCGCTGCGCATTCGGATCACGGTCTCGACCAGCTGCAGCAGCATCGACCCGAGAGTCAGACACCCCGGTCCAGTGGCGAGAGGCACGGTGGTTGGTGTGCCCCCGGTGACCTGCGCTTGAGCAGCGAGGCGGCTGTACGCGTCGCGCAGCTCGTCTCGACAGATCCGGTGACGTTTGAAGTAGTCCTGGGACTGCACCTCGGGCAGTCGCGCCAGCACACCCGCGTTGTGCGGAGCCACAGCGAGAGTACGTACGTCGAGAACCAGCAGCACATAGAGCAGGGCCGTCGGCGAAGCGGTGCCATGCGGTCCCCCGAGCAGCTCGACCTTCTCGACCTTGTCGACCGTGGGCCTGATCGAGCGGTCGAGTAGCTCCTCGACGATCTGGTCCTTGTTCGCGAAGTGGTAGTAGAGCGAGGCCTGCCGGATCCCCACGGCATCGGCGATGTGGCGGGTCGATGTGCCAGCGACCCCCTTCGATACGAACAAGCGTGCCGCAGCGTCAAGGATCTCGTCGCGCGGCGCCATCCCATCGCGGCCCGGTCCAACCAGGCGGGGCCGCCCCGGCCCAGTCACGCGGCACCTCCGGTGGCGATCGCGGCGGCCGCCGCACGCGCGGCGAGCACGTCGGCCTCGCCCGCCAGGTCGACCAGGCCCGCTCTCACGGAGACCAGCGCACGGGTCGACCTGGACCGGGTACGGATCTGCCTGTCGACGTCGACCATGAGGGCGTCAGCGCGACGCCCCATCCGTGCTGCGAGACTCTCGAGGCTCCGCAGCTCTTCGCCCACGGCCTGGACCTGATTCTGGTCTGGCACGTGGTGGTCTGTGGTGATCGACTCACCATCTGGGCTCATGCGACTAACACTCGCCGGGTTCGGCTCGGGAAAGAACGCCGCCGGGCCCGCCTGGTTACCCGCATGGTTTGTCGCATGGTTGTCTCGGCAACACTCGCCCGAGCACTCCTGATCAGGAGTCCTCGTTACGGTCGTAACGTGACTGCAACCTCGAGCGAGCCCTTCACCGCTGAACGAGCCGAACCCCTCCTGACGGCTGCCGCGGCCAAGGCCGGCCTGCCGCTGCCGGCGCCGCGGCTACTGCGTCTGGGCGAAAATGCTGTGTTCACCACCGGGGCACAGCTGGTCGCCCGTGTGGGCCGCTCACCCGCGGCCGCGCCCACGGCAGCCCGCGAGGTCGCCATCGGGAGCTGGCTCGCGCACGCCACCGAGGTGCCTGTTGCGAGGCCAGTCGACATCCCTCAGCCGATCCTTGTCGAGGGCCACCCCGTCACGTTCTGGGAAGAGATCCCGGACCCGTCAGAGGCGACCTTCCCTGAGCTGGCTGGAACCCTCCGGGTCTTTCACGCCGTCGATGCCGAAGAGGTCCCGGCCGACATCGTCCTGCCCGAGCTGGATCCCTTCAACAGAATCTCGTCTCGGATCGAGAGCGCGCCGATACCTGAGCGGCAGCGCAGCGTGCTGCGCTCCGTCTACGACGAGCTCGTCGAGGCGTGGGACACCGTCACCTTCACCTTGCCACCGGGACCGATCCACGGCGATGCACACACGAGCAATCTGCTGCGGGGAAAGAACGGCCGGCTCGCGCTGATCGACCTCGAGGACTCCTGCTTCGGCCCCAGGGAGTGGGACTTAGCGATGGCCGGCACCTACGCCAAGTCGCTGGGATGGATCGACGCCGCGACGTATCGAGACTTCGTCGAGATCTATGGCACCGATGTCACCGAGTCCCCGAGCTTCCCGACGCTGCGGCGGATCCGTGAGCTGCGGATGACCTCGTGGATGTCCCAACTGGCGGCCGACGAGCGCTTTACGGCCCAGGTCGAGCACCGGGTTGCATGCCTGCTCGATGACGACCTGCCCCGGCACTGGGCGGCCCACTAGGCCCCGGAGCCGCTGCCGTTCATTGATCCCGGCGGCAGCAGATCCTGCTCCCGTTCCTCGAGCTGGCCGGCCAGGAGCACGGCCCCACGGACGTCGGGCAAGCCCTTCAGCGTGCCGGCGAACGAGCGCAGGTTGTTGTGCGTGCGCGCGCTGCGCACGGCGACCAGGTCGTCGGCGGCCGCCGCGATCTCCGTGACGGCGTCCTGCGGGCTCCATCGCAGTCGCAGCTGTAGGAGAGTGCCGGTGGACAACATCCGCCCGCGCACGTCGGCCTCGGTGTGCTCGGCGATCGCCTGGCTCAGACGAGCGGCGGCCTCCCCGGCGATGGGCTCGTGGGTCATGCCGAGATAGGCCAGTGCGTGGCCGACGTCGCCGGCGAGCTGGGCCACGTCGTAGAACCAGAGGTGCGGGGGGTCGTCCTCAGGTCGGCGCTGCGCATGCCACAGCTCGGCCTCCTCGATCGCGCGCATCGTCTCGGAGTAACGACCCTGGGCCGCGAAGGCCCGGGCCTTGACCGCGCTGAGCATCGCGCGGGTCGTGGCCGTCACCGATGTTCCGGCCACCAGTTCGGAGAGCCCGACGTAGGTCGTGGCCTTGTCGAGCTTTCCCACGTAGACGGCTTGGCGGACCATGCCCGCCAGCACATCGGCACGCTGCGCGTCGTCTTCGCCGGCCGCGGCCAACTGCTGGGCGACCATGAAGTGCCGGAAGGCGTAGTCGTGATGTCCGGCATCGAAGGACGACCACGCCGCGAGGCGGGCACCCCGCGAGAGCTCGACCTGCCAATCGCGGCGGACCGCCGGCGAGGCAAACGATGCCGTCTTCAAGGTGTCCACGCCCAGGCGTACCTGCGCTGAGATCGCGGCGCGGACATGGGATCCGCCACGAACGTGATCGTTGTGATCGAGTGCCTCGATCAGGGCCGCCAGGTCCGTGACGTCCTCCGCGCTTACTGTGCGTGGGAGCGGATCGGGCACGGTGAGCAGGCCATCAAGGCCGAGCATCCCGAGCGTCGCACGCCGGACGAGGTCCGTCTCCGCGCCGTCGGGGATGGAGAGACCCACCGCAGCGGCAGCGACCGGCTGCTCCTGGACGCGCGAGTTGTAGAAGCCCAGGTCGGCATCAGCCATCACCCCGAAGATCTCGCGGAGCACCGCCCGACGCTGCGGGGTCTGGGGCCAGGTGATGACACCGCGCTCGAGCTTGCTCACGTAGTCGGCCGAGATGATGCCGCCCTCACGGCGGCTCATCTCATCGGCCAGATCTCCCTGAGTCAGGCCACGAGACTTGCGCAGCGCGATGAGCGCGGTGTTGGGCCGCGCTACCGCCATGTCTGCTCACCTGCCATATCGACTCCGAAAGATTACCCGTCGGCCAACCTTGTGCCCCCGCGGCGCCTGTCTAGAGCTGCTCCATCGAGCGCGCTACCGCCCAACCGTCCAATCTGAACAGTCAACGCGAGGACTCCTCCCCCGCTCGCGGCACGCCCCGGCCTACTCATGGACCTTAGGCCGCGCCCGAACCGCTGCAAGGGAAGCAGTGCCCGGCAGTTGCCGGCCCTTGCACCTCGCCGGGCTAATGCGACCTACATCAGGTCCCGTGGCCCGGGGAAGGCCACAAGCGGGTGGGGCGGCAGCTACGCCTCACCCGCACACATAGCATATATGACAGACTCGACATACGCTAGAGACGCGACAGAGTCTAAACACCAGACCGCCTCGGAGAAGGGCTGGCTTGGGGTACCGAGCCGGAGGGCTGCACCGCGCGGCCCGACCTTTCTCCGAAGCCCCTTGCGGGGGAACGCCCGAGGTGTGGCAGCCTCTCCTGCCTCAATCAGTCGTCCTCTCGGAAAGATGAAGCCCTGCTACGGACCATTGGGTCCGGAGCAGGGCTTCCCGGTCGTCTTGGTGGAGCCGCTCAGCTCGCCTGGAGCTCCTTGAGCAGGATCCCACGGGCGGGCGTCTCCGGCGCCTTCTGTGCGTCCTCGTAGGCCCGCCGTGCCGTGTCTGGCGACACCGGCGGGCTGAGCGCCGGCCCGATCTTGCGCCAGCTCTCACCGGCAGAGCGCATCCGGTGCACCTCCATCAGGTCGACCTGCCCCCGCGCGGACGCCCGCGACACTCGGCGCTGCGGCAGCGCTGTGCCTGCCGCAACAGCCTGCGACTGCGCCACGCCTGCGTCACGCAGCTGCGTCGACGCAGCGGGCTCCGGCGCCGATGACGCAGCATCGGAGTCAGACGACGCAGCAGACTGCGACGGGTGCGCCTGCGGCATCGTGCGTGACGCAGCATCGTCGGCGCCGCGTGACGCAGCGGCTCCGGCCTTGCCGCTGGCTGCCGCCTGATGCGCCACCTCCTCGCGCACCGGCGCATCCGGCGTCGCCGGAGGCCCCGCCGCAGGAGCCGGTGCTGCAACCCCCGGGTGCCGCTGCGTCACGGCAGCATCGGTGGATGCCGCAGCGATCGCCAGCGGCACCTGCTCCTGCGCCACGCTGCGTGACGCAGCAAACTCGAGCTGGGCGGCTGCGCCGGGCAGCGGTGCCGCCGTTTGCGTCATGACCTGCGTCAGCTGCTCCACGACCCTGACACCCGTCTCAGCGTCCATCACCACGGCACGGCCCACCGTGGCGGTCAGCTCCGACATCGCCAAGACGCCGTCCTCCCAGTCGACGAGGCGGCCACGCAACTCTCCCGCCGGCACGCTCCGCATCGCCCGCGTCATCGCTCGCAGACGCGCCTGGTTGCGCCGCTCCACAGCACGCTGCGCCCGACGACCACCCTTCCCCGCGGCACGACCCTGCGCCTCGAACCACCTGGAGCTCGCCGTGATCACCGAGTGGATCTGAACGGCCTGGCGCAGATCTGTCCAAGACCTCATCGACGCCAGGTGCCGATCCCCCACCAGCGCGAAGTGCCACATCAGCGCAGCGACCACCGGAATCGTGAACCGGAACCCGGCTGCCACCGCACCGTGGCCAGCGTCCAGCTCGTGGTAGCCGGCCAAGATCCCAGACGCAGCCGAGAACACCCACGTCATCAGCAGCTGCGTGCGTGCCGGTCGGTCCTGCTGCGCTGCCTCACGAGCGAGCAGTGCCACTGTGATGAGCGAGAGCTCATACACACCAGCGAACACGTACGCCGATACCGGCGAGATCTCCAGCACGTCCGTCGCGAATCCGACCATCGCGACATAGGCGAAGGCGGTCGCGAGTACCGCGACCCCCATCGCCGACACCAGCGGGATCCGCACTGGGTGCCGACCTGGCGACCCAGCGGGTCCAGAACCTGGCGCGGCCACAGATGCGGCGGGCGCGCCGGGCTCGGGCGAATTCTCAGAAGTAGCAACGGCGGTCATTTGAAGAACCCTTCGGCGAGATCAAAGACGGCTGGCGAGGGAGAGAGGAGTGGCCGGGGCACGATCGCGATACAGACAGCACGGCCACGACAGAATCACAGTATTGCACATACCGGACAAGAAAGACAGGAAGATTCACCACACAGTATTGACAGCAATGACAGACTAGACATAGACTGGATGCAGAACACAGCAAGACAACCCCGGGGCTGACCACCCCGAAACGGAGGAACCAGCGATGGCCACCAAGACCAGCACCAAGCCCGCCAGCACCGTCGACCACGCCGCGACCCGCAAAACGCTGGTCGACCAAGCCACAGCCTTCATCGCCAACCCGGCAGGCTGGCCCGCCGCTATGGCCTCCCGCGCCCTCCGCCTCCGCGCCGGACACCCGGCCTACTCCCCCAACAACCAATCGCTGATCGTGTCGCAGCTCTGGGCCCGCTTCGAGGACCAGGGCATGAGCGAGCAAGACGCGTTCGACGCCGCCATCCAGGCGGCCGCCGAGGAGATCGCCCCCGCGTACGTCTGGGCGAAGCGAGGATTCGCCCCCACCTGTGGTGCCGCGCTGGGCATCTTCTCCCGGCCCATCCCGATGTGGGTCGACCCCGTGACCGGCAAGAAGTGCGACAAAGACACCCCGGGAGCCGTCCGCCGGACCGTCTTCAAGATCGAGCGCACCTACCGCGCCGCCGACGTCACCAACGAAGACGGCGAGACCGCTTCGAGCGCGTACGCCGCCCCCGAAATGCCCGAAGGTGAGGCCCGCGACGTCTTCGACCGGCTCGCCGCCTGGATCACCGAGCAGGGATGGACCGTGACGCGCAGCGGGCGCGACATGGCCGAAGGTGGGTACACCGTGCACGCAACCCGACAGATCGTCGTGCACGGAGGCCTGGCCGAGTGGGCCGCCGTCGAGACCCTCGCCCACGAGATCGCCCACGCCCTCCTCCACGGCGAAGGCGAGGACCGCCCCTACGCGGGAGAGCACCGAGGCGACATGGAAGCCGAAGCCGAGGCAGTCGCCTACGGCCTGCTCACCGCCTACGGACAGGGCGAACTCGCCCGAGGATCGGCACGCTACGCCGCCGCCTGGACCCGCAACCCCGAACGAGTTGCCATCGCCTACGAGAAGGCTTCCCACGTGCTCGACGCCGTCACTGCTGCAGCCCTCGGGCACCAGGACGTCACGGTCAAGGAGTCCACCAAGGCCGCCAAAGCCGCAAGTAAAGCCGACAACAAGGCACTCGCCGACTCTCTCCGCACCGCCGGGCTCGAACCCCGTGGCGAAGCCTGGACTCGAGCCAAGGAAGGCGAGCCCATCGCCGACATCGTCGCTGACCTCACCCGCTAACCCAGACTCGCCAGGGGTCGGGCCTACGGGCCTGGCCCCTGGCGGCGCCGGCCGCTGAGATCCGGCATGAATAGTGACCGAAAGACTAGACAGGAATGACAGACTCGACATACAATAGAGACAACACAGCAAGACAACCGGGACTCACCACCCCAGCAAGGAGCGCACCATGACCAGAACGCCCAGCCTGATCCCGGGCTACACCTCCAGGCACTGCGACGGCACTCCAGGGCTGGAGTACTTCCAAGACGGAATCGCCTTCGCGTGGTCCGGCCGGGCCGAGGACCTCATCGAGGTCAGCCCCGGCGCATACAGTGAGGCGGTCGAGTGGATCATCCCGAGCATTCCCCTCGTATCCGCCGCGTTCGCCGTGGTCGCTGATGTCCGGGCCCCCTCGCTCCTCGGCCACTTCCGCAACGCCTGCGACCAGTGGCTGATGTGGAACGACCGTAGAAACCAGGCCGACACCCGGCACCGGCCCGTGTGGAACCGAGCCCTCAAGGCCGACGTCTGCGAGGTCTGCCTCGTCCCCGCGCGCGACATCCCTCGCGACATCCTCGAGACCTACGGCAACCACCTCCCCGCCCAATGGGAGGACTGCCTCGGCGACTGACCGCACCAACCCGGGCCGCCCGTCCCCCAGGGGAGGCG
>NZ_JBOHDN010000169.1:0-7543 GCF_050699375.1 Nocardioides sp. | reverse complement strand
ACCCCGAGAGGGGTGACGGCCTTCGTGGAACCTCAGGTCAGCGAGAGACCTTGCCGGCCTTGATGCAGGTCGTGCAGACGTTCATGCGCTTCGGGGTGCCGCCGATGACGGCGCGAACGCGCTGGATGTTGGGGTCGAAGCGGCGCTTGGTCGCCTTCTTGGACCACGGCCGGTTGTTGCCGAAGCCCGGCTTCTTGTCGCAGATGTCGCAGACGGCAGCCACCGTGAACTCCTGAGGTTGAATAGATGATCGAGGTCGATTAAGTGTTGCCAGCGGGCGCGCAATCGACGGCCGCCCTGCCAAGACAACCAAACAACCGTATCCGATGTCTCGCCGCCGGACGAAATCGTCACTCCTCCTTGCGTCGATCCCGCCACCGGTCGAGGGGAGCGGCCAGCGCGGTGGCCAGCCTCCACCGCTTGGAGCCGCGCAGATCGTCGATCTCCGTCCGCTGCCCGGCGAGGTGCTCACGCTGCGACTTGAGCCGCCTGCGCTGGTCCTTGACGACCTCACGGAGGCGGGCGACCTCCTCGTGCAGCTCGATGCCCTGCTCGACCCAGTCGGGCAGGGCGGGAGTCTCGGGGAGCTCGGCGGAGAGGCCGCGGCGAAGGACGACGTAGAACTCGATGTCGTTCTCGTGCACCGGCAGCAGCGTCTCGACCGACCAGCCGGTCAGCCCCAGGCGGCGCAGCTCGGCGATGATCTCGGGGAACGAGCGGTCGGTGTAGGTCCAGACATGGCAGTCGACGTACTCGCCCTGGCGCGCTCGCTCGAGCTGGGTCCTGGCGTAGCCGAGGTCGTGGACGCAGCTCTCCGCCTCGCTGGGGCCACTGCGATGGAGCTTCTTGGGATCACCGTTGACCGCGGCGCGATGGTGGTCGAAGACGGCACGTACCGACGGGGTCGTGTCGCCCGCCTCGTACGCCTGCAGGATCTGACCGATCGTCGTGGGCGGACGGTGCGCGTCGAACGTGTAGCGCCGGTCGGGGACCACCAGGATGAGGGCGCCGTCGGGAGCGGTGACGGCCTCGACCTGTCCCAGCCATGCGACCAGGTCCGGGACGTGCTCGACGACGTGGCTCGCCAGCGCCCAGTCGAACGGAGCGCCCTCCTTGGCGGCCTCGTCGAGCGTACGCATCCTGGTGCCGTCCCACATCGGGAAGTCGATCTCGGGGATGCCGTCGCGGGTCACGTTGGGATTGATCTTGTGGGACTCGTAGAGCCGATCGCGGTCGTAGAGGTCGAGATAGGAGACCTCCGCGGCTTCGCGAGGGACGAGGGGCATGTGCAGCGGTCCGACCTCGAGGCCGCGCCCGGCCGAGAAGTCGAAGATCTCGTTGACGCGCTTCGCGCGCGGGGTCGGGGTCGGGATCGACATGCGGAGTTCCTTCGGCGTCGGGGAGATGTCCACACTAGGGATGGATCGTCACCGACGCGGGGCGCGACTCGGCAGAAGCTGTTACTCGCTCGTGTCTTTGCTGCAGCCCTGGATTTGTTCACCCGTCGTTTACCCCATGCCCGGGGACCGCCTAACCTTGGGGCCGCGGTGCCGGGCAGTGTGTCCGTCATCACAGTGTCTGAGGAGTTGGGAGGGCAGCGTGGCCGAGGTCAAGCTCGACCTTTTCCGCCGGTTCGGCGACCTGGCGACCGACGCGCTCGCGTCGCATCGCGAGGAGATCGACGCGCTCAACGTCTTCCCGGTGCCCGACAGCGACACCGGCACCAACCTCTATCTGACCATCGCCGCCGCCCGTGACCGGCTGCGCGAGTTCACCGGTCCCGACTGGCGCGAGGGGCTGCGCGCCTTCTCGCGCGGCGCCCTGCTGGATGCCCGCGGCAACTCGGGGGTGATCCTCGCCGAGATGATCGGCGCGCTGCTGCGGCGCCTGGTCCAGGCCACCGACGACGAGCGCACCGCCGTCGTCTTCGCCGACGCCTTGCGCAAGGCCGGCAACGCTGCGTACGCCGCGGTGGGGGAGCCCCAGGAAGGCACCATGCTCAGCGTGCTGAGAGCCGCGGCGGACGCGGCCGAGGCGTGCGTCGAGGGCGACGAGACGGCGCGCACCCGGGACGTGATGTCGGCAGCGGCGGGTGCCGCCCGCGAGGCTCTGGTGCTGACGCAGGAGCAGCTGCCGGTGCTGGCTGAAGCCGGGGTGGTGGACGCCGGTGGTCGTGGGATCTGCGTCCTTCTCGATGCCTTCGAGACCGCTCTGACCGGTCGCCGGCCGAGCCCGCAGGCGCCCGCCGCGGCCACTCCGCACATCCCGATCCCGGCGGGCCGGGGCACGAGCGAGGCGCATCAGCTGGTTCCGGGCGGCCCGGCGTACGAGGTCATGTATCTCCTCGATGCCGAGGACGCCGCGATCCCCGACCTCCGAAAGAGCCTCCAGCCGCTGGGCGACTCGCTGGTCGTCGTCGGCGGCGAGGGCATCTGGAACGTGCACGTCCACGTCGACGACGTCGGCGCCGCGATCGAGGCCGGGATCACCGCCGGGCACCCGCACCGGATCCATGTCACCCACTTCGCCGAGCAGATCGCAGGCCAGGCACACCGGCACGCCAACCGCAGCGGGCGGGCGGTGATCGCGTTCGCGGCCGGACCGGGCCTCGCCGAGCTCTTCCGCGGCGCCGGCGCGATCGTGATCGAGGGCGGCCCGTACCGGCGCCCGACCACCTCCGAGCTGCTCGAGGCGGTCACCGCCTCCGGCGCCGCCGAGGTGATCGTGCTGCCCAACGACGCCCCGACCCGGCAGTCGGCCGAGGCCGCGGCCCGCACCGCCGAGGACGACCTCGACATCAGCGTCGCGGTGATCCCGACCCGTACGCAGGTGCAGGGGCTGGCCGCGATCGCGGTCCACGAGCCGGGCCGGAAGTTCGACAAGGACGTCCTGGAGATGACCGCCACCGCGCGACACGCGCGGCATGGTGCGGTCACTGTCTCGAACACCCGAGCGATTACGATGGCCGGGCCGTGTATGCCGGGAGATGCCCTCGGGGTGCTGGGCGGAGACTTCGTGAAGGTCGGCCAGGACCTGGGGACCTGTGCGACCTACGTGCTCGCCCGGCTCATCGGTGGTGGTGGCGAGCTGGTCACTCTGGTCTCCGGGCTGGAGGACGCCGAGGGCGAGCTCGCCGGCGCGGTGGCGGCGTGGTTGGCTTCCAACCACCCGACCGTTGATGTGATGGTGTACGACGGAGGCCAGGAGCGTTACCCCCTCCTGATGTCGGTCGAGTAGAGGTCGAGCAGAGGAGAGAGACGGTGGCGATCACCCTCGAGTCGCCGATCGAGGCCGTGCTGGGCAACAGCAAGCACGCCACGAAGTTCACCAAAGGGCTCGGGCTGGACACGGTGGGCGACCTGCTCTACCACCTGCCGCGGCGCTACCTGCGCACCGCAGACCTCAGCCAGACCCCGGAGATGCACGAGGGCGAGATGCTCACCGTGCTCGGCGAGGTGGTCAGGAGTGCGGTACGCCAGCACACCGACCGGCGCACCGGCCGGCCCGCCTACCGGGTCGAGACCCAGCTGCGGGCCGGCGGCGCCGACCTGCAGCTGACGTTCTTCTCGAAGTCCCAGCGGATCGCCGAATGGCGCAAGGGCGTCCTGGCCGCGGGCGTGCGCGGCGTCTTCGTCGGCAAGGCCGGCTCCTTCCGCGGCCAGTGGCAGCTCGCCAACCCCCAGATGGTGGTCTTCGGCGACCCCACCGACGCGACCAGCGCGGGCGAGGCCGCCGACAACGAGCTCGCCGTCGAGGCGCTGACCGAGCTCTTCCCGATCTACCCGCTCACCGCCGGGCTCCAGCACTGGGACGTGATGCGGGCGGTGCGTTTCGCCCGGCAGGTCGTCGAGGACGTCACCGACGTTCTCCCCGAACAGCTGCGGGAGACGTACGCCGTCCCCAGTCTGCGCGAGGCCCTGGACCTGGCCCACGCTCCCCACGACCTCAAGGACGTCCAACGGGCCCTGCGCCGCTTCCGGTTCGAGGAGGCGCTGGGGCTGCAGCTGGTCCTGGGGCGTCGGCGACGAGCCCTGCAGGCACTCGGCACCACCGCCCGCACCGGCGGCTCCGCCAACCTGCTCGACGCCTTCGACGAGCGGCTGCCCTTCACACTGACCAAGGGACAGCAGACGATCGGAGAGGAGGTCGAGCAGGCGCTGGCCCGGCCTCATCCGATGAACCGCCTCCTCCAGGGCGAGGTCGGCTCCGGTAAGACGCTGGTCGCGCTCCGCGCGATGCTGAGGGTCGTCGACTCCGGCGGTCAGGCTGCGCTGCTGGCACCGACCGAGGTGCTCGCCCAGCAGCACCACCGATCGATCACCACCATGCTCGGCGACCTCGCCGCCAGTGGCATGGCCGGCGGTCTCTTCGCCGGCGACCAGGAGCAGACCCACGTCGAGATGCTCACCGGCTCGATGACCAAGACCCAGCGCAAGGGGCCGCTCAGCCGCATCACCACCGGCGAGGCCGGCATCATCGTCGGCACCCACGCCCTGCTGCAGGACCAGGTGATGTTCCACGACCTCGGTCTCGTGGTCGTCGACGAGCAGCACCGGTTCGGCGTCGAGCAGCGCGCCGCCCTGACCGACAAGGCCGGCACCCCGCCGCACCTGCTCGTCATGACCGCGACGCCGATCCCGCGGACCGTGGCGATGACCGTCTTCGGGGACCTGGAGGTCTCGACGCTGACCGAGCTGCCGGCGGGCCGGGCCGAGATCCAGACCAACCTGGTGGCGCTGGTCGACCACCCCGCCTGGATCGCCCGGGTCTGGGAGCGGGTCCGGGAGGAGGCCGAGAAGGGCCACCAGGTCTATGTCGTCGCCCCGCGGATCAGCGGCGACGAGCCCGAGCAGGGGGAGCGGGACCAGCGCGACTTCGATGTCGACGGCAACGAGGTCAAGGCCGCTCCGGTCGAGCTCTCCGCCGTCGACGAGATCGCCGAGGAGCTGACCACCGGACCCCTGCAGGGACTGCGGGTCGCCAAGCTGCACGGCAAGCTCCCCGCCGAGGAGAAGGAGCGCACCATGAGCGCCTTCGCCGCCGGCGACATCGACGTGCTGATCGCCACCACCGTGATCGAGGTCGGCGTCGACGTACCCAACGCCACCACGATGGTCATTCTCGACGCAGACCGCTTCGGTGTCTCCCAGCTCCACCAGCTGCGCGGCCGGGTCGGCCGAGGCGGGCTGCACGGGCTCTGCCTGCTCGTCTCCCACGCCGAGGCCGGCACCCCGGCGAGGACGAGGCTGGAGGCGGTCGCGCAGACCACAGACGGCTTCGAGCTCTCCCGTGTCGACCTCGACCAGCGCCGCGAGGGAGATGTGCTCGGTGCCTCCCAGTCGGGCAGGCGCTCGAGCCTGGAGAGCCTGCGGGTGCTCCGGGACGAGGAGACGATCGTGCAGGCCAGGGAGGCCGCCGAGGCGCTCCTGAACGAGGATGCCGACCTCGCGCAGACCCCGCTCCTGGCCGAGCGGGTCGCCGAGATCGAGGAGTCGACCTCTGCTGAGTATCTCGAGAAGTCTTGACGTCGTAGGGTGTCCCAATGACTCGGATCATCGGAGGTGTCGCAGGAGGGCGACGCCTACTTTCCCCCAAGGGGGTGCGGACCCGTCCGACCACCGACCGAGTCCGGGAAGCGCTCTTCTCAGCGATCGAGTCCTCCTACGGCTCGCTGGACGGGCTGCGGTTCCTCGACCTGTACGCAGGCACCGGCGCGGTCGGCCTGGAGGCGTGGTCCCGCGGTGCCGGGGTCGTGACCCTGGTCGAGTCGGACCGGCGTACGGCCGGGGTGATCCGCTCCAACGCGAAGGAGATCGGCTTCCCTCGGGCCAACGTGATCGCGGGCAGTGTGGCGAGCGCGCTGGTGACGCCGCCGGCGGCTCCGTACGACCTGGTCTTCCTCGACCCGCCCTACCCGCTCTCCGACGACGCCGTCGCCGAGGACATCATGCTGCTGGTCAAGCACGGCTGGTTGGTGCCTTCGGCGCTGGTGATCGTCGAGCGGTCCGCGCGCAGCCC
This sequence comes from Nocardioides sp., assembly GCF_050699375.1. GTDB lineage: Bacteria > Actinomycetota > Actinomycetes > Propionibacteriales > Nocardioidaceae > Nocardioides. The sequence continues at coordinate 1,525 of NZ_JBOHDN010000169.1, read as the reverse complement.
CGAGCCGGTCTGGCCCGATGGGTTCAGCGACCAGAAGTCGAAGAAGTACGGCGAGACCACGCTGTGGTACGGCACTGCGTCGGACTGAACCCAGCCCCGGACCGATCGAAGCAGAATCCAAGGAGAATGAATTGACGCGCCGTGCGGTGTGCCCGGGGTCGTTCGACCCGCCCACGTTGGGCCATCTCGACATCTTCACCCGCGCCTCGGCGATCTTCGACGAGGTCGTCATCGCCGTGGGGGTCAACCCGTCGAAGTCGAAGCGCCTGTTCACCGCCGAAGAGCGGATGGAGATGCTCACCGACATCGCCGCTCCGCTGGGCAACGTCAGGGTCCAGGCGTTCACCGGCCTGGTCACCGACTTCTGCGTCGAGATCGACGCCCAGGCGATCGTGAAGGGCCTGCGTGGCGCGCCCGATCTGGAGTACGAAGCGCCGATGGCTCAGATGAACGCCCACATGACCCGGGTGGAGACCGTCTTCCTGCTCAACGACCCGCGCTGGGCCGCGGTCTCCTCCAGCCTGATCAAGGAGATGGCCGCCTTCGGCGGGGATGTCTCGGCCTTCCTGCCGCCGGATGTTCTCGCACGACTCACCAAGCGTTTGGCAGAACGTTCCGAGTAACGGGCACCGTTCGCCGGTATCGTGCGTAAGCGCTGCCCGTCACACTCTTCTCTGGAGATCAATGTCCACCTCAGGCCGTTCCCCGCTTTCCCTGGCAAAGCAGTCCTACGCCGCCTCCCTCAAGGCAGTCGGTCGTGGGCTGACGAAGACGGGAATCGCGAAGGAGACCGCTCCGCCGGTCGAGCAGCGTTGGCGCCACTGGGCCCACTCGCTGACCAAGGTCTACGACTCCCTGGCGATGGCGAAGCTGGACGTGCCGTGGTGGACCTACGACGCGATCACCGCCGTCGACGCGTGGCTGGGTGAGCGCGAGCGTCCGATCCGGGCCTACGAGTACGGCTCCGGCGCCTCCACCATCTGGCTCTCCCGCCGTGCCGACGAGATCCACTCGGTCGAGCACCACAAGGGTTTCGGCGAGATGATGCAGGCCGAGCTCGCCGGTGAGGAGAAGATCTCGCTGCGGGTCATCGAGCCGGTCGCCAACGACAACCCCGTCATCGCCTCCCACAAGGAGGGCCACGCGGGCCTCGACTTCGAGACGTACGTCAACTCCATCGACGACGTCGACGGCGAGTTCGACCTCGTGGTGATCGACGGGCGTGCCCGCGAGGCGTGCCTGGAGAAGGCCAAGGACCGGCTCGCTCCCGGCGGGATCATCGTCTTCGACAACAGCCGCCGCAAGCGCTACGTCGAGGCCATAGCCGCCTCGGGGATGAAGGAGACCATCCACTCCGGTCTCACTCCGACCCTGCCCTACCCCGAGCGCACCTCGGTCCTGACCAAAGGCTGACGAGCGAGGCGGCGCGGCGAGCTTGCTCGTCCGTGCATGCCGAGCGAGGAAGTCCCGCCGCCGAAGGCGGCCGGGCTGAGACCCACGCCATCACGGGCGCCCGGCGTGGATG
>NZ_JBOHDN010000168.1:0-7325 GCF_050699375.1 Nocardioides sp. | reverse complement strand
CGAGGTCCGTCGAGTCGCTCCTGGAGCGGCTGCGCCACACCCTCGCCGAGCTCTCCCGTCAACCGGACGAGCTCGCGGTCCTGCGCGTCGACTCCTGAGCTGCGTCCGGGCGAGCCGAAACTGTCGGTGCACCGACCTAGGGTGAAATGTCGCTGGTCACCTTGCCGTCGCTATGGCGATCAAGAGTTAGTCCGAGCTTCTGTGGTGAACGGGCGCTAGGTGTGAAGTCTCGACAGACCGCATCTACACCCTGGATTGCCAAGAGCCTGAGATGCAGGGGCCCGAGCGAGGCGAGTCTCCGATGATGTGGTTGCTGCCATAGATCGTTCCGGGGTAATCCGACGAGGCGAAACTGTCGGTGCATCCACCTAGAGTCAGCTGCACGAGCCCGAACAAGGCGAAACCCCGGCGATGTGGCTATTGCCAGGGATCGTTCCGGGGTCTTCGACACCAACTTTACGAGGGATCTGTGGGATGTCAAACGTGAGCGGCGCGGATGACGTTGAGTGGACGGACTCGACGCTTCGCCACCTCCTGACAGCCGACAGGCTCAGTTCCTACCTGCGTGTTTGCGATGAGGACCTGAGCCGTGCACTGCGCCTCTATGAGTGGAACATGAGTGCCGGATCGGGAGTGATCGCGACGACGGGAACGGTCGAGGTCATCGTACGAAACGCCCTGGACCGGCAGCTTCTGTCATGGGCAGATCGCAAGGGCCATCGAGATTGGCTGGACGCGATCCGGCTTGACCAGCGTGGACGCGACGATGTCGCGAAGGCACGGTCCAGAGCGACCCTGCGTGGCCGCCGGCAGGAGGAGCACGGTCGCGTGGTCGCGGAGCTGGGGTTCGGATTCTGGCGCTACCTGGTGTCTCAGCGCTACCACGCCTCGTTATGGGTTCCGTCGCTTCACAAGGCATTCCCTGGGGCGACCCCAGATCTTCGGGCTCGGCGTCGGGATGTCGAACGGCGCCTGGTCAACCTGATGTTGGTCCGCAATCGGGCAGCGCACCATGAGCCCATCCATCGCCGCGACCTGCTCGCAGATCTTGAGGACGCCGTCGAGCTCGTCGGCTGGGTGCACCCGGAGGCCCGCGCCTGGGTGGGCGCGATCTCCGCGCTCCGCCAGATCGCCAACGCGCGACCTGCCTAGGTCATGGAAGCGGCCCTCATCGGTCAGCGCGAGTAGATCTGCCGGATGACATCCTCGATGTCGGGCTCCTGGATGGACAGGTCCGCGACGTCGTACGCAGCGGCGACCTGGGCCACGAGCGGCGCGGCCGAGGCATCGGCCGGGAAGGTGAGCCACTGGCGCGGGCCCTCGACCTTGACGGTCCGGGCGCCCTCGATGGCGATCGTCGGCGCCTCGTCGACCAGGTCGACCACGAGGGTGCGAGACGCCCCACCGGTGGCCCGCAGGGACTCCAGCGGGCCATCGAAGACGGCGGTGCCGTGGTCGATCACGATGACCCGGTCGCACAGCGCCTCGATGTCCTGCAGGTCGTGGGTGGTGAGCATCAGGGTCGTCCCGCGCTCGTGGTTGAGGGCGCGCAGGAACTCTCGCAGCCTCCCCTTGGAGACCACATCGAGACCGATCGTGGGTTCGTCGAGGTAGAGGATCTCGGGGTCGTGGAGCAGGGCCGCGGCGATGTCGCCGCGCATCCGCTGGCCCAGGCTCAGCTGCCGCACCGGGGTGTCCATCAGGTCACCCAGGTCGAGCAGCGCGACGTGGTCCTCCAGGTTGTGCCGGAAGGTCTGGTCACCGATCCGGTAGATCCGCCGCAGCAGCTCGAAGGAGTCGCGCAGCGGTAGGTCCCACCACAGGCTGGTTCGTTGGCCGAAGACGACCCCGATCCTCCGGGCCAGCTCCCGGCGCTGGCGGGAGGGCTCCAGGCCGGCCACCCGTGCCGATCCGCCCGAGGGCACCAGGATGCCGGTGAGCATCTTGATCGTGGTCGACTTCCCCGCCCCGTTGGGGCCGATGTAGCCGACCATCTCGCCGGCATCGATGTCGAAGGACAGGTCGTGCACGGCGTGCTTCACCACCGACGTACGTCTCATGACGCCCGCGCGCTTGCGGATCGTGAACTCGCGAGAAAGGTCCCGCACCTCGATGAGTGGCATGTCAGCTCCCGGTCGATCGGTAGTGGCGCAGGCCCTGGCGCCACACGAGCGTGGTCACGGTGACCAGCACGAACGCGGCCAGTGGCGAGGCGAAGCGGAACCAGTCCGGGGCCCCGAACGGGTCGGTCTGGCCGAGGAGGAACAGGCAGGGATACCAGTTCACGAACGTCAGCGGCAGCAGATAGGTGAGCGAGCGGACGACCTCCTTGGGGAAGATCGTCATGGGGTACTGCATGATCGTGTTGCCACCGTAGGTGAACGCGTTGGCGAACTCGGAGGCGTCCACGGTCCAGAACTGGACGGTGGAGAAGGTCACGAAGACGCAGAAGTAGATGACCACCCCGGAGACGAGCGCCAGCACGAGGACGAGGGCCCGCTGCGGGGTCCAGTCCACGATCGGCGCCGCCCACGCGAAGACCGCCACACCCTGGGCGATCTGCCCCAGGCGCCGCAGCTCGAACCGGTCGGCGCACAGCTGCACCAGCACCGGGACCGGCTTCGTCATCATCGCGTCCAGATCGCCGCTGCGTACCTTCTGACCGATCTTCTCCACGCTCCCGACCAGCATGTCGGCGACCCGGAACGCGATCGAGGTGACGCCGTAGAGCAGCGCGATCTCGCGCAGCCCGAAGCCGCCGTAGGAGTCGATCTGGGTGAACATCAGCCAGATCGTCACGAAGTCGAGGAACGTGATCAGCAGCCCGCCGACCGCCATCGTCCAGAACGAGACGGGGTAGGACATCGCCGCGCGGATCCAGAGCAGCGCGATGAGCCAGTAGGAACGAACCGCATGAGCGACGTACGTACCTTCCGGTGATCGAGCTTGCTCCTCCGGTGATCGAGCTTGTCGAGATTCAGCCACCCTGGACCACCACCTTCCGGGTCGCGGCGCGCAGGACGAGCCCGCACAGGGCCAGGAGGACGACCGACCACACGACCTGCAGCCCGATCGCGGCGACCATGTCGAGTCCGGCACGACGACCCAGCCAGATGTCGGCCGGGGTCTGGATGTAGGAGGCGAACGGCAGCGCCAACGCGACCTGGCGCAGCCCGTCGGGGAAGAGGTTGAGCGGCAGTGTCAGCCCGCTGAAGAAGGTGGCCAGCACGCTCAGCAGCACCCGGGGGCCGGTCGCGTCCAAGAGCCAGAAGGCGCTGGTGGCGAAGAGGAACCGGACGGCGAAGCTGACCACCACCGCGAGGGCCACGCTCACCACGAACCCGGCCGCGCCGGTGGGGGAGGGCATGACCAGCCCGAAGAGCAGCGCGCCGATGATCGTGGGGGCCACGCCCCTGGTCGCGAAGTGGTAGAGCGCCCGGCCGAGGTCGGCAGCGAGATACCAGCCGAGGACGCTGACCGGACGGTAGAGGTCGACGGCGATGTCGCCGTTGCGGATCCGCTCGGCCAGGTCGTCGGTCGAGCCCCCGCTCCACAGCGCGATCGTCATCAACAGCGCCTGCCCGATCCAGACGAAGGTGACCGCCTGGTCGGCCTGGTAGCCGCCGGCGGACGGGTTCTGCTCCCACAGCGCCAGGTAGGCGAAGCTGAGGATGATCCCGAAGACCGAGTTGGTGAAGATCCCGGCGAGCGTGGCCGCGGTGTAGGTCGAGCAGCGCCGGAAGGAGCTGGTCGCGATCGCGGCATACAGACTCATCTGTGAATGCAGCGCCCCGGACACCTGACGTACGTTGGCACAACCGGGCCTGCGTACGCCAAGGGGTTTCGTGGAATAACGTTGATGCGGCAACTGTTTGCCGAGTAGTTCGAATTTCAACTACCGTGGCCCGGGCAAGCAGGTCGAGTCACGAAAGGGGCAGTGAACCATGGGTATGCAGTTCGGCATCTTCACCGTCGGCGATGTCACGATGGATCCGACGACCGGGAAGACCCCGACGGAGCACGAGCGCATCAAGGCGACCGTCGAGATCGCCAAGCACGCCGAGGAGGTGGGCCTGGACGTCTTCGCGACCGGCGAGCACCACAACCCGCCGTTCATCGCCTCCAACCCGACCGCGACGCTGGCCTACATCGGTGCCAAGACCGAGAACATCATCCTGAGCACCGCGACCACGCTGATCACCACCACCGACCCGGTGCTGATCGCGGAGGACTACGCCAAGCTCCAGCACCTCACCGACGGCCGCGTCGACCTGATGATGGGTCGCGGCAACACCGGCCCGGTCTACCCCTGGTTCGGCAAGGACATCCGCCAAGGCATCAACCTGGCGGTCGAGAACTACGCGCTGCTGCGCCGGCTGTGGAGCGAGGACGTCGTCGACTGGGAAGGCCGGTTCCGTACGCCGCTGCAGGGCTACACCTCGACGCCTCGGCCGCTGGACGGGGTCGCTCCGTTCGTCTGGCACGGATCGATCCGCTCGCCCGAGATCGCCGAGCAGGCTGCGTACTATGGCGACGGCTTCTTCCACAACCACATCTTCTGGCCGGAGTCGCACGCCAAGCAGATGGTGCAGCTCTACCGGCAGCGCTTCGAGCACTACGGGCACGGCACCGCCGACCAGGCGATCGTGGGGCTGGGTGGGCAGTTCTTCATGCGGCCGAACTCCCAGGACGCGATCAACGAGTTCCGGCCCTACTTCGACAACGCCCCGGTCTACGGCCACGGCCCCTCATTGGAGGACTTCACCGAGGCCACGCCGCTGACCGTCGGCTCGCCGCAGCAGGTCATCGAGCGGACGCTCTCCTTCCGGGAGAACATCGGCGACTACCAGCGCCAGCTCTTCCTGCTCGACCACGCCGGGCTGCCGTTGAAGACGGTCCTGGAGCAGCTCGACCTCTACGGCGAGATCCTGCCGACCCTGCGCGCGGAGTTCGCGAAGATCCGCAAGCCGGAGGCCCCCGACGCGCCGACCCACGCTTCGCTGGTGGCGAGTGCCGGAGGGGCGAAGGACTCGACCGTCTATGCCGGGGGCGACGCCGCCACCGGTTCGTCCGACCGCGACCTTGGCGACTCGGAGGTCGCGAAGGTCCTGGAGGGAGAGCTCTGAGTCATGAGTGCTGCTAAGAAGATCGTCGTCGTCTCGGCGGGACTCGGTATCCCGTCCTCGACCAAGCTGCTCGCCGACATGCTCGCGGACGCCACCGTGGCGTCGATCGGCTCCCGTGGAGCGGAGGCGGAGGTGGAGCATGTCGAGCTGCGCAACCTCGCGCACGCGCTGACCGACAACCTGCTCACCGGATTCCCGACCGCCGACCTGAAAGCGGCCATAGACGCGGTCCATGGCGCGGATGCTGTGATCGCGGTGACCCCGGTCTTCTCGGCCTCCTACTCCGGTCTGTTCAAGACGTTCTTCGATGTCATGGAGCAGGGTGTCCTGGATGCCAAGCCGGTGCTTGCTGCCGCCACCGCCGGCACCGCGCGTCACTCCTTGGTCATCGAGCACGCCATGCGACCGCTGTTCTCCTATCTGCACGCCGTCGTCGTCCCCACCGGTGTCTTCGCCGCTACCGACGACTTCGCGGGCGGGTCGGAGCTGCAGAAGCGGGTCGACCGCGCCGCCGGTGAGCTCGCCTCGCTGGTCACGGTCACCGGATCCCACGTGTCGGCACCGTCCACCGCCCATCCGCGCAAGCTGGTCGAGGACGAGTTCGCCAACCCGACCTCCTTCGAGAACCTGCTGAAGCAGGCCTCGGAGGGGCCGCCGGAGTACTGAGCCGACGCCCTGATCGACGGTCGCCTCTCGACACGAGAGTGGCGGGTCCCGGGGGTTTGAGACCAAGTGCGACAGAATGCGTGTCGACCGCTTCCCCCAATCACCGAGCGGAGACGTTGTGGCGAGGTTTGAGCCGAGTGTCGTCGTTGCCGACGAGTCGCCGCTCCTGCGCGCCGGACTCACCGCGCTGCTCGCACGTGGCGGCTACCAGGTGGTCGGCGACGCGAGCGACGGTGACCGGCTCGTCCAGGCCGTGACCGACACGATGCCGAGCCTGGTCGTCACCGACGCCCGACTGGGCCAGGTGGACGAGGGCATCACCGCCGCACTCCGGGTGCACGAGAAGGCGCCAGAGATGGGCATCGTCGTGCTCGGAGCGTCGATCGCGACAACGTACGCGGCCAAGGTCTTCGCCAGCACGGGCACCGGCGGTCTCGGCTACCTCCGCAAGTCGCGGGTCGGGGCCACGCCCCACTTCCTCGACGCCGTCGGCCGGGTGGCGTCGGGGGAGGTGGTGGTCGACCCGGAGGTGATCGACCGGATGAGGGAGACAGCCAGGGATGCGGACGTCTTCTCCACTCTCACGATGCGCGAGAACGAGGCGCTGGCCCTGCTCGCGTCGGAGTTTCCCTATCGCGCGATCGCGACCAGCCTCTTCACGAACAGGCGGCAGTACGAGCTGTGCCTGGGCGAGATCTTCCTCAAGCTGGGCCTGCCGCCGAACGTCGAGCACCGTCGCCCGCCGACGCCCCTGACCCACATGCGATCGTGAACGACGCGGGAGTTCAGTAGTCACCCAGTGGCTCCAGAGCTCCCGCGTCGGAAGCGGATCTCAGTGTTGGTAGGTGCCCACCAGGACGGCGCGGCCCAGTGCCTTGAAGGCGAGGTTGAACGAGACGACCGTGGGGGTGACCGAGTCGTCGACGCCGAGGGTCTCCGCGCCGACCGCGTGGACGACGAAGTAGTAGCGGTGGACCTGGTCACCGGCCGGGGGAGCGGCACCGCCGAACTCCTTGGTGCCGAAGTCGGTCGCGACATGGAACGCCTGGCCCGGGAGCTCGGCGGAACCTGCTCCGGCACCGGCCGGGAGCTCGGTCACGTCCGCGGGCACGTCGACCAGGCACCAGTGCCAGAAGCCGCTGGGCGTGGGGGCGTCGGGGTCGAAGCAGGTGATGACGTACGACTTCGTCCCCTCCGGGGCGCCACTCCAGCTGAGCTGCGGCGAGGTGTTGCCGCGGTCGTGGACCTGGTCCTGCTTCAGCGGCTGCCCCTCGGTCACGTCCTGGCTCGTGAGCGTGAAGGAGGGGAGGGCGGGCATCAGGGAGTACGGGTCCGGCTTCACCGGACGGTCAAGACTGGCCATGCCACAAACCTAGTGTCCCGCACCTCAATTCCGCACCATAAGGCGCACGCTGCGCACGCACCTCGCTGCGTTGGCATCGCTCGGAAGACACCCGGTATGCCGTCGCGACGCCGCCTTGCGATGCACGCACGCATCGCACGACTTATGGCACGGACTCTCGGCGCGGGACA
>NZ_JBOHDN010000167.1:0-2608 GCF_050699375.1 Nocardioides sp. | reverse complement strand
AAGTCCTGGGACTCCAGGAACTGCTTCTTCGAGTTCACCTTGGTCTGCTTCACCAGATCGGGATAGCCCAGCAGACGCGCGACCAGGACCTGGACGAACTCGCGAATCTGAGACTGCTCGAAGGTCTCGGCCCCGAAGAGGTCGTTCATCTTGTCGATGACGACCTGGAGCGCGACGTACTTCGGCTCCTTGCGCGCACCCGAGCCGGCGCCGGTGCTCCCCGTGAGCTCACCGTCACCGCCGAGGGAGATGTCGACGGGGATCGACTTGTTGTGCTTGACCCCGACGAGCGCGACATCGGAGAGGTCGACCTCCGCGCTCCAGGACGACTCCGCGATCACCTTCTCCAGCAGCCGAAGGAAGATCGAGAGGCTCTCCATGTAGGGGTCGCCGTAGTCGACGATCTGGCTCATGAAGTCATAGAGCCGTACGTAGGTGGAGACGTCCTTGCGGAACAGATCGAGCGTGTTGAGCGTGACCTTGTCGTCGGCCTCGAGAGCGGTCGCGTAGCGGCGGGCGAAGTCGTGCTGGACCGGGCTGATCGCCGCCGACAGCGCGTTGTTCCCCTTACGTCCCACCCACAGCTCGGCGACCTTGCGCACCTGCTCTTCGGTGTAGATCCCCGCGTGCGCGAGCTTGTTGGACAGGTGAACGACGACATACGGGTCGGTCTCGGTCTCCAGCGAGGCACTCTTGAAGTACGGCTCGAACGCCGCCCGGATGTCCTCGGGCTCGTTCACGAAGTCGATGACGAACGTCTTGCGTTTCCGCTCCCCCGACGCCGTCCGATGCGTCCGGTTCAACCGGGACAGGGTCTGAACGGTGGTGACGCCGGAGAGCTTCTTGTCCACGTACATGGCGCACAGCAGTGGCTGGTCGAAGCCGGTCTGGAACTTGTTGGCGACCAGCATCACCTTGTAGGTGTCGCCCTTGAACGAGGCCGCCAGGTCCGAGCCCGCCCCTGGGTTCATCGCTGCCTCGGTGAACTCGTCGCCCTCCCCCGGCACCGGCCCCCACTCGGCGGTCCAGACCTCGTTCTCGTCCATCGTCACCGAGCCAGAGAAAGCAACCAACGTCCGATAGCTGTACGTCGGGTCTTCCGCAGCGCGCTTCGTCAGGTAGGCATCGATGGCCAGCTTGTACTTCACCGCGGCCTTTCGAGAGTCCGTCACCACCATCGCCTTCGCCTTGCCCTCCAGCAGGTGGGCGACATTGGCGTGGAAGTGCTCAACGATGATCTGGACCTTCTGGCTGATGTTGGTCGGGTGCAGCTTCACCCACCTCATCAGCCCTTTCCGGGCCGCGGACTCATCGACGTCGTCCCCGCTCTGAGCCTCGCCAGCGATCTTCAGGGCGGTGTCGTATGTCTGGTAGCCCTTGAGCACGTCGAGGATGTATTCCTCCTCGATCGCCTGCTTCATCGAGTAGAGATGGAACTCGCGCGGATGCCCGTCATCGCCCTTACGGCCGAAGAGCTCCAGCGTCTTGTTCTTCGGCGTCGCAGTGAAGGCGAGGTAGGAGATGTTCTTCGACTCGGCCCGCTCGGTCATCTCCGAGGCCAGGATCGACTCCGCGTCGATGGTGCCGCCCTGCTCGATCTCCTTGATCTCCTCAGCCGTCAGCACCTGCTTGAGCTTGGAGGAGATCTGGCCCGACTGCGAGGAGTGCGCCTCGTCAGCGATGACGGCAAACCTCTTGCCCTTCAGCGCAGAGTCCCGCCGGATCTCATCGAGCGCCCACGGGAAGGTCTGCACCGTGACCGCGATGATCAGTTCGCCGTTCTTCAACGCCTGCGCCAACAGGCCCGACTTCGACGCCGCACCCGCCTTGCGTACGTCCTCCGGACTGATCGTGGCCACGATCTTGCCCGACCCGTCGATCTGCCGGATCGCGTCCTGGAGCTGGGAGTCGAGCACGGTCCGATCGACGACCACGATGACGGAGTCGAAGACCTTGTCATCGTCGACATGCAGTCGCGCGAGCCGGTGCGCGGTCCAAGCGATGGTGTTGGTCTTGCCCGATCCCGCCGAGTGCTCGATCAGATACTTGTGGCCGACACCCTCTTCTCGGATCGCGGCTTCGATCTTGGTGACCGCCTCCCACTGGTGGAACCGCGGGAACAACATCGCCGTACGCCGCACGGACGCGCCCGTCGCGATGTCCCACTCCTCGCGCGACTGCACGATCATCAGCCGCCCGACGATGTTGAGCCACGCGTGCTTCTCCCACACCCGCTCCCACAGATACGCCGTCGCCGAGCGCCCGTCGCTACCCGGCGGGTTGCCGGCGCCGTCGTCGTAGCCCATGTTGAAGGGCAGGAAGTGGGTCTTGTCCCCCTCGAGCCTGGTCGTCATCGCTCCCAGCTCGTTGGAGACCGCGAAGTGCACGAGCGCGCCGCGCCCGAAGGCCAGCAACGGCTCCGGACGCCCGTTGGTGAGCGGCTGGCGGTCCTTCTTGTACTGGTTGACCGCCTCCTCCAGCGACTGCGTGAAGTCGGTCTTCAGCTCCACCGTCGCCACCGGCAGCCCGTTGATGAAGAACACCAGATCGATGCTGCGCTGGTCAGCGGTCGAGAAGTGCACCTGCCGCATCACCCGCACCCGCATCG
>NZ_JBOHDN010000166.1:0-19401 GCF_050699375.1 Nocardioides sp. | reverse complement strand
CGGCCACCAGAACTCGGAGCGGCTGGCGCGGCCCTCGAACTTGGCGTACTTCTTGAAGAAGCGCGCGATGGCGTCACGGGGCGACGCGCCGCGGAGCGGCTGGCTCAGCGTGACTTCGCCCACGGGGCCGGCGCCGTAAGGCTGCTGCGGGGGCGGGGGTGGCGAGTAGTCGGCCACTTTGGGTTCTCCTCTATAGGGTTGGATTAACGTGCGAAACCTAGCGGGGACCAGCACCGAGGTAAAGGACCTTTACCCCTAGGGTTGGGACATGACCACGCTGGTCCTTGCCTCCAAGTCCCCCGCTCGCCTGCAAACGCTGCGCAGCGCAGGTGTCGAGCCCGTGGTGATCGTCTCAGGTGTCGACGAGAGCCGGCTCGACGGGTTGCCCCCGACCGACCTGGCGCTCGGGTTGGCCGAGCTCAAACGGGACGCCGTGGCCGGCCGGCCCGAGGTCCCAGAAGGCGCGCTCGTGCTGGGCTGTGACAGCGTCCTCGAGCTCGACGGCAAGGCCCTCGGCAAGCCCGCCGACGCCGAGGAGGCGGCTCAGCGCTGGCGGGAGATGCGCGGGCACAGCGGCATACTCGTCTCCGGGCATGCGCTGACCGACACGGCCACGGGACGGAAGGTGTCCCGGACGGCCGCCACCACTGTGCACTTCGCGGAGATGAGCGACGAGGAGATCGCGGCGTACGTCGCGACGGGTGAGCCACTTCACGTCGCCGGCGCTTTCACGATCGACGGGCTGGGCGGGGCGTTCGTGACGGGGATCGAGGGCGACCACCACAACGTGGTCGGGTTGAGCCTGCCGCTGCTACGTGACCTGCTCAGCGGCCTCGGTCACGCATGGCCCGATCTGTGGAACCGCTGACCCGTTCGCGACGCTCCGGCGCCACCAGCACCGTCCGTCCCGGGGCGGCGGCGTTCACCGCTGCGGCCTGCTCCTCGACGCTGCCGTAGACCTGGGTGTAGCGGATCGGCCGGCCGAAGACGAACCGCCGGAACAGGAAGAACCGGGCGACCTGGCCCATCAGCACGCCGACCACGTTGGCCGAGACGTTGTCGGCGATCGCGCTGTCCCAGCCGATGACGCTTCTGGTGACATACAGGCACGCGATCGGCAGCAGCATCGTCACCGCATTGATCACGACATAAGCCGTGAACCCGCCGTCGGGGTGGTCGGAGACCCGGTGACGGAAGGTCCAGCGGCGGCTCAGGTCGTAGCTGATCAGCATGCCGACCGTGTTGGCGATGACGTACGCCGGGATCGGCTGCCCGTTCATCGGCCCGGCACCGAGGAAGAAACCGTGGACCAGGCCGTTGAACAGCACGAAGGCGACTGCGGTCGCGATGCCGCCCACCATCATGAAGCGGACGACCTCGCCGAAGAGGCGGGTGCGACGCAGCCGATCGAGCAGCTCTCCCCCGAACGCCATGTGGCTACAGTAAACGGTCATTGGTGAGATGACGTTTGAATACTTTGCGGGTTTCGTTCAGCCGCCGGTCAATTCGCCGGTCCATCCACGGACCGCCCGCGACTTATTCGACAGGGAGGCCGAGGCCTCTGGCGATCAGCATCCGCTGCACCTCGGAGGTGCCCTCGCCGATCTCGAGGATCTTGGCGTCGCGGTAGAAGCGGGCCACCGGATACTCCTCCATGAACCCGTAGCCCCCGAAGATCTGGGTGGCGATGCGGGTCGCGGTGACGGCCGACTCGGTGGCGTACAGCTTGGCGGCGGCTGCCGCCTGCTTGAACTGCTTCGTCGTCGCGCCACCGGTGTCCAGCGCTGATTTCATCGCGGCAGCCTCGTACGTCAGCAGGCGCGATGCCCGGAGCATGACCTCGAGGTCGGCGATCTGGAAGGCGACGCCCTGCTTGCGCCCGATCGGGCCGCCGAAGGTCTGCCGCTCGCCCGCGTAGTCGAGCGCCATGTCGAGGCAGGCCTGGATGCAGCCGACGGCGAGCGCGGCGATCGCGACGCGGCCGTCGTCGAGGGTGGCGAGGAACTGCGCATAGCCGCGGCCGCGCTCACCGAGGAGGTGGTCGGCGGGCACCCGGGCACCGTCGAAGGACAGCGGGTGGGTGTCCGAGGCGTGCCAGCCGAGCTTGTCGTACGCCTTCTCGGCGGTGAACCCGGGAGTGCCCGACGGGACCATGATGGTGCTGATCTCGGCCTTGCCGTTGTCGCGGGTCCCGGTGCGCGCGGTGACGGTGACGACCGAGGTGATCGAGGAACCGGAGTTGGTGATGAACTGCTTGGCGCCGTCGACGACCCACTCCTCGCCGTCCAGGACGGCCTTGGTGGCGGTCGCCCCGGCGTCGGAGCCGGCACCCGGCTCGGTCAGCCCGAAGCCCGCCAGCGCGCGTCCGGCGACGAGGTCGGGGAGCCAGCGCTGCTTCTGCTCGTCGGTGCCGTAGGTGAGGATCGGGTTGATCCCCAGGCCGACGGCGGCCTCGAGCGTGATGCCGATCGACTGGTCGACCCGGCCGAGCTCCTCGATCGCCACGCAGAGCGCGACGAGGTCACCCTCACCGCCGCCGTACTCCTCGGGGGCGGTCAGGCCGAAGAGGCCGAGCTCGCCCATCTTGTGGACGACCTCGACGGGGAAGTAATGGTCGCGGTCCCACTGCGCGGCATGGGGCGCGACCTCCTTCTGGGCGAAGTCACGGACGACAGCACGCAGCTCTTCGTGCTCGGGCTGGAGGAAAGCAGTCACGCGCCCTAGGTTAGCGCTTATTAACCTGGGGCGCGAGAGCAGCGTCACACCAATCCCCGAGTCGGCTCATCCTGACGCCGAAAACCGCCGAGTCGGCGCGTCATGACGCGCCGGCTCGGCAGTCGATGTGGTCAGCGGAAAGTGCCGGTCGAGACCGTCCCGGCGATCCTCCGCTGGAAGATCAGGTAGACGACCAGGACCGGGAGCACGGTCATCACCACGCCGGCGAAGAGCGCACCGAAGTCCACGTTGTAGCCCGCCTGCGACGAGAACGACGCCATCCCCTGGGTCAGCACGTAGTTGTCCCGATCGGTGTTGAGCGCCACCGGGAGCAGGAACTGGTTCCACAGTCCGAGGAAGTTGAAGATCGCGACGCCGGCCATCCCGGGTGCGGCCATCGGCAGCATGATCCGGAAGAACGTGCGCCACTCCCCTGCCCCGTCCATCATCGCGGCCTCGTAGACGTCGTCGGGCAGCGTCTTGAAGAAGGCGAAGAGGAAGAAGACGGTGAACGGCAGCGCATAGGCCACATAGGTCAGGATCAGACCGGGCAACGTGTTGAGCAGCCCGAACCCCTGGAGCACGAAGAACAGCGGCACGATGACCAGGAAGACCGGGAAGGTCAGCCCGCCGAGCATCGAGTAGTAGATGAAGCTGCGGCCGAAGAACTCGAACCGCGCCAGCACATAGGCGCACATCGCCCCCAGCAGCATCACCAGCACCAAGGCGGTGCCGACGACGATGACGGTGTTGAAGAAGTACGTCCCGATGCCGGCCTTCGTCCAGGCGCTGACGTAGTTGTCGAAGCTCCACTGCGCCGGCAGGGTGAACGGCGAGGACAGGATCTCCTTCGACGTCTTGAACGAGGAGAGCAGCACCCAGCAGAACGGCACGATCACGATCACCGACCACAGGACCAGCATCGTGTGCGAGGTGCCCGCCACCAGGGCGTCACCGGGCGTACGTCGGCTGCCGTCGGGGCGCGCCGGGGCGGCCGCCCTGTCGAGAGTCACGGTAGTCATGCTTTCGGGGTCCCCCGCTGCGCCCGGAGCGGAGCGAGGACGTAGTGGGGTGTTCATGCGCGTACGCCTCCCTTCTTGTCCCGGCCACCGGAGAAGTGGAAGATCACGAAGATCAGCGCGGCGAAGAGCAGCGTGACCAGGGCGAGCACCACCCCCATCGAGGTGGCGTAGCCGAACTGGCCCTTCTTGAATGCGGTGTTCATCAGATACTGGCTCATCGTCAGCGTCGAGTTCGCGGGCCCACCGCCCGGGGCGAGCGCCGCCATGAAGACGTACGCGTCGAGGGTGAGGATCCCGAGGTAGATGTAGGCCGTCTGGACGTTGTCACGGATCGAGGGGAGCGTGATCGAGACGGCCGTACGGAACCGGCCGGCGCCGTCGATGCGGGCGGCCTCGTAGATCTCCGCGGGGACGCCCTTGATCGCGGCCACGAAGAGCACGGTGTAGAAGCCGATGTTGGCCCAGATCATCACGAACATCGAGGCCGGCATCGCCGCACGCACCTCCCCGAGCCAGGCGTAGTTCGTGAACCCTTCGAAGCCGATGCCGGTGAGCATGCCGTTGAGCAGTCCGGCGGCCGGGTCGTAGACCTGCGCCCAGAGCAGGCCGATGACGACGGCCGGGACGGCGTAGGGGAAGAACGAGACGACGCGATAGAAGCCGGAGCCGTTCAGGCCGCGCACCTGACCGGTGCTGGGGCCGGCGGTCGTGACGACCACCGCGATCGCCAGCGCCGCGACCAGGGTCACCAGTGGCACCACGAGCGTGAGCAGCACGTTGTTGCGCAACGCCTTGAGGAAGGTGTCGTCGTTGAAGAGCTTGACGTAGTTGTCCAGGCCGACGACGTTCATGACCGGGGAGAAACCGGACCAGTCGGTGAGCGAGTAGAAGAGGGCCTGGCCGATCGGGATCACGACGAAGATGACGAAGACCGCGACCGGGAGGCCGAGGAAGACGGCCATGAACAGGGCCCGGTCGAAGGTGAGCTTGCGGCGGCGACGGCGCGGTGGGGCTCCCCAGGGGTTCGCCTCGGGGAGCCCGCCCGCCGTCGCATCAGTAGCTGATGCAGACATAGGTGGTTCGCGATCTGTGAGAGGGATCAGGTGATCTTGAGCTTCTCGATCGAGGAGTCGTCGGCGACCTTGTCGAAGATGCCCTGGACCTTCTCCGTCAGGCCCTTGACGTCCAGGTCACCGGAGAGGAACGAGTTCCATACGACCAGCTCGTCGGTGTTGGTGCCGTAGTAGTCGTAGAACTGGAAGTTGAAGACGTTCTCCCCGGCGGCGTCGAGCATCGCGGTCTGCGACTTCAATGCCGCGGAGCCGAAGCCGTCGGCGGGGACGGTGTCCTTGACGATGGTCGGCGCGAGCTTCGTCTTGGCGAAGTTCGTGGCGGCCTCCTTCGACAGCATCGCTCGCAGGAGCTCCTTGCCACCGGCCGGGTTCTTGGCCTTGCTCGGCACGATGTAGCCCTCGCCCGCGGCGGCGCGGATCGCCTCGTACGGCATCTCCGACTTGTCGGTGAGGGTGAACTCCGGGATGCCGGTCATCTCGAAGCCCTCCTTCGTGGTGTCCTTCATCTCGTTCTCGATCCAGCCACCGCTGGGGTAGAGGAGCGCCTGCTGCTTGTTGGACCACTTGGCCTGCGCGGCGGTGAACACGGTGCCGGCGCCGCCGGGGATGAACATCCCCTGCTTGACCATCTCGCCGAGCTTCTCGAGGATCGACTGGATCGTCGGGTGAGACCAGGCGCCCTTCTCGAGGTTCTCCAGCGCGAGGCGCACCTCGTCGCCGCCCTCCTTGGCAGCCGAGTCGATCACCAGGGTGCGGTAGTAGGTCGCCGCCTCCTTGCCCCAGGTCCAGAGGTACTTCTTCTTGGCCTTGGCCTTGGCACCGAGGTCGAGCGCCTCGTCCCAGGTCTTCGGGGCGGTCCAGCCGTTCTCCTCGAAGAGCGAGGCGGAGTGCCACACCGCGTAGACGGTCATCACGTAGTTGATCGCCACGAACTTGCCGCCGAAGGTGCCGGGCACCTCGACGTTGGGGTAGAGGGTGTCGGCGATCTTGGTGCCCTCGTAGTTGTTCGCCTCGAACACGTCGTCGAGCGTCTCGAGCTGCGCGGCGATGGTGTTGTAGCCGATCAGGTCCGCGCCAGAGTTGTCGATCAGGTCCGGCGGCGTGCCGCCGACGAAGCGCGGCTGCAGCTCGGTGGCGATCTTGGTGGTCGCACTGACCTTCATCGTGGCGTCGGCGAACTCCTTGCCCGCCACGCCCGCGGCGAACTCGACGTAGTCGTAGCCGTAGCCGCCGTCGAAGATCACGACGTCGACGGTGGAGTCCTTGGCCATCCCGAACGGGTTGGTGTCGGACTTGGTGCCACCGCCGGAGTTGTCAGAGTCGCTGCCGGGTGCGCCGCAGGCGGCGAGCGCACCGGAGAACGACAAGAGCGCCGCGCCGGCGAGGCTGCCGCGCAGAAGGGTCCGGCGATCGAGCCGGCCGTGAAGCTGCTGGGACATCGTGCTGCCTTCTTTCGGGTGGGATTCCTCTTTACTTCTTCTTACGGGTGTTCATGCCATGCTTCCGATGCGCTCGCCGTAGCGAGCCTTCAACGCATCGTTGTGCTCATCGCCACCCGGGATGTTGGCGGAGAGGTACAGGGGCGGGGTCTCGCCCTCCTCCTGGATCCTGGCAGCGGTGCCGAGGGTCAGGAGCTGGGCGATGTACGCAGCGGTGATGGAGGAGACGGCACCGGCCAGGACTCCCTGGGCGCCGTCCTCACCACCACCGAGGGTCACGGTGGCGTCGCCGAAGGGGGCCAGGTTGTCGATCACGACGTCGGCGATCTCGGCGAGGCGTTTGCCGCTGGGGTGCTTGGGGGTGACCGCCTTGGTGTGCTCGAGGCTGGTCACCGCGATCACCTTGTGGCCCTTCTCCTTCGCGCGCAGCGCGATGCCGACGATCGAGCCGTTGACGCCGGAGTTGGAGGCGATCAGGAAGACGTCCTCGGGGTGGAGCTCGTGCAGACCCCAGAGCTCGTCGGCGATGTTGCTGTCGCGCTCGAGGAGACCGCCCTGGAGGTCGCTCGCCGGGCGCCTGCCCTTGAGGACGGTGTCGCGCAGGGCGATGGCGTGGGTGGGGATCAGTCCGCCGGCACGTCCGGCGATCTCCATCGCGAAGGCCTGCGAGTGCCCGGTGCCGAAGGCCTGCAGCACACCGCCGTTGCGGATGCTGTGGACCATCGCCTCGACCGCCTCGTCGAGGCCACCGGACTGCGCGATGGACTGCAGCTCGGACAGGCGTGTGCGAACCTGCTCGTCGAAGGTTCCGAACACGTCACTGGTCAATTAGTCCACCCACTTTGCAAACTCGGGCTACGACCGTATGACGAGCCCTGCGCACGAAAACTATTTGGAGAGAGTACGCCTGGCAATGGTTTTCTGTTACGAAACGGTGTCAATGACTCATAACTATCTGGGACTCGACGCGGGAGGCACCAGCACTCGCGCCGTCGTCGTCTCCTCGGACGGGCGTTGCCGAGGCATCGGCAAGGCCGGCAGCGGCAACCCGACATCGGCCGGGATCCAGGCCGCCACGGCAGCTATCACCGCGGCTGTCACCCAGGCCGTGACCTCCGCGAACGCCGGTCAGATCTCCGGCGCTGCCCTGGCGGTGGCAGGGGCGGGCGACGCCGGCCACCGGGCGGCGATCGTGGCCGCTCTCTCCGACCTGGTCGCGGGTGAGCCGGTCTTCGAGTTCGATGTGCTGGCTGCGTACTTCTCGGGGACGGCGGCTCCCGACGGCTATGTGCTGCTGTCCGGCACAGGCGCGTCGGCGGTTCGGGTCGAGGACGGGCGGCTCGCCGCGATCTCGGACGGACTGGGCTGGCTGATCGGTGACGTCGGCTCGGGCTTCTGGCTCGGCCGGGAGGTCGTACGCGCCGGGCTGGCGCCGCTGGACGGGCGCGGGTCCTCGACGCTGCTCACCGGCCTGCTTCTCGACACCCTCGGGATCACACCGGACGATCAGCGCACGGGCGGCCGGACCTCCGCGCTCGTCGCGGCGACGGCCGCTCTCTATGCGATGGCCCCGCTGCGTCTGGCCGACTTCGCCTCGCTCGTCTTCGTCGCGGCCGGGGCAGGCGACCGGGTGGCCGCGGGCATCCTCGACGAGGCGGCGGCCGGGCTCACCGAGACGCTGGCGGCGGTGCGTACGTCCGATGTCGAGGGGCCGCTGGTCGCCGCCGGGAGCGTGCTCGCCCGGCAGCCGGACTTCGCGAACCGGGTCGCGCCCGGGGCGGTCGTCGCGACCGACGGACTGGCCGGTGCGGCGGTGCTGGCACTGCGGCGTGCGGGCGTACACGTCGACGACGACGTCTACCTCCGGGTCACCTCTTCGCTCGCTCAGCTCGCCTCGGTGTGACAATCGTCATCACGGACGCCTGAAGCCAGGCCGGAAGGCCTCCTCTAGCATGTCCTTGCATTCACGATGGAGGAGTTCTCGTTGAGCAAGCCACTGACCAAGGTCCTGATCGCCAACCGCGGTGAGATCGCCGTTCGAGTGATCCGCGCGTGCAAGGACGCCGGAATCGGCTCCGTAGCGATCTACGCGGACCCCGACCGTGACGCGCTCTTCGTGCGCCTGGCCGATGAGTCCTACTCGCTGGGCGGAGCGACGCCGGCGGAGTCCTACCTGTCCATCGAGAAGATCCTCGATGTCGCTCGCGAGTCGGGTGCCGACTCGGTCCACCCGGGCTACGGCTTCCTGGCTGAGAACGCCGAGTTCGCCAAGGCCGTGATCGACGCCGGGCTGACCTGGATCGGCCCCCCGCCCGAGGCCATCGAGTCGCTCGGCGACAAGGCGAAGGCCAAGCACATCGCGCTCAAGGCCGGCGCACCGCTGGCTCCCGGCCTCAAGGACCCGGTCGAGGACGCCTCCGAGATCGTCGCCTTCGCCGAGGAGCACGGCCTCCCGGTCGCCATCAAGGCGGTCTTCGGCGGCGGCGGTCGCGGCCTGAAGGTCGCCCGCACGCTCGAGGAGATCCCCGACCTCTACGAGTCGGCCGTACGCGAGGCCGTGGGCGCCTTCGGTCGCGGCGAGTGCCTGGTCGAGAAGTTCCTCGACAAGCCGCGCCACGTCGAGACCCAGTGCCTGGCCGACCAGCACGGTAACGTCGTGGTCGTCTCCACCCGCGACTGCTCACTGCAGCGTCGCCACCAGAAGCTGGTCGAGGAGGCCCCCGCACCGTTCCTCACCGAGGAGCAGAACAAGCGCCTCTACGAGTCCTCCAAGGCGATCCTGCGCGAGGCCGGCTACGTCGGCGCTGGCACCTGTGAGTTCCTCGTCGCCGCCGACGGCACCATCTCCTTCCTCGAGGTCAACACCCGCCTCCAGGTCGAGCACTGTGTCTCCGAGGAGGTCACCGGCATCGACCTGGTCCGCGAGATGTTCCGCGTCGCCGCCGGCGAGGAGCTGGGCTACGACGACCCCGAGGTCCGCGGCCACTCGATCGAATACCGCATCAACGCCGAGGACGGCGGCAACAACTTCATGCCGGCCCCGGGCACGCTGACCGAGTGGGCTCCCCCGGCCGGCCCCGGCGTACGCCTCGACGGCGGCTACGAGAAGGGCGAGACCATCCCCGGCTCGTTCGACTCGCTGATCGCGAAGCTGATCATCACCGGACGCGACCGCACCCAGGCACTCGAGCGTTCGCGCCGTGCGCTCGACGAGTTCAAGGTCGACGGCATGCCGACCGCCATCCCGTTCCACCAGGCCGTCGTCTCCGACCCGGCCTATACCGCCGAGAACGGCTCCTTCGACGTCTACACGACCTGGATCGAGACCGACTTCGACAACCAGATCACCCCGTACGCCGGCGCTGCCGGTGAGCCGGCCGAGGACGGCGAGCGCCAGACCGTGGTGGTCGAGGTCGGCGGCAAGCGCCTCTCCGTGTCCCTGCCCGCGGGTCTCGGCGGGCTCGCCGTCGGTGGCGGCGCCGGTGCCGCGAAGAAGCCCAAGCGCTCGGCGAAGAAGGCCGGCGCGGCCGCCTCCGGCGACTCCGTCACCTCGCCGATGCAGGGCACCATCGTCAAGATCGCCGTCGAAGAGGGCCAAGAGGTCGCCGAGGGCGACGTCGTCATCGTCATCGAGGCGATGAAGATGGAGCAGCCCCTCAAGGCCCACAAGGCCGGCGTCATCACCGGCCTCAACGCCACCGTCGGCGAGACCGTGACCAACGGTGGAGTCATCGCCGAGATCAAGTAGCTCGTCTCGAGGCGGCCGTTCACCGAGGTAGCTCGGTGAGCATCCGACCGTCCGTCATAGCCCGAGCTGGTCGGCCAGTGCGACGAGGTGCAGCTCGAAGAGGGCGGCGGGATCACCGAACGCGTCGGGGCCGAACTGGCCGAAGACCTCGAAGCTGATCCTGCCGAAGAGGCTCGTCCAGACCAGCACACCACGGATCAGGACCGCGTCGGGCAGCTCGAGGCCGCCCTGGTCACGGATGCCCTGCAGCCCGCCCTCGAGCGCAGGTGAGATCTCGTCCGGCTCCTCGGGCAGGGTCAACCGACCGGTCTCGAGCGCAGCGGCGACCAGGCGCAGCATCGCGACCGGGACACGGGTGCCGGGGACACTGGTGCGCTCGTCGGGTGCGGCATAGCCAGGGACCGGGGAGCCGAAGAGCAGGGCGTACGTCGCCGGCTCGGCCAGCGCCCACGCCCTGACCGCACGTCCGAGCGCGAGGAACCGGGACCGGTGGTCGCCCTCGGGGGCCGCCTCGACGGCGGCGTCCACGGCGTCACCCAGCTCGTCGTAGCCCGCGACGAGCAGCAACGTCAGCAGCTCGTCGCGGCTCTTCACGTAGCGGTAGACCGCCGAGGAGACCACCCCGAGGTCACGGGCGACCGCACGCAGCGAGAGTGCGGCGGCTCCATGGACCGCCAGGTGCTCGCGGCCGATCCGGACGATCTCGTCCATGGTCTGCACTCGCGCTCGTTCGCGCGGGGTGCCGTCTCGTGTGGTGCCTGCCATGACCCCATCGTGTCTCGGGTCAGAGAGCGGTGTCAACAAATGTGAGCACTGCTCTTGCTTTCTGGCACGTGTCGCGTCAGACTCGTTCCGAGAGCAATGCTCTCCAACCCCGGATCTCGCCACGCTCGGGGCCACTTCGTTCAGACCCGAAGCAAAGGACACAGCCATGAACAGCACCCACCTCGTCATCGGCGCCGGCCCCGTCGGCGCGACGATCGCCCAGCAGCTCGCCGCCCGCGGCGATCGCGTACGCCTCCTCACCCGCTCCGGCAGCGGACCGGTGCACGCGAGCATCGAGCGCCTTCGCGGCGACGCCACCGACCCCGACACCGTCACCCAGGCAGCGTCCGGCGTGCAGGCCGTCTTCCACTGCATGCACGGAAGCGCCTACGCCACGGCCACCTGGCGCGCCGAGCTCCCGCGGGCCGAGCAGGTCGTGCTCGAGGCCGCCGGTCGATCCGGTGCCGTGGTCGTCTTCCCCGAGAGCCTCTACGCCTACGGCCACGTCGCCGGCACGATGACCGAGCAGACCCCGCGAGACGCCGACTTCGGCAAGCCGGCCGTGCGCGTCGACCTGCTCCGCGCCCGCGACGCCTCGCCGACCCCGACCGTCAGCGTCGCGGCGTCGGACTTCTACGGCCCGCTCGTGCGCAACGCCCACGCCGGTGAGCGGATGGTCCCGACCGTCCTCGCCGGCCGCACCATGCGCGTGCTCGGCGACCCGGACGCACCGCACTCGTGGACGTACGTCCCGGACCTGGGCGCCGCGATGATCAAGACCGCCGGCGACGAGGCCCTGTGGAACACCTTCCTGCACGCGCCCACCGCTCCGGCGGTCTCCCAGCGCGCTCTGGTCCGGACGTACGCCGAGGTGGCCGGCGTGCCCGCGCCGCGGGTCGGCAGCATCCCGGCCTGGACGCTGAAGGCGATCGGAGCCGTGCACCCGGGCACCCGCGAGCTGGCCGAGATGGTCTACCAGTTCGACCGGCCGTTCGTGATGGACTCCTCGGCCAGCGAGGCACGCCTCGGCCTGTCGCCCACGCCGCTCGAGACCGGGGCCAAGGCGACTGTGGACTGGTGGCGTACGCAGGCCTGAGTGTGAGGCTACTTGGCGCTCCAACCGCCGTCGATGGCCCAGGAGGCACCGGAGACCATCGCCGCGTCCGGCCCGGTGAGCCAGCCGACCAAGGAGCCGACCTCCTCCGGCTCGACGAGCCGCTTGACCGCCGCGTCCTGCAGCAGCACCCGCTCGAGGACCTCGGAGGTCGCGATGCCGTGCATCTCGGCCTGGTCAGCGACCTGCTTCTCCACCAGCGGCGTACGCACGTAGCCGGGGTTGACGCAGACGCTGGTCACGCCGTGCGGACCGCCCTCGAGGGCGGTGACCTTCGAGAGTCCCTCCAGCCCGTGCTTGGCCGAGACGTAGGCGCTCTTGTAGGGAGAGCCGACCAGGCCGTGCACGGAGGAGACGTTGATGACGCGACCCCAGCCGTTGGCGTACATGTGCGGCAAGGCGGCCCTGACCAGCAGGAACGGCGCGACCAGCATGATCGAGTGGATCTTGCGGAAGTCGTCGGGATCGAGCTTCTCGATGGGGCTGACCCGCTGGATGCCGGCGTTGTTGACCAGGATGTCGACCTCCAGGGTGAGGTCGTCCAGCTCGGCGGTGGCACTCAGGTCCACCACCCACGCCTCGCCGCCGATCTCCTCGGCCAGAGCCCGGGCAGCGTCGCCGGACACGTCGGCGACGACGACCCGTGCACCGCGGGCGGCGAGCTCGCGAGCCACCGCCGCACCGATCCCCGAGGCACCGCCGGTGACCAGCGCGCGGCGGCCCCGCAGCGTACGTCCGGTGTCGACCGGCGCAAACGGGGCCGTCGTCGCTGACGTCACGCCGGGGTCACCTCGCGCTCGGCCTCACGGTCGGCATCGGCGCGGTCCAGGGTTCGCAACGAGGTGCCCTTGGTCTCCTTGAGCGTGAGCACGACGAGCGCCGTGATGATGCCGGCCACGGCGAGGTAGATCGCGGTGTTGGTCCAGGTGCCGGTGTCGCGGAGCCAGGCGATGGCCAGCAGCGGCGCGAGCGAGCCGGCGAAGATCGAGGTGACCTGGTAGGAGATCGAGATGCCGGAGTAGCGCATCCGGGTCGGGAACATCTCGGCCATGATCGCGGGCTGGGTGGCGTACATCAGCGCGTGGATCGCCAGGCCGGCGATCAGGGCGGCGCAGATCGCGACGTTGTTGGTGGTGTCGAGCATCGGGAACGCCCAGAAACCCCAGGTCGCGCCGAGCACCGCACCGACCAGGTAGACCGGCTTGCGGCCCACGCCATCGGCGAACCAGCCGACGGCGAGGATGAAGAAGAAGTGGCAGGCGTGGGCGATCGCGATCAGGCCGAGCAGCGCGCCTTGATCCATCTTCTGGTCCTCGACCAGGTAGACGATCGAGAACGACACGACCAGGTAGTACATGATGTTCTCGGCGAACCGCAGACCCATCCCCTTGAGCACGCCGATCGGGTAGCGCTTGACCACCTCGAACACGCCGTAGCCGGTCGAGGCGGCGTCGGTCTGCTCGGCCTTGGCGGCCTCGAAGATCGGCGCCTCGGTGACCGAGCGACGGATGAAGTAGCCGACGAGGACCACCACGGCGGAGAGCCAGAACGCGACCCGCCAGCCCCACGCCAGGAACGCGGCGTCGGAGAGCGTGATGGTCATCACGGTGAGCACCAGTGTGGCAAGCAGGTTACCCACCGGCACCGCCGCCTGCGGCCAAGCCGCCCAGGTCGCCCGCTTCTCGTCCGGGGCGTGCTCGGCGACCAGCAGGACGGCGCCGCCCCACTCACCACCCAGCGCGAGCCCCTGCACGAACCGCAGCACCACGAGGCCGATCGCCGCGAAGATCCCGACCTGGTCGTACGTCGGCAGGCAGCCCATCAGCACGGTGGCCACGCCGATCAGCATGATCGTCAGCTGCAGCGTGTACTTGCGGCCGAGGCGGTCGCCGATGTGGCCGAAGAAGATGCCGCCCAGGGGTCGGGCGAGGAACCCGATCGCGTAGGTGACGAAGGCCGCGATGATCCCGTCGTAGGCGTTGCCGGTCGCCGGCATGATCACCTTGGCGAAGACGAGCGCCGAGGCGGTGGCGTAGAGGAAGAAGTCGTACCACTCCACGACCGTGCCGGCCATGGAGGCCGCCACGGTCCTGCGGAGCAGGCTCTGGTCGTTGGGGGCGGCGGTGGCGCCCGGCTGTGTCGAGGACATGGCTGGGAGTGTGACAGCGATCACGATGTGCTTGCAACGCGCATGTTGGCACACGCTGTGAACGAAAATGCACACCTCTCGATAGGGTGGCCCGATGGCCACCTCGTCGCCGACCACACCCTCCGCTGACCAGCTGCTGGTGCTGCTGGAGGTGGCCCGCAGCGGCCGCTTCACCACCGCCGCGCGCTCGCTGGGCCTGACCCACACGACCGTCAGCCGCAACATCGCCGCCCTCGAGCGGGTCCTCGGTGGGCGGGTGCTCGTACGCGGTTCGGACGGTTGGGCGCTGACCGCTCTCGGCGAGCGGGCGGCGCGGGCCGCCGAGGGCGTCGCCGAGTCGCTGGCCCAACTGGCGGCCGACGAGCCCGCCGACCCGGTCGCCGGCGTGGTCAGGATGTCGACGACCGACGGGTTCGCCGCGTACGTCGCCTCTCCGGCGGTGGCGGGGCTGCGACAGGACCATCCCGAGCTCTCGGTCGAGATCGTCACCGTGACCCGGCAGGCGGCGCAGCACCGCTCCGGCGTCGACATCGAGGTGGTGGTCGGCGAGCCGGCGGTGAACCGCGGCCGGGCGATGCACCTGGGCGGCTACGAGCTCGGCCTCTACGCCTCCCCCGGCTATCTGGAGCGCCACGGTGCACCTGGCACGATCGAGGAGGCCGTACGCCACCGCCTGGTCTACTTCGTCGACTCGATGCTCCAGGTCGATGATCTCGACATCCCCCGGCGGCTGTTGCCCGGCATCCGCGACGCGGTCACCTCGACGAACGTGTTCGTGCACGTCGAGGCGACCCGGGCCGGCGCCGGCCTCGGCCTCCTGCCCTGCTTCATGGCCGATCGGCACCCCGACCTCGTCCGGCTGCTCCATGACGAGATCCACCAGCGGCTGCCCTACTGGGCGGTCGTGCATCCCGAGTCCTGGCGCCGACCCGCCGTGGCCGCCGTCGTGGGCGGCCTGCGGGAGCAGATGGCCGAGCAGCACGATGCCCTGCTCGGCCGGTGACGTGCGTCCAGCAACTGGGAGGTAGCGTCCCATTACCTGGACGACCGGCTTCGGATCGGTACCGTTACCGCCATGTTCAAGAAGGTGTTGGTTGCCAACCGCGGCGAGATCGCGATCCGAGCTTTCCGTGCAGGCTTCGAGCTCGAGGCGAAGACGGTCGCCGTCTTCCCCTACGAGGACCGCGGATCCGAGCACCGGCTGAAGGCCGACGAGGCCTATCAGATCGGCGAGCTCGGCCACCCGATCCGGGCGTATCTGGATCCAGACGCGATCGTCGAGGTCGCCAAGCAGAGCGGCGCGGACGCGATCTACCCCGGCTATGGGTTCCTCTCCGAGAACCCGGCGCTGGCCGAGGCGTGCGCGCGGGCAGGGATCACCTTCATCGGGCCTTCGGCGGAGGTTCTCACGCTCACCGGCAACAAGGCCACCGCGATCGCGGCGGCGAAGGCTGCCGGCGTACCAACGCTTCAGTCGGTCGAGCCGTCCACCGACGTCGACGCGCTCGTCTCCGCCGCTTCCGCACTGCCCTACCCGCTGTTCGTGAAGGCGGTCGCGGGCGGCGGTGGTCGCGGGATGCGGCGGGTCGACTCGCCTGACAAGCTTCGCGAGGCCGTCGAGACGTGCATGCGGGAGGGCGAGGCTGCCTTCGGTGACCCAACCGTCTTCATCGAGCAGGCCGTGGTCGAGCCGCGTCACATCGAGGTGCAGATCCTCGCCGACGGCACCGGTGAGGTGATCCACCTTTTCGAGCGTGACTGCTCGGTCCAGCGCCGCCACCAGAAGGTCGTGGAGATCGCTCCCGCTCCGAATCTCGATCCTGACCTGCGTGAACGCATGTGCGCGGACGCGGTGCGGTTCGCCCGTGAGATCGGCTATTCGTGTGCCGGGACCGTGGAGTTCCTGCTCGACCCCGACGGCAACTACGTGTTCATCGAGATGAACCCGCGCATCCAGGTCGAGCACACCGTGACCGAGGAGGTCACCGACGTCGACCTGGTGCGCTCGCAGATGCGGATCGCCGCCGGCGAGACCCTGGCTGATCTCGGCCTCACCCAGGACTCCGTCCAGCTTCGCGGCGCGGCCATGCAGTGTCGGATCACCACCGAGGACCCCGCCAACAACTTCCGCCCCGACACGGGCATGATCACCACCTACCGTTCCCCCGGCGGCGCAGGGATCCGGGTCGACGGCGGCACGACCTACTCCGGGGCCGAGGTCTCGCCGCACTTCGACTCGATGCTCGCCAAGCTCACCTGCCGCGGCCGTACGTTCGCGGACGCCGTCACCCGGGCCCGACGGGCGGTGGCGGAGTTCCGGATCCGCGGGGTCGCAACGAACATCCCTTTCCTGCAGGCGCTGCTGGATGACCCCGACTTCGTTGCCGGCTCGATCACGACCTCGTTCATCGAGACCCACCCTCAGCTGCTGACCGCGCGGGCCTCCGGCGACCGGGGCACCAAGCTGCTCACCTACCTGGCCGACGTGACCGTCAACCAGCCGCACGGCGCTGCTCCGGTCTCGCTCCACCCGGTGGAGAAGCTGCCGTCGCTCGATCTGTCGGTGGCACCCCCGGCCGGGTCTCGGGACCTCCTGCGTGAGCTCGGGCCCGAGGGCTTCGCCGCCGCTCTGCGCTCCCAGGAGGCGGTGGCCGTCACCGACACCACCTTCCGCGACGCCCATCAGTCGCTGCTGGCGACCCGGGTCCGCACGACCGATCTGCGCGGCGTCGCCGGCCATGTCGCCCGGCTGACACCGCAGCTGTGGTCCCTGGAGGCCTGGGGTGGGGCAACGTACGACGTCGCTCTCCGCTTCCTCTCCGAGGACCCGTGGGAGCGGCTGGCACAGCTGCGCGAGGCGGTGCCGAACATCAACCTGCAGATGCTGCTGCGTGGTCGCAACACGGTGGGTTACACGCCCTACCCGACCGAGGTCACCGACGCGTTCGTCTCGGAGGCGGCCTCGACCGGGATCGATGTGTTCCGGATCTTCGACGCGCTGAACGACGTGTCCCAGCTGCGGCCGGCGATCGACGCGGTGCGTGCGACCGGGACCTCCGTCGCGGAGGTGGCACTCTGCTACACCGGCGACCTCTCCTCGCCGGACGAGAAGCTCTACACGCTCGACTACTACCTGCGGCTGGCCGAGGAGATCGTCTCCGCCGGGGCGCACGTGCTGGCGATCAAGGACATGGCCGGTCTGCTGCGGGCGCCCGCCGCGCGCACCCTGGTCACCGCGCTCCGCTCGCGGTTCGACCTGCCGGTGCATCTGCACACCCACGACACCGCCGGTGGCCAGCTGGGCACGCTTCTCGCCGCCATCGACGCCGGGGTCGACGCTGTCGATGCCGCGACCGCGTCGATGGCCGGGACCACGTCGCAGCCGCCACTCTCCTCGCTGGTGGCTGCCGTCGACCAGACCCCGCGCGCCACCGGCCTGTCGTTGGCGGCGGTGAACTCGCTGGAGCCCTACTGGGAGGCCGTACGCCGCGTCTACGCGCCCTTCGAGTCCGGCCTGCCGGCACCGACCGGTCGCGTCTACCGCCACGAGATCCCGGGCGGCCAGCTCTCCAACCTGCGCCAGCAGGCGATCGCGCTCGGGCTGGGTGAGAAGTTCGAGCAGATCGAGGACATGTACGCCGCGGCCAACCAGATCCTCGGCCGGGTCCCGAAGGTCACCCCGTCCTCGAAGGTCATCGGGGACCTGGCGCTCTCGCTCGTGGCGGCCGGGGCCGACCCGGCTGCGTTCGAGGCCGACCCTGCCGCGTACGACATCCCGGCCTCCGTCATCGGCTTCCTCAACGGCGAGCTCGGTGACCCGCCGGGCGGCTGGCCCGAGCCCTTCCGCGGCAAGGCGATCGCCGGCCGCACCTGGAATGCTCCGTCGCCGACCTTGTCGGCCGAGGACGCCGCCGCGCTGGCCGGTGAGCAGCCCGGCGAGCGCCGGGCCACGCTCAACCGTCTGCTCTTCCCCGGCCCGACGAAGGACTTCACCGAGGCACGCTCCAAGTGGGGCGACGTGTCGGTGATCTCGACCCTCGACTACCTCTACGGTCTGCGCGAGGGCGAGGAGCATGTCGTCGAGCTCTCCGAGGGTAAGACGGTGATCTTCGGCCTCACCGCCGTCTCCGAGCCCGACGAGCGCGGAATCCGCACCGTCATGGCGACGATCAACGGCCACCTGCGCCCGATCGGCGTCCGTGACCGCTCCGTCGCCGCTGAGGTCGCCGCAGCCGAGAAGGCCGACCCCGCGGTGCCCGGCCAGGTCGCCGCGCCGTTCCAGGGCGTAGTCACCATCACCGTCGAGGCCGGCGACACCGTCAAGGCCGGCGACACCGTCGCCACCATCGAGGCGATGAAGATGGAGGCCGCCATCACCGCCCCCATCGACGGCAAGATCTCCCGGCTCGCCTTCTCCGGCACCCAAGCCGTCGACGGCGGCGACCTCGTCCTCGTCCTGGGCTAAGCCGAAGCGTCACCCCTGCAGGCCGAAGCGTCACCTCTGCAGGCCGAAGCGTCACCTCTGCAGGCCGAGACGTCACCTCTGCAGGCCGAGACGTCACCCCTGCAGGCCGAAGCGTCAGCTCTGCAGGCCGAAGCGTCACCCCTGCAGGCCGAAGCGTCACTTCTGCAGATCGAGCGAGGTCACATCTGCCCACTCGACCTGCGCAAGCGACCCCTCGGCCTGCACAAGCGACCTCTCGGCCTGCAGAAGTGACGCCTCGGCCGACGTACGTGACTACTCGGCGCGGTCGCGGGTCCGGAGGCGGTCGAATGCTTTGGGGCGGTGAGGGCAGGCAGGGCGTGGGCGATCGCCTTCGCGCACGCAGGCGGGGGTGTGGCGGTGGAGTCGACACGGATGTCGTATGCGTCATGGGAATAGACGAGGGTCTGTGAGCGGGCGAGGCCGGTGGGGCGGTCGCCGCGCACCGCCTCCCGTCGTTCGAGCTCGTCGGGCGCGCACCAGACTTCGACGAGGGTGACGTCGTAGCCGTCGAGCACGGCGAGGAGGTCGTCGAGCCGCCAGCTCTCGCTGAGCGGGTAGTCCATGATCACGTCGTTGCCCACCGAGGCCAGGGCGGCGACCGTCCGGTGGTAGCCGAGCCGGGTCCTCCGCAGCATCTCCGCGATCCCGGCATCGTCGAGCTCCCGCGTATGCACGGTCGAGCGCATCCCGCTGACGCCGTCGACCGGGACGAGGAACCACGGGTCCTCGAGCAGCGGCAGCAGCTCCCGCCCGATGCTGCTCTTCCCCGAGCTCGACGCCCCGTTGAGCAGGATGATCCGCCCTCTCCGCATGCCAGGAGGCTACTGGTCGAGGACCGACCGCCGAGAGGTCAGTTGTGCAGGCCGAGTGGGCACCCACCTGCCCTCTCG
>NZ_JBOHDN010000165.1:0-12271 GCF_050699375.1 Nocardioides sp. | reverse complement strand
TGCGCGACGACCTCGTCCACGAGCTCCGCACCGCCGGTTTCGACCGCGTCCGCGTGCGGGTGGCCCTCGAGCCCGCCTGGACGACCGGCTGGATCACTCCCGAAGGACGCGAAGCGCTCGCCGACGCCGGGATCTCGCCACCCGGCGCAGCGCCTCGCGGCGACGGTCCGGTCGCACTCCAGCTGAGGCCGACCCGTCGCTCGGTGACCTGTCCGCGCTGCGGCTCGGCCGAGGTGGACCTCACCTCGGAGTTCGGATCCACCGCCTGCAAGGCGATGTACCGATGCCGCGACTGCCTCGAGCCGTTCGACCACGTGAAGGAGATCTGAGGTGACCGTCACCGAGACCCCGCTGACCCCGGAGCCGACCGCACGCGGGGCGTTCCACACCCTCACGGTCACCGACGTGCAGCCGCTCACCGACGACTCCGCGGCCGTGAGCTTCGGCGTACCCGCCGAGCTGGCCGAGGCGTACGACTTCGCCGCCGGGCAGTCCTTGACGCTGCGTCGCACCATCGACGGCGTCGAGCACCGTCGCACCTACTCGATCTGCTCCGCCGCGGGCACCGCGCCGCGTATCGGTGTCCGGGTGATCCCGGACGGGCTCTTCTCCCGCTGGCTGGTTCATGACGTACGTCCCGGCGACCGGATCGAGGTGCAGCCGCCGAGCGGCAGCTTCCGTGCCGACGCGGGTGCGGGTGGACGTCACCTGTGCATCGCCGCCGGGTCGGGCATCACACCGATGCTCTCGATCGCCGCCACCGTGCTGAGCAACCCCGACGCCCACGTCACGCTCCTCTACGGCAACCGGACGACGAACTCGGTGATGTTCGCCGAGGAGCTCGCAGACCTCAAGGACGCCCACGGCCACCAGCTCGACCTGATCCACGTGCTCTCCCGGGAGCCACGCGACGTCGAGCTCTTCACCGGCCGCCTCGACGGCGACCGGCTGCGACGGCTGCTCACCGTGCTCGTCCCGGTCGACGGCATGGATCACGTGTGGCTCTGCGGCCCCTTCGGGATGCTCGCCGAGGCGCGCGAGGTGCTCGCCGAGCTCGGCGTCCCGAGCGAGCGGGTCCACTTCGAGCTCTTCTACGTCGACGAGCCGCCGCCGGAGCTGCGTCACGCCGACCGGGTCACCGAGGGCGTCACGAGCGAGGTGACGGTCGTGCTCGACGGCCGCTCGACCACGACCTCGATGCCGCGGGACAAGTCGATCCTCGACGCAGCTCAGCAGGTCCGCACCGACCTCCCCTTCGCCTGCAAGGGCGGGGTCTGCGGCACCTGCCGGGCGCGGGTCTGCGACGGCGAGGTCGACATGGTCCGCAACTACGCCCTCGAGGACAGCGAGGTCGCCGACAACTTCATCCTCACCTGCCAGAGCTTCGCCGTCAGCGACGAGGTCACCGTCGACTTCGACGCCTGAGCATCGACCGACGTACATCCAGGAGAACCATGCCCGACGCCCTCGCCGGAGTCATCACCCGGACAGACCGGTACGCCGGTGCCCTCGCGCGGGAGCGCCCGTGAGCACCGGAGGGGCGGCGGCCACCGACCCCGTGCTGGTCGAGGAGCGCGAGGACCATGTCGTCCTCCGTCTCAACCGGCCCGAGGTCCGCAACGCCATCGATCTGGCGACCGTCGAGGCGCTCCACGACGCCTGTGGCCGCCTGGAGAAGGACCCGACGGTCGCGATCATCACCGGCTCGGACGGCACCTTCGCCGCCGGCGCCGACATCGCCCAGCTTCGCGACCGGCGCCGCGAGCACGCGCTGGCCGGCATCAACTCCGCCGTCTTCGACCGCATCCACCGTCTCCCGATGCCCGTCATCGCCCTCGTCGACGGCCACGCCCTCGGTGGCGGTGCCGAGCTCGCCTATGCCTGCGACTTCCGGATCGGCACCCCGTCCACGAGGATCGGCAATCCCGAGCCGGGCCTCGGGATCCTGGCCGCCGCCGGCGCCGCCTGGCGTCTCCGCGAGCTGGTGGGGGAGCCGCTGGCGAAGGAGGTCCTGCTGGCGGGCCGCGTGCTCTCCGCCGAGGAAGCCCTCGCCGTCCGGCTGCTCAACCAGGTGGTGCCGGCCGATGAGCTCGAGGAGGCCGGTCAGCGGCTCGCCGCGCGCATCACCGCCCAGGCGCCGTTGGCCGTACGTCTCACCAAGTCCGCCTTCCACGCACCCCGCGACGCCCACCCGCTGATCGACAACGTGGCCCAGGCGGTGCTCTTCGAGACCGAGGACAAGCACGAGCGGATGACGGCGTTCCTCGAGCGCCGGAAGGAGAAGCGATGACGGGCATCGAAGGCTCGCTCCCCGAGACGGTCGGCGTGTACGGCGGCGGGCGGATGGGCGGCGGCATCGCGCATGCCTTCGCCGTGGCCGGTGCCGAGGTCGTCGTCATCGAGACCGACGACTCCTCCGCGGCCGCAGCGCGGGACCGCATCGACGCGACGCTGGCCAAGGCCGTCGGCAAGGGCGCGACCGTGCTC
Source organism: Nocardioides sp. (assembly GCF_050699375.1). Taxonomy (GTDB): domain Bacteria; phylum Actinomycetota; class Actinomycetes; order Propionibacteriales; family Nocardioidaceae; genus Nocardioides. Next base: position 9,784 of record NZ_JBOHDN010000165.1, on the reverse strand, counting down.
GGCTCCTTCGAGGTCGTGACCGACCCCGACGCGCTCGCTTCCTGCGCGCTGGTCATCGAGGCCGTCCCTGAGCTGATCGACCTCAAGCACCAGGTGCTGGCCCGGATCGCCCGGGCCTCCCCGCAAGCTGCCATCGGCAGCAACACCAGCTCGCTCTCGATCGATGAGCTCGCGGGCGGCGTACCTGACCCGGGTCGGGTGATCGGCCTCCACTTCTTCAACCCGGTGCCGGTCAGCGACCTGGTCGAGATCGTCGTCGGGCCCCGCACCACCCCGGAGCTGGTCACCCGTGCCCAGGGCTGGGTCGCCGCGCTCGGCAAGACTGCGGTCACCGTCACCGACTCGCCCGGTTTCGCCAGCAGCCGCCTCGGCGTCGCCATCGCGCTCGAGGCGATGCGCATGCTCGAAGAAGGTGTCGCGACCGCCGCGGACATCGACACGGCGATGACCCTCGGCTACCGCCACCCCCTGGGTCCGCTCAAGACCACCGACATCGTCGGTCTGGACGTACGCCTCGCCATCGCCGAGCACCTCGAACGCGAGCTCGGACCGCGGTTCGCGCCACCCCAGGTGCTGCGCGACAAGGTGGCCGCCGGTGATCTCGGGCGCAAGAGCGGGCAGGGGTTCTACCCGTGGTGAGCCTGGAACCGGCCGCGCTGGCCGAGGCGTGTGCCGAGACGATGTGCGAGTCGGACGGCGCCAGTCGCGCGCTCGGGATGGTCATCGAGGACGTCGGTCCGGGGACCGCCCGACTGTCGATGAAGATCAGGCCCGACATGGTCAACGGCCACGGCATCTGTCACGGCGGCCTGCTCGCCACCCTCGCCGACAGTGCCTTCGCGTTCGCCTGCAACACGCACGGCACCGTGACCGTCGCTGCCGGTTTCGAGGTCACCTTCCTCGAGCCGGCCCGGCTCGGGGAGATCCTCGTCGCCGACGCCCGAGAGGTCGCGCTGCGCGGCAGATCGGGAATCTATGACGTGACCGTCCGACAGGGTGGGAACGTGATAGCGGAGTTCCGCGGGCGAAGTCGCTCGCTCGGCCGACCCATCCTGGAGGAGAGAAGATGACCGAACAGCCCGTTCTCGTCGACCGAACCGAAGCGGTCGCGACCATCACCCTCAACGACCCCGACCGCCGCAACGCGCTCACCCGCGCGTCCAAGGAGGCGCTCCGGGACGCCGTCGCCGATGTCGCCCGCGACCAGGACGTACGTGCCGTCGTGCTGACCGGGGCCGGGAAGTCGTTCTGCGTCGGCCAGGACCTCGGCGAGCACTCCGAGGGCCTCGTCGACGGTGCCGCCGCGGCTTTCGCGACCGTACGCGAGCACTACTCGCCCGTCGTACGCGATCTGCTGACCATGCCGAAGCCCGTCATCGCCGCCGTCGGCGGCGCCTGTGTGGGCGCGGGTCTCGGCTTCGCGCTGGCCTGCGACCACCGGGTCTTCGCCGCCGGGGCCAAGCTCGGCACCGCCTTCAGCGGGATCGGGCTGACCTTCGACTCCGGCCTCTCCTTCACCCTGCCCCGCGCCGTCGGTGACGCCCGCGCCAAGGAGCTCATCCTCCTCGGGCAGACGTTCACCGCCGAGCAGGCGATCGCCTGGGGCATCTCCGGGGAGACCGCCGAGGTCGCGGACGTTCTGGACCGCTCGCTGGCTCTCGCCCGCCAGCTGGCCGATGGCCCCACCGTCGCCTTCGGCGAGAGCAAGCGACTCCTGCTCGCGGGCGTGGACCTCGACGCCGCCCTTGAGGCCGAGGCGCAGGCACAGACCAGATGCGGTGCCACCACGGATCACACCGGCGCCGTGGCTGCGTTCCTCGGCCGGGAGACGCCTGTGTTCAAGGGCGCCTGAGCCCGGGGCTCTCGTCGCACCTCCTGCGGGTCAGGGGGTCTCGGCCGGGTCCGGGGCACTCTCTCGTGACGGGGCTTCCTCGCCCTCGATCGGACGCCGCGACCAGTAGCTCGCCAGGGTCGATCCGGACACGTTGTGCCAGACCGAGAACATCGCGGCCGGCAGCGCGGCGGCGGGCGAGAAGTGGACGGTGGCGAGGGCGGCGGCGAGCCCGGAGTTCTGCATGCCCACCTCGATGCTGATGGCGCGCCGGCTCGAGATCGGCATGCCGCAGGCCCGCCCGACCGCATACCCCAGCGCCAGGCCGGCGACGTTGTGCAGGACCACGGCGAGCACGACCAGGAGGCCGACGGAGAGCAGGGTGGACGCGCTGCCGGCGACGACGGCCAGCACGACACCGGTGATGCCGGCGACCGAGATCAGCGGAAGCACGTCGACGACGCGCTCGATCAGACGCGGCAGCAGCAGCCGGAGCACCAGGCCGAGCAGGACCGGGACGAGCACGATCTTCACGATCGAGATGAACAGGTCGCTCGCGGCGACGGGCAGGTCCTCGCCGATCAGCCCGAGCACGAGGAGAGGCGTCAGGACGGGCGCGAGCAGCGTCGAGACCGACGTCATCGCCACCGACAGGGCCGTGTCGCCCCGGGCGAGGAACACCATGACGTTGGACGCGGTGCCGCCGGGTGCACAGCCCACCAGGATCATGCCCGCGGTGAGCACCGCGGAGAGGCCGAGTGCCTGCGCGATGCCCCAGCCGAGCAACGGCATGACGGTGAACTGGGCGGCGACGCCCAGCAGAAGAGCCCACGGTCGCCGGCCGATGATCGCGAAGTCGACAGGCCGCAGCGTCATGCCCATCCCGAGCATGATGATCTGCAGCAGCAGCGGCACCTGTGCCGCCCACCCGTCGAAGGTGCTGGGGGTGGCCAGCGCGATGGCACCCGCGGCCAGGACGATCAGGGCGAACCATCGGCCCACGAAGGCGCTGGCCTGTCGAACTGCGTTCATGCTCTTCCTTCCACAACGGACACTGATGTCTTCGAGGCCCCTGAGGGCCAGTGAGCGCTGGCATGCGCGAGCGCCGGCTTCTCCAGCACCGCCACCAGCCGCTCGAACAGAGCCGTCGCGGCCGGTGCGCTCCAGTCCGGGGCGAGCACCTCATGAGGCAGGCCGGGGTCACGGAACGGCAGCTTGCGCCACTGGCTGACCAGACCGAGGTAGGTGGCGAAGGCGTCCTGGCCCGAGGGCGTGTCCTTCTCGAGCCGGGTGGCGCGGTCGCCGTACGCCGCGATGAAGTCACGGTAGCTCTGGTCGATCGCCGCGAGGTCCCAGCTGTTGTAGACCAGCCCGGTCAGGTCCTGGGTGCCCTGGTAGCCACCGACGAAGATCGCTGCGTACGACTCGAGCCCGAGCTCGCTCACTGCCCGTTCGGCTGCCTCCCGCATCCGAGCGGGCGCGATCCACAGCGCCGTCCCGACGTTGCCGAAGCCGAGGTGGGACAGGTGCGCCCGCAGCTGGTGCCGCTTGGCCCGCAGCGACTCGGGCACGCCGAAGTGCACGATGCACCAGCCGTCGGCCAGATCGGCGGGCTTGCGGGCGTGCCAGATCACCTCGTCGCCGGCGGCGAGGGTGGTGACCGCAGTCGGGGTGAGACCGTATCCGCGGATGCCGTCGCGCGTCTGCGAGGTGAGCCAGCCGTTGCGTTTGAGGCGGTGGACGGCGGTGCGTACGGATGGCGCGTCCAGCCCGACCTCGGCGAGCAGGTCGACGGCGCCGGCGATCGGCATCCAGTCCCCGAGCGGGCGCACAACGGCACCGAGGAACGTCACCACGGTGGTGCGCGACCGCTGGTTCTGCTGCGTTGTCGGTGCACCCTCCGCCTTCGTCACCTGCGGCATTCTGCCGGATCCCTCAGGGGTGCCACCGTGGGCGGCCGAGCGTCGAGACCAGGTCGTCGGGACTCGTCGCCGGCCACGTCTTCGATCATGCCGGCACGCTGCCGGCGGGTCTCCATCTCAGGTGCACCCGGTCGTTCTCGCCCTCCCGGAGCAGCTGCAGCCGGGGCGGGATCTTGTCGCTGCGCGACGTCGGCGGCTTGCGCTGCCCGGCCGCCCAGTGCACCGGCCAGTCCGCCGCCTCGCCGTGATAGTCCTGCTCGGCCGCCGCGTGCAGCGTCCAGCTGGGGTCGAACAGGTGGGTGCGGCCGAGCGCGCAGATGTCGGCGCGCCCCGCGAGCAGGATCGAGTTGACGTCGTCGTAGGAGGAGATGGCGCCGACCGCGATCACCTTCGCCCCCGCGGGTTCGGCGACCAGGTGTCTGATCTTGTCGGCGAACGGGGTCTGGTAGGAGCGTCCGAAAGCGGGCTTCTCGTCCTTGCTCACCTGGCCGGAGGAGACGTCGACGGCGGCGGCGCCGTGCTCGACGAACGCGCGGGCGATCTCCACGGCGTCGTCGTCGGTGTTGCCGTCGGGCATCCAGTCGGTGGCGGAGATCCGTACCGTGACCGGGAGATGCGCCGGCACCGCGCCGCGGACGGCGTCGAAGACCTCCAGCGGGAACCGGAGCCGGTTGGCCAGCGGGCCGCCGTACTCGTCGAGGCGGTGGTTGGCGACAGGGGAGAGGAACGAGCTGAGCAGATAGCCGTGCGCCGCGTGCACCTCGATCAGGTCGAACCCTGCGTCGACGGCTCGCTGCGCGGCCGTGACGAAGTCGGCGACCACCGTGTTCAGGTCGGTGCGGGTGGCCTCTCGTGGGACGTGGCAGCCGTCGCCGTAGGGCAGCGCGGAGGGACCGATGACCTCCCAGTTGCCGTCATCGAGCGGCTCGTCCATGCCGTCCCACATCAGCTTCGTCGAGCCCTTGCGGCCCGAGTGCCCCAGCTGCATGCCGATCTTGGCGGTGGAGCGACCGTGCACGAAGTCGGCGACGCGGCGCCAGCTGTCGCGCTGCTCGTCGGTCCAGATGCCCGGGCAGCCGAGCGTGATCCGGCCTTCGGGAGACACACAGGTCATCTCGGTCATCACCAGGCCGGCGCCGCCGAGTGCCTTGGAACCGAGATGGACGAGATGGAACTCGTCGGGGACACCGTCGGTCGCGGCGTACATGTCCATCGGCGAGAGCATGACCCTGTTCTTCAGCTCCAGCTCACCGATGCGGACCGGCTGGAACATCGCGGGCCGCACCTCGCCGGCACCCTGGTGGCGCGCGAACTCCGCCTCCATCAGGGCCGCGAAGCCGGGGTCGCGCTCCCCGAGGTTCTCGAAGGTGATCCGGCGCGAACGGGTCAGCAGGTTGAAGACGAGCTGCGCGGGCTCCTGGTCGGCGTACATGCCGATGTTCTCGAACCACTCCAGCGACGCCTGGGCCGCACGCTGGGTCGACTCCACGACCGGCTTCCGCTCGGTCTGGTACGCCTCGAGCGCCTCCTCGAGCGAGGTGTGCTCGTGGAGGCAGGCCGCGAGCGCGAGCGCGTCCTCCATCGCCAGCTTGGTGCCCGATCCGATCGAGAAGTGCGCGGTGTGGGCGGCGTCGCCGAGGAGCACGACGTTGCCGTCGTACCAGTGCTCGTTGCGTACGGTCGCGAAGTTGATCCACCGGGAGTTGTTGGTCAGGATCGCGTGCCCGCCGAGCTCGTCGGCGAAGATCTCGGCGATCCGGTCGACGGCGTGCTCGTCGGAGGTGCCGGGTGGAAGGACCTGGCTCTCGGTGCTGTCCAGACCCGCGCGACGCCACACGTCCTCGTGCATCTCCACGATGAACGTCGAGCCCCGGTCGGAGAACGGGTAGCCGTGGATCTGCATCGTGCCCCACCGCGTCTGCTTGACGAAGAACTGGAACGCCTCGAAGACCAGATCGGTGCCGAACCAGATGTATCTGTTCTTCCGGCGGTCCAGGCTGGGCCCGAACCTGTCGGCGTACTTCGTGCGGATGGTCGAGCTGACCCCGTCCGCGGCGAGCACCAGGTCGTACGACGCCCGGAGCTCGTCGGGGTCGGGGGCCTCGGTCCGGAAGTGGACGGTGACACCCAGGTCGGCGACGCGCTCCTGCAGGATCTGCAGCAGCTCCTTGCGCGACATCGCGGCGAAGCCCTGCCCGCCGATCGTGAACGAGTGGCCCTGACCGTTCCGATCGGAGAGGGTGACGTCGATGTCGGTCCAGCGGGCGAACCGCTCCTCCATCCGGTCGTGCACGACCTGGTCGGCGCCCTCGATGCCGCCGAGGGTCTCGTCGGAGAAGACGACGCCGAAGCCGAACGTGTCATCGGGGGCGTTGCGCTCCCAGACCGTGATCTCGTGGCCGGGGTCCAGGGTCTTCATCAGGGTCGCGAAGTAGAGGCCGCCGGGGCCGCCGCCGACGATCGCGATCCTCATGTGCGGCCCTCCGACTCGACGATCTGGCGCAGCTTGAAGTGCTGCAGCTTTCCGCTGGTGTTGCGCGGAAGGGCGTCGATGAAGCGGACGTCGCGTGGGTACTTGTAGGGAGCCAGCCGGCTCTTGACGTGCTGTTGGATCTCCTCGGCCTTGGCGGCGTCGCCGTCGACGCCCTCATGGAGCACGACGAAGGCGCAGACGATGGCGCCGCGGTCCGGGTCGGGCCCGCCGACAACGCCCGCCTCGACCACATCTGGATGGGTGCCGAGGATCTCCTCGACCTCCGGTCCGGCGATGTTGTAGCCCGAGGACACGATCATGTTGTCGGTGCGCGAGCGATACCAGAAGTAGCCGTCCTCGTCGCGGAGGAAGGTGTCCCCGGTGACGTTCCAGCCGTTCACGACGTAGCCGAGCTGGCGCTCGTCGTCCAGGTAGCGACAGCCGACCGGACCGATCACCGCGAGCCGTCCCTCGACGCCCGGGCCGACCTCGTTGCCCTCGGCATCCAGGATGGCGGCGCGATAGCCGGGCACGGGCCGGCCGATGGCTCCGGGACGGATGTCGTCGCCGTCCGCGGAGATGAAGATGTGCAGCATCTCGGTGGCGCCGATGCCGTCGATGACCCGCAGCTCGAGCTCGCGCTCGAGCTCCTCCCAGGTCGTCCGCGCCATGTGCTCGCCCGCGGTGACCGCGACCCGCAGCCCCTTGAGCTGCCCGATCTTCCCGGATTTGAGGATCTGCTTGTACGCCGTCGGCGCGGTCGCCAGCGCGGTGACGCCGTGCTCGGCGACCAGGTCGGCGAGCTCGACCGGCGACGCCGCCTCGGTGAGCAGGGCGCAGGCCCCCGCCCTGAGCGCGAAGACGACCAGCATGCCGAGCCCGAACGTGAACGCGAACGGCGCCGTGCACGCGACCACGTCGGTCGGCTCCAACCGCAGCGTCGTACGTCCGAAGGTGTTGTCGATCGACAGGATGTCGCGATGGAAGTGGGTGGTGACCTTCGGGACGCCGGTCGTGCCCGAGGTCGGGCCGAAGAGCGCGACATCGTCGGCCGCTGTGTCGACCGCGGCGAAGTCGCTGGGTTTGGTCGGGACCCGTCGGGTCAGGTCGTCCTCCGTGTCGCCGCCGTATGGCACGACGATGAGGTCTGGGGCCACGGCATCCCTGACCGCGTGGACGTTTTCGACGAACCGGTGGTCGACGAGGGCGACCACCGGTTGGGTCTTCTCCACGATCGGCGCCAGCTCGGTCGCCCGGAGCGCGGCCATCGTGGTCACCACGATGCCGCCGGCCTTGAGCACCCCGAGCCACGCCGCGACGGTCCACGGGTTGTTCGGTGAGCGCAGGAGCACCCGGTTGCCGCTGACGAGCCCGAGGTCGTCGACCAGCACGTGGGCGATCTGGTTCGCGCGGGCGAGCAGCTCGCCGTACGTCCATACCGTGCCGTCGGGGGTGCGGAGGGCGGCGCGGTCGGGTCCGTGGGTCGCGACGGTCGCGTCGATCAGCTCGGCCGCGGCGTTGAGGCGCTCGGGGTACTCCAGAAGAGGCGTGGTGAACTCCAGCGTCGGCCACTGCTCGGCCGGCGGCAGGTGGTCGCGGGCGAAGGTGTCGCGGTAGCCGGTCGGGCTCAGGACGTTCATGACGAGGCTCCTGTCGCGCGGATCATGCCTTCTTGGACGACGGTCGCGACGAGCGCGCCGTCGGTGGTGAAGAAGCGACCGAGGCCGGTGCCGCGGCCGTCCTCGACCGAGACCGCCTCCTGTGCGTAGAGCAGCCAGTCATCCATCTCGACGGGCCGGTGGAACCACATCGCGTGGTCGAGGCTGGCGGTCACCAGACCCTCATCTGCCCAGGCCAGGCCGAGCACCCGCAGGGCCGGCTCCAGGATGGTGTAGTCGCAGACATAGGCGAGGGCCGCGGTGTCGCGCTGCCCGCCGGTCAGGCCCTCGACGGGGCGCAGGGCGTCGTACGGCTTCACCCAGATCGCCTGGTGGGGTGATCGTTCGCCCTCGACGCTCAGGTAGACCGGCCCCGGCACGTGCCGCATGTCGAAGCTGCGGCCGCCGGACCAGTACGCCTTGGAGGTCTCGGTCATGGTGCCGCCGGTGCGGTCGGCGAGGTAGTCGGCGGAGGTCGGCAGCGTCTCCGGCCCGGGGATGTCGGCCGGCATCATCGCCTGGAATCTGCCGCTCGGCTCGCCGGCGGCGAAGCTCGCCATGCACACGTAGACGGGCTTGTTGTTCTGGAAGCCGCGGACCTGTCGGGTGCTGTAGCCACGACCGTCGCGAAGCACCTCGACCTCGTAACGTACCTCCGCCCCGATGTCGACGGGCCGCATGAAGTAGGAGTGCATCGAGTGCATCGACTTCCCGTCGGTGACGCTTCGCGCGGCGGCCACCAACGCCTGGGCCACCATGTCGCCGCCGTACGCCTTCGGCCAGGGGCACGGCTGGGTGGTCGCGGTGAACGCGAGGTCGAAGACCTCGGCCCCGCACTCCGTGAGCGTGATGGCGTCGGTGAAGACCGCGCTCGTCGCCTGGGCCGAGACCGGGGTCATGGCCGCTCCGTCCAGTCGCGCAGGTCGGCGTCGTCGACCTGGGGGAGGTTGACCACGATGTTCTCCGGGGTTCGGGTGGTCATCCAGGTCAGCGGGTTGTTGCGGTCGAGGTTGCACTCGACGTGCGGCATGAACGGGGGTACGAAGACCCAGTCGCCCTCGGACATGTCGAGGTAGTCCTCGAACCTCTCACCGAAGTAGATCCGGGCACGGCCCGACAGCACGTAGCCGCCGGTCTCCGCCTCGCCGTGGTGATGTGGCACCGAGCGATAGCCGGCGAGGTTGTGCACCTTGCCGAACCAGAGTCTGGTCGCCGGTGTGTGCTGGATGCTGATGCCGCTGACCCGGGTGGCGCCTTCGCTCTGCCCGGTCAGGTCGGGCTCGGCGCCGGCGCGGGTGACGACCGGGACGACGAGGCCGCTCTCGTTGGCGTACGTGGTGTTGTCGCCGTCGATGACGTGGTTGCTGTTCGGATCCATGGCGGTCCTGTCTGGCCCTTGTCGGGGTGGGGCCGACGTTGCGTGTTTCATTTTCTGCACGAACGTTGTGCCTGTGTCAATAGATGCCCTACCGTCGGGACATGGACACGGACCTCACGCCGACTCCGGTGAACCCGGCGACACTGCCAGCGCCGCGGGGCTACTCGCACGGCACGCTGAGCGGCAACACGCTCCATCTCGGTGGCCAGACCGCGCTGGACGAGAACATGCGGATCGTCCCCGGCGGCATCGTCGAGCAGTTCCGGCAGGCGTTCGGCAACGTACTGACCACGCTGCGGGAGGCGGGCGGAGTCCCCGAGGACCTGGTGTCGATCACCATCTACCTGACCGACATCCCGGACTACCAGGCGCACGGCAAGGAGATCGGTGCGGTCTGGCGCGACCTGGCCGGTCCGGTCTACCCGGCGATGGCGGGGATCGGCACCACGGCGCTGTGGCAGCCCGAGGCGATGATCGAGATCCTCGGCGTCGCCGTCATTCCCGACGAGCGGCTGGCGCGGC
>NZ_JBOHDN010000164.1:0-33030 GCF_050699375.1 Nocardioides sp. | reverse complement strand
GCGCTTGTCGACGATCTGCGCGGTCACGACTGCGATCAGGCCGAAGATCAGCGCGCTTCCGACGAGGAGGATCTGAGCGCGTCGATACATAGCCGCTAATTCTAAGTGGCCTACGGGTGGACCGCCGATTCGGGGACTGTCGATTTCGGGATGGCCAGCCGGTTCGGCTCGACTCGGAGTCCGACCGAATCCCCCGGCGCGGGCGCTTCGTCGGCCACCGCGTCCACCTCGCCCACCCCCGGAAGACGTACGACGAGCCGGAGCTGTTCCGGCGTAGCCCTGGCCGAGACCACGGTGCCGGTGAGCGGTCCGGATGGGTCGGCGACGAAGGCCGACCACCGGAGCGCGACCTCCTCGGCCGGTGTCATCCCGGCGGCGTTCAGGACGGTCCGGGCCGCGGCGCCCTCGAGCACCCGGGCGTACCCCAGGAACAGGGCGGCCCAGGCGTCGGTCGGCCTCGCCCATACGTCCTGGAGCGTCCCCTCCTGCACCAGCCGGCCTTCTCGCAGCAGCGCGATCCGGTCGGACACGGCGAAGGCCTCCTCCTGGTCGTGGGTGACCATCAGCGCGGTGGTGCCGGCCTCGTGCAGGATCCGTCGCAGGTCGCCCGCGAGCCGCTCCCTCAGCCCCGCGTCCAGTGCGGAGAGCGGCTCGTCCAGGAGCAGCAGCCGCGGCTCGACCGCGAGTGATCGGGCCAGTGCCACCCGCTGCCGCTCGCCGCCGCTGAGGGTGCCCGGGAGTCTGTCCTGGTAGCCGCCCAACCCGACGAGATCCAGCAGGTCAGCGACCCTTTTCGTGCGGTCGACGGAGGACACGCGCCGCAGCCGCATCGCGTAGGCGACGTTGTTCGCGACGGTGAGATGAGCGAACAGCTGACCGTCCTGGAACATCAGCGCGAACCCGCGCTTGTGCGTCGGCACCCCGCGCAGCGACCGCCCGTCCCACTCGATCCCGCCATCCGCCGCCTCGAGCCCGGCCACGGCTCTCAGCAGCGTCGACTTCCCCGACCCCGACGGCCCGAGCAGCGCCAGCACCTGCCCGTCCGCCAACTCCAGACTGACGTCCTCGATCGCCGGCTTCCCGTCGTACGCCACCGACACCTCACGCAGCGACAGCATCAATCCCTCCTCCCCGATAGGTCAATCCTGCAGGCCGAAGCGTCAGCTCTGCAGGCCGAAGCATCAGCTCTGCAGGCCGAAGCGTCAGCTCTGCAGGCCGAGAGGTCAATCCTGCAGGCCGAGGCGTCAGCTATGCAGGCCGAAGCGTCAGCTCTGCAGAACGAGATCCCGTTCTCGATCTGCAGAACTGACCTTTCGGCCTGCACGAGTGACTTCTCGGCCTGCACAACTGACCTTTCGGCCTGCGCTTGTGACTCTTCGGCCTGCACACGTGACTTCTCGGCCTGCAGAGGTGACGTTTCGGCGGGCGGGGTTCACAGTGCTCCGATCGAAGGTACGCGGAGACGCTCGACGAGGAGCATCACGACGGCGGTGGCGAGGGCGAGGACGCAGGCGGCGGCGAGGGCCATGCCGTAGTTGTCCGAGCCGGGGCGGGAGAGGAGGCGGAGGATGACGACCGGGAGGGTCGGGCGCTCCTCCCGCACGAGGAAGGAGGTGGCGCCGAACTCTCCCAGGGAGGCTGCGAAGGCGAAGCCCGAGGAGGCGAGCAGCGGCTTCCAGATGGCGGGTACGTCGACAGTCATGATCGTACGCAGCGGCCCGGCCCCGAGGCCGGCGGCGGCCTGCCGCTGCCGGTCGTCGACGGAACCCAGCACGGGAACCAGCGTCCGGACCACCAGGGGCAGCGCGACCAGCGCCTGGGCCAGGGGTACCAGCCAGGGCTCGTCTCGCAGATCCAGCGGGGGCGACCCGAGAGTCAGATACAGCCCGAGCCCCAGCGTGACGGCACTGACACCGAGGGGCACCATGAAGAGTCCGTCCAGCACCGCGCGCACCCGCCGCTCCGCCGCCGAACGAGAGCGCCGGGTCACCGCGAAGGCGACCAGCAGGCCGAGCACCAGCGCGATCGAGGAGGCCTGCACCGCGACCGCCAGGGACGTGAAGAGCGCCGTGGTGACCGGCACCGGCAGCGGCGGGTCGAACCCGGGCGTCTGCAGCGCGACGTAGTTCGCCAGGCTCCAGCTGTCCTCCACCCGCAGCGACCCGAGCAGCAGCGCCAGCAGCGGCCCGGCGACCAACAGGACCAGCACCGCCGTCGACAACAGGACCGGGATGTCGCGCGGCGACGGCCGGCGGCGGCGTACGACGACCCGAGACTGCGCCGGATCGGGCACCGCCCGAAGTCGGCCGGCCACGACCAGCAGCCCGACGACCACCACCAGCTGGAGCACCGACAGCACCGCGGCCCCGGGCAGGTCGAACAGCGTGAAGGTCAGCTTGTAGATCTCGGTCTCGATGCTGTTGTAGCGCACCCCGCCGAGGGTGAGCACGATCCCGAACGCGGTGGCACAGAACAGGAAGACCACCGAGGCGGCCGACACTATCGAAGGGCGCAGCGCGGGCAGCGTGATCGTCACGAACACCCGCGACGGGGAAGCCCCCAGAGCGGCAGCGGCCTCACCCGGCCGCGGGTCGAGCGACTCCCAGGCCGCCCCGACCGCCCTGATCACCACCGAGGCGTTGAAGAAGACCAGCCCGAGGATGATCGCGGTCGGCGTCGCGTCGAGCCCGAGGAAGGCCAACAGACCCGCCTCGCCGATGAGCTCACGGAAGGCGACCCCGACGACGACGGTTGGGAGCACGAACGGCACCAGCAGCCCCGCCCGGATGACCCGCTGCAGCGGAAAGCTCAGCCGGTGGAGGGCGAACGCCGCCGGCAGCCCGAGCGCGACGCTCAAGACTGTCGCCAGCCCCGAGGACCACAGCGTGAACCAGAGCGCCCGCTGGATCTCGGAGCGCTCGAGCACGCGGAGTACGACAGCAGGATCGAAGGCCTCGTCAACAACGAAGCCGCGCTGCACCATCCCGGTGACCGGCAGTACGAAGAAGACCGCCAGCACGGCCACCGGGAGGGCGGCGAGTGCGACCAGGGTCCCGATCCGCCGGACCACGGCGCGACGGGTGAGGCTCACTGCGCGATCGTGTCACTCCACGTCGCCAGCCAGGCCTCCCGGTTGTCCTCGATCTCCTCCGGGTCGACGGAGAGCGGCTCGGCCGGCTGCTCGGCGTGCTTCGCCCAGTCGGCCGGCAGCTTGACGCTCGAGGAGACGGGGAAGACGTACATGCTCTCCGGCAGCGCCCCCTGCACGCTGTCGGAGAGCATGAAGTCGATCAGCGCCTTGGCGCCTTCGGGGTGGTCGGCGCCCTTGAGGACCCCGGCGTACTCGACCTGCCGGAAGCAGGTGTCGAGCAGGGCCTTCGTCGTGGACTTGCCGTCCTTGACCGTGAAGGCCGGGGAGGAGTCGTACGAGACGACGATCGGGCGCGCGCCCTTGCCGCCGCCCTGGGTGAAGTCGGAGTAGTAGGCCTGGTCCCAGCCGTCGACGATCTTGGCGCCGTTGTCCATCAGCTTGCCCCAGTAGGACTCCCAGCCGTCCTCGCCGTACTCCGCGATCGTCGCCAGCAGGAACGCCATCCCCGGCGTCGACGTCGCCGCGCCCGGAGCCACGAGAAGGTCCTTGTACGCAGGCTCGGCCAGGTCGTCGAGCGACTCGGGCGGCGCCAGCTTCTTCTCCGCGAACCACTCGGTGTCGATGTTGACGCACACGCTGCCGTTGTCGACCGGGGTGAGGAAGTGCTCCTCGTCGCCCGGCAGATCGAACTCGGAGACGCCCGCGGGCACCTTCGAGGGCGTGTAGGCCTCCAGTGCGCCCTCGTCGATGGCCCGGCTGGCGAAGGTGTTGTCGACGCCGAAGACCGCGTCGCCGTCGGGGTTGCCGGTGTCCATGGCGATCTTGGTGGTCAGCTCGCCACCGTCACCCGCGTGCCGGATCTCGGCGGTGTAGCCGGTCTTCTTCTTGAACTCGGCCAGCACCTCCTTGGGCAGCGTGAAGCTGTCGTGGGTCAGCAGCACGACGGACTTGTCGTCAGATTTGCCCGACGGCTCGGCGTCCGGCTCCGCGGGAGTGCTCCCACAGGCCGACAGCACGAGCGCGGACAGCGCGGTGGCAGTGATGGCAGGCGTACGCATGCGCACTTCTGACTCCCTTCGCCGGTGTCAACCGGAGCAGGTTCGGAGGGTCTGCGGCTCACGTCGTCCGCACTCTCAGGCCTCTCAGCCTCCCCTGTCTGTACCCAGCAACACTACAGGTGCACCGGTCCGTCGACATCGCCGCCTGTGCCCACCGCCGGCGAGCGACCCTGTCCGGACCACCTCCGTGTCAGACTCCCTCCGTGACCAGCGTGAACATCTCGTCCTTCGACGAGCTCGACCCCAAGACCGCATACGCCCTGTGGCAGCTGCGTCAGGAGATCTTCGTCGTCGAGCAGGACTGCCCGTATCCGGACCTGGACGGCCGTGACCTCGAGCCCGGCACGCTCCACGTGGTGCTGAGCGAGGGCGACCGGGTCGCCGGGACCGCGCGGATCCTCGACGACGGCGACGTGTGGCGGATCGGCCGGGTCGCGCTCGCCTCCTCCCACCGCGGGAAGGGGCTCGCCGACAAGATCATGACCGCCGCCGTCGAGGCCGTCACCGATCGCGACATCGTCCTCGACGCCCAGTCGCCGCTGGCGGGCTGGTATGCCAAGTTCGGGTTCGTCAAGGACGGCGAGGACTTCCTCGAGGACGGCATCCCGCACACCCCGATGCGGCTGACCCGCTGATCGATCAGGCGGGCGCGACCGGGGCGAACAGGACGCTCGACTCGGTCTCCTCACGCGTCGCCTGACCGCGCGCGGCCAGGAGCTCGAGGTGAGCCTTGGTCTCCATCACGGCGAGGCCGGCGTTGAAGAAGTCGAGGGAGGCGAGAGCGCGTTCGTGGCGGGTCCAGCCGAGGTCGCCGGCGACCTCGAGCGCCGAACGGCGGCCGGACCGCAGCGACGCCAGGCACTGGGCGAGCCGGTCCTCGTGGTGGGCCAGGAGCTCGTCGACCCGATCGTGCGACGAGGCGGCCACCGGCCCGTGAGCCGGCAGAAGCCGCAGGTCGGGCATCGAACGGACCTTCGTCAGCGACGCCATGAAGTCGCCCAGCGGGTTGATGACCGGCACCGGCTCGAAGCCGATCGAAGGCGTGATCGTGGGCAGTACGTGGTCGCCGGCAAAGAGGATCGAGGCGGCCGGGTCGGCGTACACATAGTGGCCCTGGGTGTGGCCAGGGGTGTGCACGGCATCCAGGTCGCGGCCGGCGACGGAGAGCCGCACGTCACCCGAGAGCCACTCGTCGGGCATCCGCCAGTGCGACAGGTCCGGCGCGGGAGGCGGGTTCGCGGCCCACTCCGCGGCCAGCTCGTGGGCACCGGCGTGGGCGAGCAGACGATCCGTGGAGACCCAACCGTCGAGATCGCCGTTGGTGAGCTCGAGGGTGGGCCGGTCCCCGGCACCGAGGAGCACCTCCGCGCCGTACTCCTCGCCCAGCACCGAGGCGAGCGTGTAGTGGTCGCGATGCACATGGGTGACGAGGAACCGCCGGATGTCGCCGAACTCGAAGCCGATCTTCTTCAGCCCGGCCGAGAGAGCCTCGCGCGCCTCGGTGATCGCCCAGCCGCCGTCGACCAGCGAGAGCCCGTCGGCGCCTTCGAGGACGTAGATGTTGACCGCCTTGAGCCCGTCCATCGGCAGCGGCAGCGGGATCCGGTGAATGCCTTCAGCGACGGTCCAGGCGCCCGGAGCCGACCAGTGCTCCCCCGAATCGGGCGAGATGGCGGTTGCTGTCGACTGGCTCATCGGTCTCCTTCGGTCGACCCGAAGGTCGGGCGCTTCCAGAGCCAGAGCAGGCCCAGGATCGGCAACAGGGCAGGAACGAAACCGTATCCGCTCCCGAACTTCGACCATACCGAGTCATCCGGGAACCAAGACGGCACCGCCAAGGAGAGGACACCGACGACCACGACCCCGGCCAGCTCGAGCCACAGCATGATCTTGGCGAACCCCGTCGCCCCAGCGGCTGCCCGCCGGATCGCGAACCAGCCCGCGACGTACGTCGCCGCGGCGACCACGGAGAGCGAGTAGGCGATCGGTGCCTCGTCGAACCGGGTGAAGACCTGCACCAGCGATCGGGATCCCGCCGCGAGCACGAAGATCGCGTAGACGGTCAGCAGCACCAGGTGTGGACCGGAACGGGTCTTGGCCGGCGGGGTGCTCACCGCACCATCATGACGCGTACGGCCACGACGCCCGTCGCCAGGGCCACCGCCGCGATCACGCCCGAGGACCAGGTCGAGCGGTCCTCACGCATCGTCTGCAGCGCCAGCGGCACCAGACACACCAGCGCGCCGAGATAGCCCATGAATGTCGGGAGCGACTCCGGCTTGCGGCCCGCCGACCACCCCGCCAGCGCGCCCAGAGCGAGCACGACCGCCAGGATCTCCAAGATCCACGCCATCTGGTCCAGCCACCGTGGCCGGGGCGCCTTGAGCATGACCCCGACAGCGGCCGCGATCGTCACGAACGCGGCGTAGCCGGCGACGATGAAACCGATCGGAGTCAGGGCATCCACGTGACAATCTTCTCCAATGAGCTCCCCCTCCGGTGACCCAGCCCCCGATCCGGGGCTCATCGCGCGCCTGCGCGCCGCCGGCTGTGTCTTCGCCGAGGAGGAGGCGGCCCTGCTCCGGGCCGAGGCCGTCTCGCCCGAGGAGCGAGAGGCCATGGTCGTACGCCGCGTGGCCGGCGAGCCGCTGGAGCTGATCCTGGGATGGGCCGAGTTCTGCGGGCTCCGGATCCGGGTCGCACCGGGGGTGTTCGTGCCCCGGCAGCGCTCGGCCTTGGTGGTCGAGATCGTCGCGGCCACTCTCCGGGAGACCGACGCCCCTAAGGTTCTCGACCTCTGCTGCGGAACCGGTGCCCTCGGCGCGGCCGTCGCGGCACAGGTGCCAGGAGCCGAGGTCTGGGCGACGGACATCGACCCTGCCGCGGTGGAGTGCGCTCGACGGAACCTCTCCTCGCAGGCGCAGGTGCGCCTCGGCGACCTCTTCGACCCGCTCCCCGACGATCTCGTCCTCGACGTGATCGTGGCCAACGCACCGTACGTCCCGACGAGCCGGATCGCGGACATGCCGCCGGAGGCACGCGACCACGAGCACCACGTGGCGCTGGACGGCGGGGCCGACGGGCTCGACATCCAGCGTCGCGTGATCTCCCAGGCACCGAAGCACCTCGCGCCCGGAGGAACGCTGATCATCGAGGCAGGCCAGGAGCAGGCGCCCGTCACCGCGAGCCTCATGCGGGAGCAGGGGCTCACCGCGGACATCCGGCACGACGAGGAGCTCTACGCGACCGCCGTGACGGGCGTGAAGGCGTAACGGCCCCCAGAACCGAGGCGTCCCTCTGATTGCGCGCCACCCCCGCGGTGCGCATTCAGAGGGACCGCCACCGAGCCGGTGAATCCCCGGTGTCGGAAGGTCGTCCACCCCCCACCAGTGGACGACCTTCACGCCGATGGAACGGGCCACCCGCGACCCCATGACGCGGGTTCGTAAGAATTTTTCCGAGTTTGCCGGCCGACCCGCCGCGTCGTTGGGTCAGACTTCCCGCATGCAGGCTTACGGGCTGACCCATCTGGTGCCGTTGTCCCTGCTCACCTTGGGGATCGTGGCCGTCATCTGGGTGGGCAGGCGCCAGCGGACGTACGAGGGGCCCAGCAGGTTCTCTCGAGGTTTCGCCCTAGCGATCCCGCTGACGACCATCCCGCTGCAGGCCCACGAGTGGGTCACCGACTTCGACCTCTTCATCGATCTGCCGATCCATCTGTGCGATCTGGCCTGGGTCGCGGCGGCGGTCGCGCTGTGGACCCACCGTCCCTACCCGACCGCGCTGGCCTGCTTCTGGGGCCTCACGCTGACCACGCAGGGAGTCTTCACGCCGGATGTGAAGGACTTCCCCGAGGTCAGCTACCTCACCTACTGGGGCCTGCACCTGATGATCGTGCTCGCCGCGGTCTACCTGGTCTTCGGCCTCAAGCTGCTCCCGCGCTGGCGCGACTACGGCTGGGCGGTCGCGACCACGGCGGCCTGGGCCGTGGCTGCGTACGTCCTCAATCTCGCCCTCGACGCCAACTACGGCTACCTCCGTTACAAGCCGGAGTCGAGCTCGATGCTCGACCTGCTCGGTCCGTGGCCGCTCTACATCCTCAGCGAGATCGTCATCGTCGCCGGCGTGTGGGCGCTGATCACCCTGGGGCTGCGGACCTGGGCCCGTCAGGAGGGGTCGACGAGGACACCGGTGCGGTCGTAGTCGGCGAGAGCCGAGGCGTACGGAGCCAGGTCGATGCCCTTCTCGCTCACCCACGCGTCGTCGTAGTAGGACGAGGCGTAGCGCTCGCCGGAGTCGCACAGCAGCGAGACGACGCTGCCCCGGTCTCCGGCCTCCGACATCTCGCGTACGACGCCCAGCGAGGCCCACACGTTGGTGCCCGTGGAGGGGCCGACCGAGCGGCCCATCCGCGCCGTGAGCCAGCGCATCGTCGCGATCGAGGCGGCATCGGGGACCTGGACCATGTCGTCGACGACCCCGCCGACGAACGACGGCTCGACCCGCGGCCGGCCGATGCCTTCGATGCGGGACGGCATCCCGGTGGCGTAGTCGGAGGTGTCGGTCTCCCAGCCTCCGTAGAACGCGGAGTTCTCCGGGTCTGCGACCAGCAGCTTGGTGGGGTGGCGGCGGTAGTGGAGGTAGCGACCGATCGTCGCCGAGGTGCCCCCGGTGCCGGCCGAGACGACGATCCAGGTCGGCACCGGGTGCTGCTCGGCCGACATCTGGTCGAAGATCGACTCGGCGATGTTGTTGTTGCCCCGCCAGTCGGTGGCCCGCTCGGCGTAGGTGAACTGGTCCATGTAGTGGCCGCCGCACTCACGGGCGAGGCGCTCGGCCTCGGCGTACATGTCCGGAGCCTTGTCGACGAAGTGGCAGGTGCCGCCGTACCACTCGATCAGCGCGACCTTCTCCTGCGACGTCGAGCGCGGCATCACCGCGACGAACGGCAGCCCGAGGAGCCCGGCGAAGTAGGCCTCGGAGACCGCCGTGGACCCCGACGAGGCCTCCACGACCGTCGAGCCCTCGTGCAGCCAGCCGTTGCAGACCGCGTAGAGGAACAGCGACCGGGCCAGGCGGTGCTTCAGCGAGCCGGTGGGATGACTTGACTCGTCCTTGAGGTACAGATCGATCCCGGCGCTGGCCGGAAGGGGGACGACATGGAGGTGGGTGTCGGCCGAGCGCTGCGCGTCGGCCTCCACACGGCGTACGGCATCGATGATCCAGGCACGGTGGGAGTCAGAGAGGCGTGGCACAGATGGAAACGTACGCCAGCGCAGCCCCTGCCCTGTCGTCGGTCTTCGCGGTGCGCCACACTGGAGGGACGGAATCCTTGGCGGAGCTCGGGGCGAAAGCAGTGAATTGCCCCACAAGTTTGACCGTTCTAAGGACCCCGATTAACCATTGCGGACCCAAAAGCGAGACAAAAGACCTGTGGACGAACCTCTTGACGTAGTGCTCATCGGCGGCGGCATCATGAGCGCCACCCTGGGCGTGCTCCTCCAGGAGCTCGAGCCCAGCTGGTCCATCAAGATGATCGAGCGGCTCGACTCGCTCGCCGTGGAGTCCTCAGGCCCATGGAACAACGCCGGCACCGGCCACTCCGCGCTGTGCGAGCTCAACTACAGCCCGCAGACGGCCGACGGTTCGGTCGACATCTCCAAGGCTGTCGGCGTCAACGAGCAGTTCCAGCTCTCCCGCCAGTTGTGGTCCTTCCTGGTCGAGAACGGCCGCATCCCGGACCCCGACAAGTTCATCCACACGGTGCCGCACATGTCCTTCGTGTGGGGCGAGAAGAACGTCGACTACCTGCGTAAGCGCTACGAGGCGCTCAGTGTCCACCCGCTGTTCCAGGGGATGGAGTTCAGCGAGGACACCGAGGTCATCAAGGGCTGGGCCCCGCTGCTGCTCGAGGGCCGTTCGGCCAAGTCGCTCGCCGACGAGCCGGTCGCGGCCACCTGGACCAACGCCGGCACCGACGTGGACTTCGGCTCGCTCACCTCGATCCTGACCCGCACTCTGGTGGACAAGGGCGCCGATCTGGAGACCTCCTCCGACGTCACCGACCTGCACCAGACCATGGACGGCTTCTGGCATGTCTACGGTCACAACGCGTCCGGGAAGTACCACCTGCGCTCGCGGTTCGTGTTCGTCGGCGCCGGTGGCTATGCGCTGCCGCTGCTGCAGAAGGCCGCGATCCGCGAGATCCGCGGCTTCGGTGGCTTCCCGATCTCCGGTGAGTTCCTGCGTACGTCCAAGCCGGAGCTCGTCACCCAGCACAAGGCCAAGGCATACGGCAAGGCCGCCGTCGGTGCTCCGCCGATGTCGGTGCCTCACCTCGACACCCGTTACGTCGACGGCGACGCGCATCTGATGTTCGGCCCGTACGCCGGGTGGAGCCCGCGCTTCCTCAAGACGGGGTCGCTCACCGACCTGTTCCTCTCGATCAGGCCCAACAACCTGCTGCCGATGCTGCGGGCCGGACTGACCAACATGGACCTCACCGTCTACCTGGTCAAGGAGCTGCTGCGCTCGCCGCGCAAGAAGTTCGACGACCTCCTGGACTTCTTCCCGGCCGCCGACCGCAAGGACTGGGACCGGATCATCGCCGGTCAGCGGGTGCAGGTCATCCGCCCCGACGGCGTACTGCAGTTCGGCACCGAGGTCATCACCGCCGAGGACGGCACCATCGCCGGTCTCCTGGGTGCCTCGCCGGGCGCCTCGACCGCCCCGGGGATCATGATCAACGTCCTGCGCCGCTGCTTCCCGGACCGCTGGGACTCCTGGCAGCCGCAGCTCAAGACCATGATCCCGGCCACCGGCGCCGAGATGAGCGCCGATCCCGAGCTCGCCGCCGACACCTTCGCGCGTACGGACCAGGCGCTCAACCTCGGCTGACCTGCCGAGAAGTCACCCGCGCAGGCCGAGAAGTCACCTTTGCAGGCCGAATAGTCAGTTCTGCAGGCCGAGGAGTCACCGGTGTGACTTCTCGGCCTGCAGAGGTGACCTCTCGGCCTGCAGAAGTGACTATTCGGCGGGGGTGAGATGGGCGGCTACGGCGGAGGCCTGGGCGCGGATCTCGGGGATGGCGGTGGCCTCGTAGAGGGCGCCTTTGCAGGGTGGGCCGACGGTCAGAAGATTGGGCACGACACTGCCGTCCGTTCCGATGACGTGACCGTCCTCGGTGACGTCGATGCCGAGGCGGAGGGGGTCGGGGGCGATCAGGCCGCGCTTCTGGAGCGCGAGCAGGAGCGGGTTGTCGGTGCGGGTGATGTCGGGTGAGGGTCCGGTGCAGTTGATCACCGCGGTGACCTGGCGCTCGCCGTCGGCCAGAGCTACGCGAGGGTGCACGCCACCGTCCTCGGCAGGCGTCACCTGGCAGCCGAGCACGCCGCCACCGAGGATCTCCAGGCGACCCTCGGCGCGGTAGGTGTCGAGGAGGGCGGCGATGCGCGGTGCCATGCGGTGGCGGCGTACCTCCCACCCGCGGGCGTAGACCTCGCGGAAGCGCCGGCGCTCCGGCTCGGGCAGGCGACGCCAGATCGACTGGGTCGGGCCGCGGAGGCCGTCGATGACGGCACGCCAGTCGACGCCGAGACCGGCAGCGTGCTCGATCTGGTCACGTACGAGGCCGGCGATGCCGTCGGCGGTCAGGGGGCCGTCGGGGATCGGGGTCACCCAGGAGGTGAACTGGTCGTCGACGTGGGGATTCGGAACCAGGCCGTGGCGGCTCACCATGATCACCCGGCGATCCGGGGAGTCGTCGAGGAGCGTGACCGTCGTGTCCACGGCGGTCAGGCCGGTGCCGACGACGAGCACGGTCGCGTCGTCCGGCAGTGCGCTGATCCGGGCCACATCCCAGGGGTCCGGCAGGTTCCAGGTCGCCTCGGGCAGTCCGGCCAGCGGTTGGGGCGGCGGGTTGCCGTAGGCGAGGACGACCGCGTCCGTGGCATGCCCTTCATCATCGTCGCTGGTCAGCACCCGGAAACCGGCACCGGCCGGCTCGACGTCGATGACCGTCTCGCCGACCGTCTTCAGCGTCCCGGGGCCGGCCGCAGCGGCCTGAGCGAGCCGGTCGCGGAGATAGCGCGAGTAGTCACGCCGGGGCAGGAAGTCGATCGGCCCGAGCTCGATGCCGGCCTCGGCAGCCCAGTCGAGCAGGTCGTCGCGGTCGTCCGGGAAGCCCGACATGTTGTTGGCCCGAACGTTGAGGAGATGACGGCTGTCGGTGGTCGAGTAGGCCACCCCGTAGCCCGCCTCTCCCCGCGACTCGAACACCTTCACCGACGCACCCCGACGAAGCAGGTTGATGGCGGTCAGCGTGCCGCTCGCTCCTCCCCCGATGATCGCCACGGTGGGGGTCGGTTCGGGCGGCACGGCGGCTGTCGTCACCCGGACAGCCTAACTGCGCTATTCGAGGTTTGTTCAGCAGGTTACTTCGATTCCTCAGACCGCAAATAACCATTTGCAAATGTCTCTTTGCGGTTTACAGTAAAGGAATGTACGAGCCGACGATCATCCCCAGCCTGGACCAGCTGAAGGCGCTCACCCACCCCGCCCGCACCCGCATGCTCGGCATCCTGCGCGTCGACGGCCCATCGACGGCGACGATGTTGGCGGCCAGGCTCGGCATCAACAGCGGCGCGACCTCCTACCACCTCAGGCACCTGGCCCAGCACGGGTTCATCGTCGACGACCCGGAGCGCGGCAACGGCCGTGAGCGCTGGTGGAAGGCAGCCCACCAGATGACCCGGACCGACAGCGACACCCTCCCCGACAACGAGGAGGCACGCGAGACGTTCGACGCCTACCTCCAGGTGGTGGTGACCAACTACGCGGAGCGCCTGCAGCGTTCGATCGAGGAGCGCGCCATGCTGCCCGACGAGTGGCGCGATACGACGACGTACAGCGACTGGATCCCACGCCTCACGCCGGCGAAGGCGACCGAGGTGCGAGATCACATCATGGACATGCTCAACGAGCTCGAGGACGACCCCGAGGGCGAGCCGTTCTCCTTCCAGCTCAACGCCTTCCCCGAGCCGGGTCATCTCGGTAGAGATCCCGAGGCGGACTGAGCGATGCGGCTCCCCCTCTACGGCTGGCTCGCGGCCGAGACCGTCTCCCTGGTCGGCACCCGGGTCTCGATGCTGGCCATCCCGTGGTTCGTCCTCGAGACGACCGGCAGCCCCACCAAGACCGGTCTGATCGCACTCTTCGAGCTGGCGCCGCTGGTGCTCAGCAAGATCTTCGGCGGTCCGCTGATCGACCGCATCGGGCCGCGGCGCGTGGCGATCACGTGCGACCTGGCCTCGGCCCTCGTCGTCGGCCTGATCCCCGTTCTGTACGCCGCGGGCCTGCTGCAGTTCCCGATCCTGCTCGCCCTCGTCGCCCTCGCCGGAGCGCTTCGCGGCCCCAGCGACTCGGCGAAGGTGGCGATGATCCCGCAGCTGGTCGAGGCGGCGGGCGTACCGACGGAGCGGGCCACGGGTCTGCACTCGTTCGTGGAGCGCACCGCCTCGATGCTGGGCGCGGCAGCAGCCGGGCTGCTGATCGGTCTGGTCGGGGCGACCAACGCGATCGTGATCGACGCCGCCTCGTTCGCCGTCGGCGCGCTGCTGCTCGCCACGACGACCGCTGGCCTCTCCCGCCTCCGACAGCCCGAGCAACCCGGCCGAGCCGGGCAGACAGAGCAGGCCACGGAGACCGGGCAGACCGGGCAAACCGGTTCCGCCTCCTACCGCACCCAGCTCGCCGAGGGTTGGCACTTCCTCCGCCGTGACCGGGTGCTCCTGGGGATCGCGTTCATGGTCGCGCTGACCAACCTGATCGACCTCGCGTGGAGCAGCGTGCTGATGCCCGTGTGGGCACAGCAGCACACCGGCCCCGAGACGCTCGGGCTCCTGTTCGCCACCTTCACAGGGTTCGCCGCGGCCGGATCAGCCGTCGCGGCGGCGATCGGTGACCGGATGCGCCGCTACCCGACGTACCTGATCTGCTTCCTCGTCACCGGGATCCCGAGGTTCCTGGCGATCGCCTTCGGCGCACCGCTGTGGGTCGTGTTCGTGGTGTTCGCGATCGGCGGTTGCGCCAGCGGGTTCCTCAACCCGATCCTCGGGGCGATCCAGTTCGAACGGATCCCCGCGCACGTCCTGGGCCGGGTGATGTCGCTGATCTCGGCCTTCGCCTGGGGCCTGATGCCGCTCGGCGGACTTCTCGGCGGCGGCCTGGTCTCCGCGTTCGGCCTCACCACGGCCCTCGTGGCCTGCGGGATCGCCTACTTCGCGGTCACGATGTTCCCCGCGATCGACCCGACCTGGAAGCAGATCGAGCGGCGCCCGGAGGAGGCACCTAACAGGCTTCCCGCAGCCTCGGGATCCTAGGAATGCCACCGAGCCGCTTGTTGTAGCGGACCTGGTCGGCGTAGCCCTCCAGCAACGTCCACAGCGCCTTGTGCGCCGGCCACGGCACGGTCTCGCCAGGGAAGGCCCAGGTCGATCCGAACCCGATCCAGACCGGGACCCACTCCTTCGCGCAGTCCCACTCCCCCCGCTTGGACATCAGCAGCTTGTGCCGGATCTGAAATGCGAGCCGTTGCCCGTCCTTGGCGATCGGCGCCGCGCAGACCCGCCACAGCGGCATGTCGAGGGACATCAGCTGGATCTCGATGTCGCCCAGGACGCGCGGGTCGACCAGGACCGTCGCGACGTTCTCGTGAGGGCGCCTCATACACATCACGGTAACGGCGAGCGCCGACATCCGTGGCTGGATCCGCCATCAGCGAACATCGCGACCCGATTCGCCACCCCCGCGGACGGGACGTACGCATCGGGCCTATCATCCTCCCCAATCTCGATCGGGCAGGGAGGCCCGAGTGGAGGATCGAGGAAGGACGTACGTTGACACCGAGGCAACCACGCACGGGCGAAGAGGCCGAGGCGTACGCCGCCGAGCACCTGCGCACGCTCGGCTGGACCGACGCCGCCCCGTCGGGGAGCACCGACGCCGCCGACATCGACGTGATCGGTGGCCCGCCCGGAAGCAGGGTGGTCGCCCAGGTGCTGCTGACGACCAACCCCGCGGACGCACGATGCGTGTGCGCACTCCGCGGCGCAGCCGTCGCGTACGAAGCCGACACGGTGGCCCTCTTCAGCAGCGCCGGCTTCGCTCCGGAGGCGGTCGGGTGGGCCGACCGGCTCTCGGTCGCGCTGTTCGGGTTCGCTGCCGACGGCACGGTCACGACACACAGCAAGCGCGCGCAGGATCTCACCGCCAAACCGCCCCCGGTCCCGACCGGCACCGTCACTGACTCGGTCGCTCCACCGCCGCTGCCCGCGGGCCGCCCGGTCGGACCGGCCACCGGGAGCATCGCCTCGACGGGATCGACCCCGACCGGACAGATCTCGACCGGACAGATCTCGACCGGACAGATCCCGACCGGGCAGATCCCGGCCACCACCGGACGCCACCGTTCGGTCACCGGTTCACTACGGGCGTTCACGACCTCCAGCATCCCGAAGGCTCCCTCCGCGCCGGCGGAGGAGAAGTGGGTTCCCGACGCGCTCGGCCCGATCCTCGACGCCATCGACCGGGTGCCACAGATGCCCGTCGTCCTCGTCTACGGCACCGAGAGCCTGGCCGAGTGGGTGCGACAGACCTTCCAGGTCGGCACGATCAGCGTGACCGACCAGAGCGTGATCCCGATGCTGCTCTCGCTGGTGGCAGGCCGAGAGTCGAAGTACGCCGACGGCGAGTCCTACCACAAGATCGACGGCCTCAAGCCGCAAGGAGAGCGGGCGCTGAAGTCCTGGCGGGCGTGGGAGGCGTACGACCAGGCGCTGGCCGCCTACCGGAACGCGGGCTAGTGGCGCGTCCCCGAAGTTCCTGGGCGCTTCGCGCCGTCATGGCACCCGCCTCGCCGCCCGTGGAGCGTTCCAGCGGTGAGCACGATGTCGGCGCCCGTGGCACCCGGTTGGCGGTGCTGCGGTTCATGTGATCCTCCGACGGCACCGTTGTTCACACGGCAGTCGGCGCGGTGGTGTGCTGTGCTGGCGGTCCCGTCGGAGGAGTCGCGCGGGTCACGATGATCAGGTTGATGATGATCGCGGGCACGAGCACGATGACAGCTGGGACCAGGACATCCCGAGAGACCGACGGGGCCGTGGACATCTCGGGCCACCGCGCGATGGCGATCGACCCGGCAAGGGATGCCCAGAGCGCCGTTTCGAGACTGCAGAGCCACTCGCGGTCGCGCAGGTGGAAGCCCCTCGCCATGCGCAGATGGAAGCCGCTCGCCATCAGCGAGATCGCTGCGATGCCGAGCGCCGCCAGCGGGACGGTCCACTCGAGGACGTTGACGAGCAGCGGCACGATCAGGGCGATGGCGGCGCAGACCTCGCAGACCCCGATCAGGAGGGTCATCCGCCGGGGGATCTGGTCGAAGCCGACCCAGCGGTCGATTCCCTTGCCGATGGTCTTCGGCAGGCCGGCGAAGAGGAAGAAGAGGGCGAGAAACCCCTGCGCAATCCAGACGATCGTGTCGAACATGGTGATGCTCCTGTGATTCAGATGTGGCGCACGGTCCGTCCATGCACTCTGGTGAGTAAGTCGGATCGCACGCGTCCGATGTGACAGGTCAGATCGCCGGACCGACCTGGTCACAACATTCAGGCCCGATCCGTCAATGTGGTGACGACGGTGACCACCGAGGAGTGAGACATGGACGCGGCGACTTGGCAGGCGAACGAGTTCGAGCGGCACCGGGCCCACCTGCGGTCGGTGGCCTATCGGATGCTCGGCTCGGGGACCGAAGCAGACGATGCGATCCAGGAGGCATGGCTGCGGCTCGGACGCTCCGAGTCCGATGCGATCGTGAATCTTCGGGGCTGGCTGACGACCGTGGTCGGACGGATCTGCATCGACATGCTCCGTTCACGGAACGCCCGGCGAGAGGAGTATGCCGGGGTCCGGATGCCCGAGCCGATCGTCACCGACTATGACACCTCATCCTCGGCACCCGCGGGCCCTGAGGACCAGGCCGTCCTGGCCGACTCTGTAGGTCTCGCGCTGCTCGTCGTACTCGGCACCCTCAGCCCGCCGGAACGCCTGGCGTTCGTGCTACACGACATGTTCGGGGTGCCGTTCGACGAGATCGCCCAGGTGCTCGCCCGGACTCCGGTGGCCGCACGGCAGCTGGCGAGCCGAGCCCGACGCAAGGTCCGCGAAGCACATACTCAGCCGGATCCCGATCTCGGCAAGCAGCGTCAGGTCGCAGCCGCGTTCCTCGCCGCGGCCCGCGACGGCGACTTCGATGCCCTCGTAGACCTGCTGCATCCCGAGGCGGTCTTCCGCATCGATGCCGGCAGCGTCGGCGGCGTCGGCGGCGTCGCATCCGCACTGCTCGAGGGCTCGGCGGAGGTGGCCCGGCAGGCGGCCGTACAGGGTCCGCGCTTCGCGTCGCTGTGCCGGCTGGTGTTGGTCAACGGTGCGATCGGGATAGTGGCGGAGAGCCGATCGGGACCGATCGCGGTCGCTGGCATCACCGTGCTCGAGGACCAGATCGTAAGCATCGACCTGGTGCTCGACCCAGAGAAAGTGCGCGCAGCGACATCGGGTGGCTGACGATGTCGAGCCTTCCACGCCGGTCCCGTCGGAGGTCCCGGCCTCAGCCACTCCGTCGCCGGCCGAGCCGCGTGCAGCAGGGCTGGATGGCCCGCGACACCACGCGCGAGAACGCCTGCGAGGGCACGCACTGGAAGTGGGCCGACCAGGTCGGCGACGGTTGCCGAGGTGCTGTGATCCCGGCCATACGGCCCTGTGCGCATCGCACAAGCGAGCGCGGGTCGTCCGGGTGCCGCGTTGATAGCGTCCAGCACATGCCCCGCCAGCGCTCCGCAGACTCATCATCGTCGCCCGTCCCCCAGCCTTCGGCGATCACCCGCGCGTTGGCGGAGCGCCTGCTGCCGCGGGCCGAGGAGCTGGGCACGGTGCTGCGAGACACGCTGCGCACCAAGGACGAGCGATACGCGACCACGGAGCTGATCGCGGCGGAGGAGCTGCTGAGGTCTTGTCGTGACAACATGCTGCGCTCCCTCCAGTCACTGGCCGACCGGATACCGCCGGGAGTGGACGTCTTCGACGCCGCCCAGACCACCGCGCGACGCCGGGCGGACGCCGGATTCCCGCTCGAGTCGCTGTTGCACGCCTATCGCCTCGGCACCGAGGTGCTCTGGGCCGCGCTTCTCGACGAGGCCCGCTCCCGCGCCCCGGAGCTGCTGGACGAACTCCTGGACAGTGCGGTCCAGGTCATGCAGCTGATCGACCTGATGTCGACGGCTGTCGCCGACGAATACAGGACACGAGAGCTCGAGGCCAAGCGACGTGACATCGAGCGCAGGCAGGCGATCCTCGACGGCCTGCTGGAGGGGCGCGCGGCAGACCCGGGCTTCGCCGCGGAGGCGATGCGAATCCTGGAGCTGACCTCCGACGTACGGATCGCGGTCGTCGTGATCCGGCACCGCGCCTCGGCCGCTGGACCTCCCCCTTCGCCAGGGGCTGCCCTGGCGGCCGCGGGATATCGGTCCGAGTGGCGCCTGCGTGCGGACCGCGAGATCGGACTCGTCGATCTGGGACAGGCGACCATCGCGCAGCTGGTGGCTCGTCTCTCATCGATCGTCGACGGCTGGGCCGGCGTCTCCCAGGAGACGGTGGGTCTTGCGGACGTACTCACCGAGTTCCGGATGGCCGAGCTCGTCCTGGCCAGCCTGCCGGCCGACAAGCCAGGCGTCGCCGCTCTGGCCGAGAGACTTCCCCAGGTGCTGGTCGCCGCGAACCGTCCGATCGCGGACCGGATCCGGTCCCGCGCCCTGGGTGACCTGCTCACGGTCCCGCTCGACAAGCAGGAGTCGCTCCTGGAGACCCTGGAGCGTTGGTTCGCCAACAACCGGTCGACCTCGGAGACCGCGGCCCAGCTGCACTGCCACCGAAACACCGTGGTCTACCGCCTCAAACAGATCGAGGATCTGACCGGCCGTCGCCTCGACGACGGCGACGACCAGATGCTGCTGCGACTGGCTCTGCTCGCGTCCTGAATCAGGCGAGCCTAACTGTGCCCCAGCACAGTTTCGCACCTCCAACTCTGTGCGTGTCACTGATGCCTCTGGCCCGGCTCCGGTGGCAGCGTGAGACGCGTATCGAGCTCGGAGGTATGTGTCATGGAGACACCACACATCGATCGTCGCTTCTTCCTGACCCGTGTCGGGGTGCTGGGGGCCCTGGCCGCGGCCGGCACCGCGGTGCCCGGCGTCGCGAGGGCCGTCACCAGCGGGTCGCCGGCCGATCCACTGGTCGATCAGGTCGCCAAGCTGTTGGCAGCCATCGCCCGGGACACGCTCAACGGCCTCGCGGTCTTCGTGGTGCCCGGTCCCGACGCCTACTCCAGGACCCAGGGAACGCCGCACGAGGAGCCGGGCGCGATGGAGGCGAGGACTCCGGACTTCCTGATCGAGTCTCTCGACAACTACGTACCGATGTCTGACCAGGTCGCCACCGCCGTCGGCCGGGCGCTCGCCAACGGGCTCGCCGACGTACCGATCGTGGTGCCGCCCGAGATCCCGGTGCTGACCAACACGTTGCTCGCCGATCTCGACGACGTGGTCAAGCTGCTGCTCCGCAACGACGCAGCGCTCCCGCTGTCCGCGGTGATCGCTCTCCTGCTCAACGCCCAGGCCGTACGGGTCGATCCCGGGTCGGCGGCCGGGCCACACCTCTCTCCGTTCTCCCGGCTGTCCTTCGCGAAGAAGGCTGAGGTCTTCGAGCTCTTGGAACAGGCCGATCCGCAGCTCGTCGGCTCGATCGACCGCGAGCTGCCCGAGCCGCTGAAGGGCACGGTGTCGGGCATCCTGCAGTTCATCGCCGGTGCCCTGCTGGAGTTCTCGGCGTTCGGCGCCTACTCCGAGTGGTCGACGTTCGACGCCGCCAACCTGACGGTCTCCAAGCCGCCCCTCGGGTGGGACCTGGCGAAGTACGACCCGGGGAGCATGGACGGCTGGAACGAGTTCAAGGGCTACTACCAGGGACGACAGAAAGTGAGCGCCCGCTGATGCGCGACGTGATCATCATCGGTGCCGGCGGCGGAGGCGCGGTCGCCGCCAAGGAGCTCGCCGCCCAGGGGCTCGACGTACTCGTGATCGAGGGCGGGCCACGGCACGCCAAGCCGCGCGAGCAGTGGAGCCGGCTCGAGAACGACGCCAACAACCCGCTGACCGGCTACCTCCGGGTCGGACCCGAGGACCGCGACCGGCCCGCTGCCTACCGCGAGCTGCCGCAGAACTCCTTCCTGTGGCAGGTCTCCGGCGTCGGCGGCACGACGCAGCACTACTTCGGCAACAGCCCTCGGGCCTACCCCGGGGTCTTCGCCGGATATGGCGGCCCCGACGCCGCCCTGTACGACGTCGACCACCGTTTCCCGTTCTCCTACGACGACCTGGTGCCCTACTTCGAGTGGGTGGAGACCACCCTGCCCGTGCAGACGGCGGCCGTCGGCACCAAGGAGTCGGTCTACCTACAGGGCTGCGAGACCCTCGGCCTTCCGGTTCAGAAGACGAAGACGACGCTCGAGGCCTCCTACCGGCCTCAGGAGAACGCGATCCTCCAGCCGGGCGGCACCGCCGGCAGGACGAACGACGCCAACCTGCTGAAGTTTCCGCAGGCGACCGGCTGCACCTTCTGCGGACACTGCTTCCAGGGGTGCGCGTCGCCCGACAAGGCGCCGCGCAACCTGGTCGCGAAGCGCTCGACGGACAACAGCTACATGCCGATGGCGCTCACCGCCGAGTCCTGGGCGTCCGGCGGCAAGGCCGTCGGGCTGGTCACGGACGCGACGGTCACCAAGATCCGTACCGAACAGGTCAAGGGTGAGCTGACCGCGACCGGCGTGACCTGGCTGGACAACCCGACCGGCATGGTGCACACCGAGGACGCGAAGGTCGTCGTGATGTCCGGCGGAGCGGTGGAGAACCCGCGGCTGTGGTTCAACAGCGACCTGCCCAACCCCAACGACTGGGTCGGGCGCGGGTTCACCGACCACTACCTGGACTGGACTTTCGGCCTCTTCGACGAGAACGTCGGCAGCTCGAAGGGTCCGGCGTCCGCGGCGCGTACGGACTATCCGGGCTACGGGATGAACATGAACGTCGGTCTGATGCCGGGCATCGAGGCGTTCACGATGACCTTCTCCGACAGCGGGATCCGGAACCAGTACGCCAACGGACGCGGAATGACGGGTCCCTGGGACGGCACGACCGGCCGGCTGGTCGGGCCGGAGCTGAAGGACGTGCTCTCACACGGCCTCGACAACATCCTCAACGTCGTCAGCATCGTCGACGACGACGTCTCCCCGGTCAACCGGGTCACCCTCTCGGCCCTGCCCGCCGACGAGAACGGCCCGATCCCGAAGGTCCGGTTCGACAACCGGCACCGGACCTCCCGCAGCCGCCGCAACCGTGAGTTCCTCGCCCGCGAGGCCGCTCGCCTGCTGAAGGGCGCCGGCGCGAAGAAGGTCTACCGGATGGACTGGCCGGCGCTGCCGCTGCACGTGCACTCGACGATGCGGATGGGCGAGTCCGAGGACAACTCGGTGGTCGATCACAGTGGTGAGACCCGGGCGGTGAAGCGGCTCTTCGTCGCTGACAACTCCGCGCTGCCCAACTCGGTGGGCGGCCCCAACCCGACGCTGACCATGCAGGCGATGGTCACCCGGATCAGTGAGCACATCGTGACCCGCTATTTCGACGGTGAGGCGTGGGTCGCTGATGGGTCCCCGGTCATCTCCACCGACTCGCGGATCTCCCGAAGGCTCACCGAGCTCGGGCTGTAGCCGGTTGTACGGTGGGAGCGACCGGATCCCGTTCTCGTGGAGGTATCCCATGTCCCGTCTTGCAACGACCGCTGCCCTGGCCGCCTGTGGCGTGCTGGTTCTGACCGCCTGCGGAGCGGAGTCGGACTCCGGCGCCGCTGACCGCGACGAGGTGACCTCGAAGTTCGCCGGTCCGGACGGGAAGCGGGTCGGCACGGTCGAGGTCGACGAGGACGACGGCGCCGTCCAGGTCAGCGTGGAGGTGAGCGGACTGGAGGCCGGCTACCACGGCTTCCACGTGCACACGACCGGCGAGTGCGAGGCAGACAGCGCGGCACCCGACGATCCGTCGAAGACCGGGGACTTCCTCTCCGCGGGCGGCCACCTCAACCCCGACGAGAGCGAGCACGGTGACCACCTCGGTGACCTCCCGGCCCTGCTCGTCAAGGAGGACGGCAGCGCGACCTTGGAGTTCACCGGCCCGTTCACCCTCGAGGAGCTCCAGGACGAGGACGGCAGTGCGTTCATGATCCACGCCGATCGTGACAACTACGCCAACGTCCCGGAGAGGTACGCACCCAAGGGGCCGGACGAGGACACGACCAAGACCGGCGACGCCGGTGACCGGATCGCCTGTGCCTCGATCAAGGCCGGCTGACCGCTGCGAAATAACGCGACGTACGCAACCGCCGGCCCCAGACTGGGACGGTGACCACCGACCAGCCCAGCACCGATCTCACCTCCACCGACATGGCTCACCTGCGCCGCTGCCTGGAGCTCGCTGCCGAGGCGCTCGCCGACGGCGACGGACCGTTCGGGTCAGTCCTGGCCGACAGCGCCGGCAACGCGCTCCAGGAGGACCGCAACCGCGAGCACTCCACCGGTGACCCGACCGCCCACCCGGAGATCGCCCTCGCCCGCTGGGCGGCGCTCAACCTCGAGCCGGAGGCGCGGGCGGGCGCGACGATCTACACCTCCGGCGAGCACTGCCCGATGTGCGCTGCCGGGCAGGGCTGGTCCGGTGTCGGACGGGTGGTCTACATCGCCTCCTCCGCACAGCTGACCCGGTGGCGAGCCGGTTGGGGCGCGGGCGAGTCTCCCGTCCGGCCGCTCTCGATCCAGGAGGTCGCCCCCGCGGTCGAGGTCGTGGGACCCGTTCCCGAGCTCGTCGAGGAGATCCGTACGCTCCACCGGGCCGCCGCGGGGGCGTGAACCCGAGCGGGCCGGCCCGGGCCACCCGCGTCGACCACATGGCACAGTGAGTGAATGATCACCGCATCAGACCTGGCGCAGGCGGTAGCGCCTGCTTTCGCGGAGCTGTCCCAGGCCGGGGAAAGTCGCCCCGTGCTCGGCGTGGAGCTCGTCGAGGCCAGCGGACCGATCCAGGTGGAGCGAGGCGATGTGGTCCTCGCCGTGGGCGTACGTTCCTCGGAAGACGCCGTCGAGGTCATCGACAAGGTCCACGACGCCGCGGCGCTCGTGCTCCGGCGTACGTGGGCCGACCTGGACGAGGTGCGTGAACGCTGCGCGGGCCGGGGGCTGCCTCTGCTGGCGATCCCGGACCAGTCGCCGTGGTCGCCCGTGATGGCGATGCTGAGGAAGGCCCTCGAGGCCGCACACGCCGGTCGGGGCCAGGAACCGGCCGACAGCCTCTACTCCGGCCTGTTCGACATGGCCGACAAGGTCAGCGCACTGGTCGGGGCGCCGGTCACCGTCGAGGACGCCACCTCGCGGGTGCTCGCCTACTCCACCGGCCAGGAGGACGTCGACCAGGCGAGGATGTCGACCATCGTGGCTCGCCGGGTGCCGCGGGAGGTTCGCAACCACTTCCGATCGGTCGGCGTCTTCCGGCACCTGGCCCGCTCCGACGACCCCCTCTTCGTCCCGGCGGCAAACCCCGGCACCCGGCCTCGCTACGTCATCCCGGTGCGCGCCGGCGGTGAATGGCTCGGGTCGATCTGGGCCGTGGTGGACGCTCCGCCCCGACTCGCACGGACGAGTGAGCTGCGGGCGGCCGTCGAGGTGATCGCCCTCTACCTGCTGCGCCTGCGGGCCCAGACCGAGCTGCACCGTCAGATGCAGCTCGATCAGGTCCGGACCGCCCTGCGCGGAGACACCTCTGACCGGCCAAGCTGGCTCGGTCCAGGGCCGTGGCGGGTGGCCGCACTACTGGGTCCGGAGGGACTGGGCATGGAGGCGCGCGCCGAGCTGTGGGTCATCCTGGCGCGGCGCCATGGGTGGCGCCAGCCGGTCGTGGTTGATCTCGACGGGCTCCTCTATGCGGTCCTCTCCGAATCGTCGGGCCCAGGAGGGGAGGGCTGGCTCGCCGACCTGGTTCGTGCGGAGTCCGTACGCAGCCCCTCGGTCGGGCTGCGCCTGGGGTCGTCGGTGGAGACGATCGTCGACCTGACCCGGTCCCGGGCCGAGGCGGCAGAGCTGTCGACGGTCGAGCTCGATGGCCGGCGCAGCGCAGTCGCCTCGGTCGAGGAGTGCTGGCCCGAGCTGGTGCTCGGCCGTGCCCTGGCAGGCATGGCACGGATGCCACTGGTCTCCCCGATCGCCGAGCTCACCGCCCCGGGCGCCGACGCGACGCTGCTGGCGACGATCGAGGCTGTCGTCGACCACTGGGGAGAGGTCGGCCGGGCGGCACGGGCTCTGGGGGTGCACCCGAACACCGTGCGCTACCGGTTGGCTCGACTGGCCGAGACCTGTCCGATCGACCTCGACGACCCTGCCGAACGGCTTGCCGTGCGGCTCGAGCTGGCGCGGGCCCGCGCGGACGCAGCGGGAAGGTGACGGGCGCTCACCGCAGCGGGTCGACCGCGCCCAGCTCGTCGGGACGTACGCCGGTGACGATCTGCTCGGCGAGCAACCTGCCGGTGACGGGACCCAACGTGATCCCCCACATGCCGTGCCCGCCGGAGACGAAGACCCGGGGGTCGCGCGTCGCCCCGACGAGCGGGAGCCCGTCGGACGTACACGGCCTGGCGCCGACCCACTCGTCCTCGCGCTGATCGAGGTGAACACCCTTCAGGAGCGTCCCGGCCTCCGACACCAGCGCCTGGATCCGCCGGTGATCCATCGGCGCGTCGACGTCGCGGAACTCCATCATCCCGGCGATCCGCAGCCTGTCCCCGACCGGCGTGCACGCCACGCGCTGCGTCGGGAAGTAGACCGGGCCCCGCGGCTGGTCGTCGACCTTGACCGTGAACGAGTAGCCCCGTCCGGCCTGCACGATGCGGCGGACCCCGAATCCGCGCGCGAGCCGGTTCAGGCGCGCACCGGTGCTCAGTACGGCTGCGTCGTAGCGCTCACCGGCGACGATGACGCCCGAGCCCGAGGAGACGATGTCCTCCGCGTCCCGGCCGGCGAGGATCCGCCCGCCGCGGGCACGAACAGAGGCGGCGACGGAGTCGACGTACGCAGCGGGGTCGATGAATCGCTGGCCGCGGATCCGGATCGCCGTGGCGATGCCCTCGGCGAGGGCCGGCTCATCGCCGCGAGCGGTCTCGCCGTCGACGACGTCGAACCCGACATCCTGTCCGCAGGCGCGGATGTGCTCGAACTCCTCGAGCAGCGCCTTGCTGTCCTCCACCGTCCGGAAGGCCGCGGTGAACGGCTCGGCCGGCTTGGTCCGCGCCGTCACGCCGCCCCGCTCCAGGTCGTCGAAGGCCGCGAGCGCCCCGTTGTTGAGCGGGATCAGCGCCGCCATCGCGCGCTGCCAGCGGGGGTGGGTGCAGTTGCGCCCGAACTGCGCGAGGAAGCGCAGGAGACGCGGGCTGGCGGTCGGCGGGACGTACACCGGCGAAGAGGGGCTGAGCACGGCCCGGAATCCGTAGGCGAGCACCGACGGCTCCGGGAGCGGGACCGCGATGCTGGGCGTCAGCCATCCGGCATTTCCCCAGCTGGAGCCCGCGGCGACGTCGTCGCGGTCGAGGACCGTGACGTCGACGCCGGCCTCCTGGAGGAACCATGCGGTGGACAGACCGACCATGCCGGCACCGACCACGACGACGCTGTCGGGACGTGAGTAGCTGCTGGAAGACATGGCTCTATGCTCCGGCCCCGCGCGCACCGGCTCGTTGACCAACGGCCACAAGTTCACCGGCTCATTCTGTGCTCCGGGGACAACGGTCACGTGTGACGCAAATTGCATTGCCTGCAACTTGCATGCAGTGCAAGAATAATCCCATGTCCACGCCACCCGTCAACGCCCGAGAGCGTCAGAAGCGGGAGCGTCGGCTGGCCCTTATCGAGGCTGCTCAGCGACTGGTCGGTGAGCGTGGTCTCGACGAGGTCACCGTGGAGGAGATCAGCACAGAGGCCGGGTTGTCGACGCGTACGTTCTTCAACTACTTCGACTCCAAGGACGACGCGGTGCTGGGCATCCAGGAGATCGACCTGGATGTCGAGGTCCGCGAGCGATTCACCGCCGGCGGGCCGTCCGGGAAGCTGATGAGCGACCTGGAGACGCTGGTGGCGGCCTTCCTCAGGGATGCCGCACCCAACATCGAGCAGGGCGAGCGGGCGATGCGGCTGATGACCTCCGAGCCCCGGCTCGTGCAACGGCACATCGCCTGGCACCAACGCGTCGTCGGCGAGCTCGAGGAGCTGCTCGCCGAGCGGCGCAAGGCCCGGCCCTCACCGGTCGACGACGACACGATCGGGATGGTCTTCGGACTGCTCCTGCGGGCGAGCGCGCTGGCGTGGGCCCGGTCCGGTTATGAGGGAGACGCGGCGGCGCATCTGCCCGAGGCAGTCTCCCAGCTCCGGTTGCTGCTCAGCGACTAGCCCCAGCCGCCACCCGGAACTCTCGTGACACCCGGAAACCCGTGTGTCCTCACCACCGCTTCACTCTCGTCACCACTGTCTGGAAGGTCCGAAAACCCATGAGTCACACGGTCGCGCCCGATGCGCCCGAGAAGCCGTTGGTCGTGCTGACGCCGCGCACGGTCTGGTTGATCTTCGGGGCCCTGATGGCCTCGATGTTCCTCTCCTCCCTCGACCAGACGATCGTGTCCACGGCGATGCCGACGATCGTCGGGGAGCTCGACGGGGTCGAGCAGCAGGGGTGGGTGATCACGTCCTACATCATGGCGATCGCGATCGTGATGCCCCTGTATGGAAAGTTCGGTGACCTGTGGGGCCGGCGCTGGCCGTTCCTGGTCGCGGTCACCCTGTTCACTCTCGGCTCGCTCTTCGGCGGGATGGCGCAGACGTTCCCAGAGCTGGTCGCCGCTCGCGGCCTCCAGGGGCTCGGCGGTGGCGGTCTGATGATCCTGTCCCAGGCGATCATCGCCGACATCGTGCCTGCCTCCGAGCGCGGCAAGTACATGGGCCCGATGGGCGCCCTCTTCGGCATCTCCGCGGTCATCGGACCGCTCCTCGGCGGCTGGCTCACCGACGGTCCCGGCTGGCGCTGGACCTTCTGGATCAACGTGCCGGTCGGCATCATCGCGTTCGTCGTGGCCTGGTACGCCCTGAAGCTGCCCTCGCACCGCTCCGGGCGTCCGGTCGACTGGCTGGGGATCATGTTCATGGTGCTCTCCACCTGCGGCATCGTGCTGCTGACCTCGTGGGAGTCGCTCGGTGACAACGGCTACGACTGGTCCTCGCCGCAGCTGCTCGCGCTGCTCGTCGCCACGCTGGCCTCGGTGGCAGCCTTCATCGTCACCGAGAGCGTCGCGCCCGAGCCGCTGATCCCGCTGCGCCTCTTCAAGAACCCCACGTTCACCGTGACCACGCTGATCGGCCTGGTGCTCGGCATGGGCATGTTCTCGGCGATGGCGATGCTGCCGACCTTCCTGCAGATGTCCACCGGTGCCTCGATCACCGGCTCGGGGCTGATGATGCTGCCGATGATGGCCGGGATGATGCTGACCGCGATCGGCTCGGGAATCATGATCTCGAAGACGGGCCGCTACAAGATCTTCCCGATCGTCGGCCTGCTCGTCACCGCGGCCGGGATCGCCTGGATGACCACGATCACCGGCGACATGTCGATGGTGGTCTTCGGCCTGATGATCTTCGTGCTCGGCGCCGGCATGGGCCTGGTCATGCAGACCATCGTCCTGGCGGTCCAGAACGCCGTCGACCCGCACGAGCTCGGCACCGCGACCTCGGCGAACAACTTCTTCCGGGAGATCGGTGCGACCGTCGGCACCGCGCTGTTCACGACCGTGTTCACCACGCGGCTGACCGACAACTTCGAGGGCCTGTCCGCGAAGATGGCCGCCTCGGGGATGTCGCCCGACGACGGTGCCGGGTTCTCTGGCGGGAGCCTCACCCCGGCCGCTGTCGACAAGCTTCCCGAGCCGATCCACAGCTGGGTCGTCGACGCCTTCACCCAGGCACTCGCCCCCGCGTTCTGGTATCTCGTGCCGCTGGTCCTGCTCGGCCTCGCGCTCGCGCTGTTCCTCAAGGAGGTCAAGCTCTCCGACGAGGCCGGCATGGTCGCCCGCGGCGAGGCGGTCGCCGGCTGACGCTGGCGCCCCGAAGGGCCCTGACCGGCAGGTTTCTGCTGGTCAGGGCCCTCTTCCAGTACGCCTGACGTGGCCGTCGAAATTCTGGTGCCGCGTCCGTCGGGCCGGCGATAGGGTCTCGACATGCCTTCCCCGGAACCGACGTACGTCCTCGTCCACGGCGCCTTCGCCAACTCGTTCTCGTTCGCGCCGCTGCAGGCCGAGCTCGCGCTGCGGGGGTTCCGATCGCTGGCGGTCGACCTCCCGGGTCATGGCTTCGAGGCGACGTTCCCGGCGGCCTACCAGGCACCGCAGGACCTGGGTGCGCTCGCTTCGGCTCCGGGCGGGATCAAGGGCGTCACCCTCGCCGACAACGTGGCTCACCTGGTCTCGGTGCTGACGCGGGCCAAGGAGCACGGTCCGGTGATCGTCGTCGCGCACAGCCGCGGCGGGATCACCCTGACCGCGACGGCCAACGCCCGCCCGGACCTGATCGACAAGATGGTCTATGTCTCGGCCTGGGCTCCGGTGTCCCTTGACGCCGTTGCCTACAACTCCGAGCCGGAGATGGCCTCCTTCGACGCCTCCGCGCTGATCGGCGCGGCCGCCGCGAACCCCGCCGACGTCGGCCTGCTGCGCTGCAACTTCCGCACCGCCTCGCCCGAGGTCCTCGCCGGCCTCAAGCATGCCTTCATGGCCGACGGCACCGAGGACGAGTTCCGTACGTTCCTCAACACCTTCCAGCCCGACGAGAACCTCGACGCCGGCGGCCCCGACGACCGCGCCCAGGCCGCGACCTGGGGCACTGTGCCCCGCGCGTTCATCCGTCTCAGCGAGGACGTCAGCCTGCCGCCCGCCATGCAGGACCGGCTCATCCGCGAGGGCGACGCCCTCACCCCCGAGAACCCGTACGCCGTCCACACCCTCACCTCCAGCCACCTCGGCTGGCTCGTCCACCCGGCTCCCGCGGCGGACCTCCTGGCGGAGACGGCCACGCGTTAGACGCCCGGCCGAGGTCCTTGACCGGCCCGGAGCGAGCATGCATTCTCCTGTATGGCGAGCGTCACACGGGGACGTCCGCAGCCCTCGCGAAAGGCACGTCATGACGATCCGCGCCCTAGCTCGCCTCCGCCGGCCCAGAGCCGCGGCTCTCGGGATCGCGGCAGTCTGCGCCGTCGCCGCGACGTTGCTGCCCGGCGCGGCACCGGCGCCGGCGGCCACCGCCGACAGCGAGAGCATCGTGCTGGAGACGCTCTCCAACCGAGCCGACCTGGTCTTCGACGGCAACGCCCTGGTGCGCGTCACCCTGCCGAAGGGCGCCGACGTCGACGACCTCCGGATCTGGCTCGACGACACCCGCCATACGTCAAGCAGCACAGGTGATCGCGACGTCACCTCAGCGTTCGCGAAACGGCCCAACGGAGAGATCGAGGGCGTCGTACGCGACCTGCGGGTCGGGACCAACGAGCTGACCGCACGCCTGCCCGACGGCCGCGGCGCCTGGCTGACGATCACCAACCACCCGCGCGGCGGGCCGGTCTTCTCCGGACCACAGCTGCAGCCGTGGCGCTGCCAGCCGGGCGCCGAGGACGAGCAGTGCAACCAGGAGCCGGAGATCAGCTGGCTCTACAAGTCCACGAACGCGCTGCTCGACGGACTGCAGCCCTACGACCCCGCCAACCCGCCGCGCGACGTCGCCTCGACGACCACCGACGAAGGCGTGACCGTCCCGTTCGTCGTACGTGTCGAGACCGGCTATCAGAACCGCGACCAGTATCGGATCGCCGTGCTCTGGCAACCCGGCGAGACGTGGCAGCGCTGGCGTCCGCAGGAGCAGTGGAACAGCAAGCTGTTCATCCCGCACGGCGGCAGCTGCGGGGTCGACCACGAGGTGGGCACGGCGCCGACCAAGGACTATGCCGGCACCTTCGACCTCGGCATCCCGGTCGTCGCGGACGCGCTCGGCGACAGCCCGACGGTCGCGCTCGGGCGCGGCTTCGCGATGCTCTCGACCGCGCTCGCCAACACCGGCCACAACTGCAACGTGACGAGCGCGGCCGAGTCGGTGATGATGGCCAAGGAGCACCTCGTCGAGACGTACGGGGACCTGCGCTACACGATCGGCAGCGGCTGCTCGGGCGGCTCGATCGCGCAGCAGACGATCGCGAACGCCTACCCGGGGATCTACCAGGGCCTGGTCGTGACCTGCTCCTACCCCGACTCGCTCTCGCCGGGTCTGCAGTTCTCCGACTACCACCTGCTCCGCAAGTACTTCGAGAGCTCGGAGCGCCTCACCGACGGCAAGTTCTGGAACCCGCTGCAGTGGGCGGCGGTCGAAGGCCACCTGCTGCCGCTCAACGCGGTCACCGCCGACGAGGGTCTCTTCAAGCAGGCGGTCATGCCGACGCACCCGTGCGCGGGGGTCAGCGACCAGGAGCGGTACGACCCGCGGACCAACCCCGGCGGCGTACGCTGCTCGATCATCGACGGCGCGATCAACGTCTTCGGCCCGCGCCCGGAGAGCGTGTGGACGCCCCAGGAGAAGCAGATCGGGCGCGGCTTCGCGGGCTCACCGCTGGACAACACCGGCGTGCAGTACGGCCTCGAGGCGCTCCGGTCCGGCGCGATCACGCCGGAGCAGTTCGTCGACGTCAACGAGAAGATCGGTGGCCTCGACATCGACGTGCAGCCGCGGCCGGAGCGCTCGACCGCCGACCCGACCGCGCTCGCGAACACCTATCGCAGCGGCATGGTCAACACCGCCAGCAACCTGTCCGAGGTGGCGATCATCGACCACCGCGGGCCTGACCCGGGCATCGCACACGACGCGCGATGGTCGTGGGCGATGCGCGACCGGCTGACCCGGGAGCAGGGGCACGCGGACAACCAGGTGATCTGGTACGGCGTGACACCGCTGATCGGCGACCCGAGCTACTCCAAGGAGGCGCTGCTCGCGATGGACCGGTGGCTGGCCTCGGTCGAGGCCGACAAGCGCTCCGTGGCGTTGGCGGACAAGATCGTCCAGGACCGCCCCGGCGACCTGCACGACCGGTGCACCCAGACCCAGGGCGTCTCCAGCGAGGACGGCCTGTTCCTGCCGGTCGCCGACCCGCTCGTGGACGATCTGACCGGTGGCGCGCTCGACGGCCTGAACCCTGCCCTCAACCCGGTCCTGGACCCCGCGCTCAACCTCGTCGTCGACCCGGTCTCGGACCTGGTCTGCGGGCTCGGCCCGGTCAGCGACCTGGTCAAGACCGATTTCGCGACACCTCGGATCGTGGCCGGCGACAACAACTACTCCGACAACGCCAAGTGCCACCTCAAGCCGCTGCGTCGCACCGACGACTACGGCGCCTTCGGACTCAGCGAAGCCCAGTGGACGCGGCTCCAGGCAACCTTCCCGGACGGCGTGTGCGACTACAGCAAGCCGGGCGTGGGCTTCTCGGAGACGGTGCCGTGGCTGACCTACCAGCGAGCCGACGGCTCCGTGATCTACGGCGGTACGCCGATGGGCGAGCCGCCGCTCTCAGAGCCGTTCCGTGACTGACCGGCCGCGGGGCCGGCCATCGCGACCATGTCCCTCACCCTGACTCGAATCGAGAACTCGATGAGCACCCTCACCACAGACAGCGGACAGACCGTCTCCTTCGACGACCACGGCGGCGACGGCCCGGCCCTGGTTCTGCTCCACAGCTTCCTGATGGACCGCTCGATGTTCGCGCCCCAGCTGCAGGCTTTCGGCGCCTCCCACCGCTGCATCACGATCGACGAACGCGGGCACGGCGAGACTCCGGCCGAATCGGACTTCACCTACTGGGACGTTGCCGACGACGTCATCGCAGTGCTCGACCACCTCGCCATCGACCAGGCGATCGTCGCCGGCACCAGCCAAGGCGGTTTCGTCGCCCTTCGCATCGCCCTCACCGCACCGGAGCGCGTCAAAGCACTCGTCGTGATGGGCTCCTCCGGCCAGGCAGAAGATCCGCAGGTCGCCGACTCCTACCGGGAGCTCGCCGCAGCGTGGCGAGAGCTCGGCCCCATCGAAGCGCTCCTCGACACCACCGCCGCGATCTGTCTTGGCGAGTTCGAGTCGGAGGAATGGACGACGAGGTGGCGCAGCATCGACGGCGATCACCTCACCCGCATCCTCAACACCCTGGTCGACCGAGACGGCATCAGCGACCGGCTCAACGAGATCCAGGCCCCCACCTTGGTCCTCCACGGGGACGCCGACGCCGCCTATCCGCTCGAGAAGGCATCCGATCTCGCCGACCGTCTGCCGCACGCGGAGCTCGTCGTCGTCCCCGGCGGCGCCCACTTCCTCAGTCTGACCCACGCCGAGGCTGTCGACGAGGCTCTCGCCGGGTTCCTGGCACAGGGCTGACGACGAAACGAGAAACCCTCGCCGTTCCTGCCATGTTCTGGCTGGTCAAACGAGGGTTTGTCGGAGCCGCCTGTCGGAATCGAACCGACGACCTTCTCATTACGAGTGAGACGCTCTGCCGACTGAGCTAAGGCGGCGTACCGTCACCGTTACCGCATGAAGCGGCTCTGGTTGAGCGGACCGGA
>NZ_JBOHDN010000163.1:0-29594 GCF_050699375.1 Nocardioides sp. | reverse complement strand
GAGATCCGCCGCATCCTCAAGCGCTACACCACCCGACAGCTCTACCGCACCCTCAACACAGCTTGACAAACATAGAAGCGTCTTTTCTCGATGGGTCCCGGTGTCCAGGACCGCGCAGCGGCCGGCGTAGCCGGCGGGCCGTAGGCCCGTCCTTGACTCCGGGGCCCATCGA
This sequence comes from Nocardioides sp., assembly GCF_050699375.1. Taxonomy (GTDB): domain Bacteria; phylum Actinomycetota; class Actinomycetes; order Propionibacteriales; family Nocardioidaceae; genus Nocardioides. The sequence continues at coordinate 29,422 of NZ_JBOHDN010000163.1, read as the reverse complement.
GAACACCCTCCAGAAAGGGTCGGCGGCCCACGCCAACCCGCCGGAGGGAGCCTTCCGGCAGGGAGGTCTCGACAAGCTCGACCACCGGAACCTGGGGAGGTCTCGACAAGCTCGACCACCAGAACGACAGACCGACAGGGGCGCGCCCGAGCACACCCCCGTCGGATCAACAGAGAATCAGCCCCGCGCGAGCGCCTGCAGACGGTCGTACGCGCCGTTGAAGGTGTTCTGGTCCAGCGGCGAGGAGGTGTATTGCCAGAAGGTGTAGAAGCCCCAGCCCGAGGGCAAGGTGCCGGGAGTAGAGGCGTAGCGGGCGATCCACAGCGGATGGGCGGAGGAGAACTGCGAGGTGTTGCCGGTGCAGGTCGTCCACCAGTCGGTGGTCGTGTAGATCACCGCGTCGCGGCCGGTGCGCGAACGGTAGCGGTCCAGGAAGGCCGCGATCCAGGATCGCATCGAGGCCTGGGAGAGGCCGTAGCAGGTGCCCCCGTCGTACGGGTTGTACTCGATGTCCAGCACGCCAGGAAGGGTTTTCCCGTCGGCCGACCAGCCGCCGCCGTTGTTGACGAAGTAGTCGGCCTGGGTGGCGCCGCCGGAGTCGGACGGGTTGGCGAAGTGGTAGGCGCCGCGGATGAAGCCCTGGTTGTAGGAGCCGTTGTACTGCTGCGGGAAATAGGTGCTGTTCTTGTAGTAGCTGCCTTCGGTCGCCTTGATGTAGGCGAACCGCTTGCCCTGCCCCCACCAGTAGGCCCAGTCGACGTTGCCCTGGTGGCCGGAGACGTCCATCCCGGACACGGTCGCCTGCGCGGTGATCGGCTTGTCGTTCGAGATGCCGCCCTTGGCGTGCGAGCCGGGCGTCGACCAACCGACGTACGCGCCGTCCTTCAACGTGACGCCGTGGGACTTCGCCTTCTGGTTCACGTGGCGGTCGTTCTTCTCGGGACCGCCGGCCGGGTCGGCACTGGCGGAGGTCATCGGGGACAGGGAGGCAGCGAGGAGGAGACCGGCGGCAACCGCGGTCGCTCTCATGGATCTACGGCGCAAAGGACTCATGGGGACTGGGCCTTTCCCGAGGAGACGGTTTTGATCGACATCTGGACCGAACGGAGTTGTCCGGCTCCAACATCGTGCCGCAACCGATGTCCCGGGGGGAACGGTTTCGGTAATAACATTACTCAACCATCTGGTTGACAACCAGGTACGCGGCGACCTACAGTCGTTATCAACCAAGTGGTTGAGATCGATTGAGAGATGGTCTCGACGAGCTCGACCACCAGGATCGGAGCGAGATGAGCGAGGACAGACTCTCCCGAGTCTTTGCGGCACTGGCAGACCCGACCCGACGCGACCTGGTCGCCCGGCTCTCGTCAGCCGACGCGACGGTCGGCGAGCTGGCGGTGCCTTACGACGTCAGCCTCCAGGCGGTCTCCAAGCACCTCAAGGTGCTCGAGGACGCCGGACTGGTGAGCCGCGAGTCGCGCCGCGCCCCTGTTCGCCTCGAAGCGGAGGTGTTCGACCTCATGACCAAGTGGATCGAGCGATACCAACAGCAGGCCGAGGAGCGCTACCAGCGCTTGGACGCACTGCTCGACGAGATGCAGGACAGCAAACCAAACCGAGAAGAGGACGCATCATGACCACCACGAAGCACGAGACCACCATCGAGGCCTCCAAGGAGGCCCCAACGATCACCATCGTCCGCGAGTTCGACGCTCCCCCGGAGCTCGTCTTCCGCGCCCACGCCGAGAAGGAGCTGTACGCGAAGTGGCTCGGCCCACGCGATGTCGGCATGAACATCACCGGGTGGGACTTCCGCACCGGCGGCTCCTGGGCCTACTCGGCCGAGCGCGACGGGGACGAGTTCACCCAGTTCTTCGGCAGCTTCCACGAGGTGCGCGAGAACGAGCGGATCGTGCAGACCTTCACCTGGCGCGGCGCGCCCGACGGCGCCTCGTTGGAGTACCTCACCTTCGAGCCGCTCCCCGGCGGCCGCACCCGACTGACCGGTCTCAGCGTCGTCGAGTCCTTCGAGACCCAGGCCGCGATCATGGCCAGCGGCATGGACAAGGGCGTCGTCCAGGGCTACGAGCAGCTCGACGAGCTCCTCGCGGAGCTCTCGTGAGCTCCGATCTGAGCAGACGCGAACAGCACGCGTACGACGCGGCCCGGTTCGCCGAGCTCGTCGACTCCGCCGCCGCCACGGACTGGGCTCGTCCCAGCCCGGTGGCGGCGTGGACCGCGCTCGACGTGGTCTCGCACCTGGTCGAATGGTCCAGAGGGTTCCTGAAGGGATCGGCCGGCGTGGAACTGGCGCCGCTCGACGTACCCGCGGATCCGGCCGCCGCCTGGAAGGCCCACACCGCGGACGTACAGGCTCTCTTCGACGACCCCGCCGGCCGGATGATCTCCAACCCGCACGTGGGCGACAAGCCGCTCGACGTCGCGCTCTCGGAGATCTACACGCCCGACATCTGGATGCACTCCTGGGACCTCGCCCGGACCCTTGGGCAGGACTTCGACCTGGGCGCCGAGCGCGCCGCGGCGACGCTCGCCGGCGCTGCCGCCATGGAGGACGCCATGCGCTCCTCGGGCCAGTTCGGCCCGCGGGTCGAGGTAGCCCCCGACGCCACCCCTCAGGAGCAGCTCCTCGGCTTCATCGGCCGAGATCCCTACTGGCACTCCTGAACGGCCGCGTACGTCAGGAGCGGGCGAGGGCGCGGATGGCGTCGTCGAGGGCGCGACGGTCCTGGCGGGAGACGACTGCCTCGACGACCTCGATGCCACCGTTCGGGGAGGCGAGGGCGGCCTCGAGCTCGGGCGCGGAGGTGACCTTGAGGTGCGGGATGCGGTGGGCGGCGCAGAGGGCTTCGAGCGAGGTCCCGTGCGGGGTGCCGAAGAGCCGCTCGAATCTGTCGGCGAAGTCCTCAGCTCCCTGCTCGAGCGACGCGAAGATCGAGCCGCCGTCGTCGTTGGCGACGACGATGGTGAGGTCCGGGCGGACCTCGTCGGGGCCGAGCGTGAGGCCGCCGGCGTCGTGCAGGAAGGTGACGTCGCCCATCAGTGCGAGCGCACGCGTCGAGGATCTGCGACCGACGGCGGCACCGATCGCGGTGGAGACGATCCCGTCGATGCCGGCCAAGCCACGGTTGGCCAGCACCTTCCGCCGACCGCCGACGCGGTTGGGCCGCATCATCAGATCCAGGTCGCGTACGGGGTTGGAGGGGCCCAGCATGAGCAGCCCACCGTCGGGCAGCGCGCGGGCGACACAGGCAGAGACGTCGTACGCCGTCATCTCCGGCTGCTCGTGAAGGAGTCGATCCACCCGGCGACCGAGGGTGCGGTCGGCCTCGCGCCACTCCGCCAGCCACGCGGTGTCGGGCGTGCCGTCGACGTTGAGCCTGGTGAGAACCGTGCGGTCGACCCGGAACGGGCGAGCCGGCCAGACGCCCTCGATCGGGGCCGCGATGATCTCGATGTCGTCGCGCGCGAGCAGGTTGGTGACCGGCCGGGAGAGGGTCGGGTGGCCATAGACGACGACTCGCTCGATCCGTTCGGCGAGCGGAGACTCCAGCAGCAGCCGGTAGGAGCGCAGCGCGTTCTCGCCGGTGCGGGCGCCCGAGGAGGGCTCGGCGAGCAGCGGCCAGCCGCCGTCCTGGGCGAGGATCCGGGAGGGCGGCCCGGCGTCGTCACCGGCGATGACGACCGTGCGCGGGGTTTCGGTGCCGGTCGAGATCGACTCGAAGATCATCAGCTCGGGACGTACCGGGACGGGCCGGGCCTCGATCGGCTCCGGCTTCCACCGGTCGGGCGGGGTGAGCGGGTCGTCGAGCTGGACGTTCCAGTGCACCGGGCCGCGCGCGGCGTTCAGCGCGGCGACGTCGTTCTCGTCGGGCGCCGCGTCCAGGTCGAGCGTGTCGACGAGTCGGCCGAAGATGCCGACCTGGTCGGTGACCTGGTTGGCGCCGGTCTCCCGCAGCCGAGCCGGCCGGTCGGCGGTGACGACGGTCAACGGCACCCCCGCGTGGGCGGCCTCGAGCACCGAGGGGTGCAGGTTGGCGACCGCGGTGCCGGAGGTGCACATCACCGCCGCCCGGGTGCCGACCTTGGTCAGGCCGAGTGCGAAGAAGCCGGCGGAGCGCTCGTCGATCCGGGTGTGCAGGCGCAGGAGCCCCGCCCGCGCCGCGTCGAAGACGGCGAACGACAACGGTGCGTTGCGCGACCCAGGCGCGACGACGACGTCGGTGACGCGCGCCTCGAGGAGAGCGGTGACGACCGCCCGGGCAAGCTCAGTAGCCGTAGCCACGGCCCCTCCCTTCGTCCACCTGACCGCTCACGTACCCAATCACTCGGGTGGGCGGCGAGCGACGCCGGGTGGCGGTTGAAGCCTGGGTCTCCCCCGGAGCATTTTCCCGCCATGGCGGGAAAATGCCGCCTGTCCTCGCGTGGCCGGCGCGCAGAATCCCACCATGGCGGGAAAATGCGCGCCTCATCGACGCGTCTCGCGGTAGGCCAGGACGTCCGCCAGGCGATCACGCCAGAATGCCTCACGATCCGGTGCCGCGCACAAGGCCGAGGGCGCCTCCAGCCGCTCGGGAGCGGGCGAGGCCGGGAGCACCGGCAGCATCCCACCGGACGGAAGGAGCGAGTCGGTGACGACGTCCTCGGTGAACATCGAGATCGTGCCCAGCCCACAGGCGTAGGGAAGCTCGGGGAGGGCAGCAGCGAGAGCGATCCCGGCGGCCATCCCGACCGAGGTCTCCAGCGCCGAGGAGACCACGCATGGCAACCCGATGTCCTCGGCGATCCGCAGGCAGGCACGTACGCCGCCCAGCGGCTGCACCTTCAGCACGGCGACGTCGGCAGCCTCGAGGTCGCGTACGCGATAGGGGTCGGCCGCCCGCCGGATCGACTCGTCCGCGGCGATCGGGACGTCCACCTTCCGGCGTACGTCGGCGAGCTCCTCGACGGTGCCGCAGGGCTGCTCGACGTACTCCAGCCCGCCGGCAGCCCGGTCGAGCACCGCGATCGAGGTGACCGCCTCGTCGACCGCCCAGAGGCCGTTGACGTCGATCCGGACCCTGCCGGCGGGGCCGAGGGCGGCCCGGACGGCCTCGACCCGCGCGATGTCGTCCGCCAGGCTCTGGCCAGGATCGGCGACCTTCACCTTGGCGGTCGCGCACCCGGAGCGGGCCACGATCTCGTACGCCCGTTCCGGCCCGACCGCCGGCACGGTGGCATTGACGGGCACGGTCTTGCGGACGGGTGTCGGCCAGTCCCCGGCGGCCGCCTCCTCGGCGCAGCGCAGCCACGGCTCGATCTCGGGGACGTCGTAGTCGAGGAACGGCGACCACTCGCCCCATCCGCCGTCCCCCTCGAAGACCACGCCCTCGCGCTCGGTGATCCCACGGAAGCGGGTCGTCATCGGGAGGGAGAAGGCGTGCAGGACGTACGTCATCGCAGCTCTGTCGTTTCGTTCAGGGCCGGATCGTTCAGAGCCAGCGTCAGGAGCGCCTGCCGGTCGGGTTTGCCGTTGCCCAGGAGCGGGATCTCGGCGACCGGGACGACCCGGCGCGGTGCCCACGAACGCGGATGCTCGGCAGCGACCCAGTCGCGGGCGCCGGCCTCGTCGATGTCGCCGACGACGAAGGCGACAAGGCGCTGGCCCCACTCCTCGTCGGGTACGCCAAGGGCCTCCGCGGCTTCGACGGCGGGGTGCTCGCGGAGCCTCCCGGCGACGAGGGCTGCCGGCACCTTGACGCCTCCGGTGATCACCATGTCGTCGACCCGGCCGAGGATCCTGAGCCGGCCGTCCTCGTCCAGGGTGCCGGCATCTGAGGTGAGGAACCAGCCGTCCACCAGGTCCGTCGCGGTCTGGTCCGGATCGTCCTGATAGCCGTCGAAGAGCGTTGGCCCGCTGATCCGAACCCGACCGTCTGTGCCGATCGCGATCGCGACGCCGTCCAGCGGCATCGCGTCGTAGACGCACCCGCCGCAGGTCTCGGCGGACCCATAGGTGGCCACGACGTTGATCCCGGCGTCTCGGGCGCGGGCCCGCAGCGACGGGTCGATCGGACCACCGCCGAGGAGGAGCGTGTGGAACCCAGCCAACGCGGCGAGGTCGTCACCGCCCGCCTCGATGATCCGGTGCAGCTGGGTCGGCACCATCGAGACGAACCGAGGCCCTGGCTTCATCGCTTCGGCAGCCTCGGCGAAGGACCCGTACGCCGCGGCGATCACCGGCTCGTGCCCGGCCAGCAGCGAGCGGGCGATCACGTTCGCCCCGGCGACGTACGACTCCGGCAACGCGAGCAGCCACTGCCCGCTCGCCCCGACACGTCGCGCCGACGCCGCGGCCGACGCCTTCATGGCCGCACGCGACAGCATCACTCGTTTGGGCCGGCCGGTGGACCCCGAGGTCTCGACGACCCAGTGCTCCGGCCCGCCGACGAGCCACTCACCCATCGCGGCAACGGCGCTTGCTGCCCGTTCTGCCGCCTCGTTCATAGGCCCAACGCTATCTCCTGGGAGGTGTAGTCCCTCGCGGTGGGCCGTCGGGGGTAACACGTCGTTCGTAGGACTATCCGGTCGTTCCAATAGGGCGAGTAGTACTACGAACGACGTGTTACCCCTGCGCCGAGCGCCGCTACTGGCCGCGGATGTTGAAGTCGGCGACCAGGCCGTGGTGGTCGGATTCCAGCGGGAAGGTGGCGTGGCGGGTCGACGAGGCGGTCGAGCCCGACCCGAGGAGCCAGTCGATGGTGCCGCCGCCGTCATGGGTGGCCCAGCCCTGCGGGGGCGCGCCGAGAGTCTCGAAGGAGGAGGTCATCCCAGCCTTGGTCATCAACGGCTTCGGTCCCCACGGATCCCCGTTGCCCCCGCCACGCGGATAGGGGGAGTTGAGGTCGCCGGCGACGAGGACCGGACCGTACTTCTGCAGCCCCTGCGCCAGTCCGGCCAGCTTCGCGAAGCCGCGCTGGGCCTCGTCCTTCCGCGCCTGCGGGCTGTTGGCGGGCGAGGTCATCGTGTGGGTCGAGATGACCGAGATGCGCCCGGAGCCGTCGCTGCTGGCGAGGACCACCCAGGTGGCGTACCTGCTGTCGTTCTTGACGCCCGTGACCGGCTTGGTGAGCTGGACGGTGCCCTTGTCGACCGCCACCCAGCGGTCGGTGCGCCACATGACGACAGGGCTGAGGGCCTGGCTGCGGGAGCCGTACTCCTCCGCCGAGGCGCGGTAGGTGCCGTAGCCCTTGACCGAGATGTCGGAGAGCGTACGTGACTGAGCCTCGTTCAGGGAGACGAAGTCGGGTCCGTGCTTGATGACCTTGGCCAGGTCGGAGCGGTATCTCCCACGGGACATGGAGACCTTGATGTTGGCCTGCGCCAGGCGCACCTGCGGGCCGGAGACCGCGGCCGGAGAGGCGCCGATCTGCCCCGCGCCCGGCAGCCCGGCGACCTGCTTGGTCGCCTCGAGGGACTTGCCGATGTTCTTCTGCAGCCAGGCGGCCGGGTCGACCTGGTCCTGCAGGTAGCCGCCGCCGTGCGGGTGCACCTCGAAGTGGAGGTGGCAGCCGGTCGAGTTGCCCTCGCTGCCGACCTGCCCGATGACCTGCCCGGCCTTGACCTGCTGACCCTCCTGGACCGAGAGCGACTGCATGTGGCCGTACCAGGTCGTCAGGTTGCCCGCCGCGGTCTGCACCTTCACCAGCCAGCGTCCCGCCCAGCCCCAGCCGCCACCCGACTCGAGCACGATCGTGCCGCCGTGGGCGGCCTGCACCGGCGTCCCGCACGGCGAGGAGTAGTCGTTGCCGGTGTGCATGTTGGCCCAGTTGGAGCCCGAGTTGCCGTAGTTGTCGTTGTCGGTCGCCAGGCCCGCCTGGATGGGACGTACGACGGTGGTGCTGATCCCGGCCATGCCGATCGTGCACGAGACGTCGGTCGCGGTGGCCTTCAGGTCGGCGGCCGTGACCCCGTCGGCGAGCGCGGCGACGAGGGCTCGCGCCTCTTCCTCGTGCTGGGCGTACGCCAGGGGGAAGGCCGATCGCTGCACTGCCTGCGCCGCCGCGGTGACCTGCATCTTGCGCCACCCCGGGATGTCGAGGAGACCGGTGTTGCCGGTGTGCGCGGCGGTGCCGTAGAACGCCTGGGCGGACTTGACCGGGTTCGTGATGTCGGCGACCGACCCCCACCCCGAGACCGGACGCTGCTGGAAGAGCCCCACCGAGTCGCGGTCGCCGTAGCTGAGGTTCTTCAGGGTGCTCTCCTGCATCGCGGTCGCGAGCGCGATCACCCACCCGTACGCCGGGACGCCGGACTGCTTGCCGACCGCCACGATCGTCCGGGCGTTCTGGATCTGCTCGGTGGTGAACCCGGAGATGCTGCCCTCGGGGACCTCACCGTCGGGACCCACGTCACCGGCCGGGACCGCGTTCACGCCGCCGACACAGCCCGACTCCGCCTGGTCCTGGTTGCTCTGCTCCGTGCTCGCCAGACCGCCGATGAGGATCACCAAGGCACCCGTGACCACCAGGACGAGCGTGGCCGCCGCGGCCACGATTCCCCAGATCAGACGCGCCTTGAAGATCCACATGTCAGCCGCCCGGGAGGATGTTGGCGACGTACCAGACGTTGTCGACCAGGGTCAGGTACACGACGACCTTGGGTCCGTCGGTGGTGACCTCCGCGCGTGCCTCCGACCCGTTCTGCTCGAGCACCTTGGCCGTTCCGACGACCTTGGTGGCCGGCACGGTCGCCGGATCCGTGGTGCCCAGGGCCTGGGCCAGCGACTCGTCGGGCCGCGCGGCGTTGATCCCGGCCCACCACTGGTCGTTGGTGAGGTCTGGCCGCGCCCATGCGGCGACGAACTTGGTCGCGGCGGCGCCCGGGTCCGGCACCGGCGCCGCGGATGCACCCGCGGATGCGCTTCCGCTGGCCGAGGGGGCTCCTCGCTCGGGCTGCGTGGCGGGCTCCGCCTCGGGGGCTTCGTTCCACTGGGCGATGACCCAGACCAGGAAGACGATGCCGACAACCACCGAGAAGAACCGGAACGGCGACCGCATGGGCCACCTCAGCACCGGCGCGATGACCTCCCACAGCACACCACGCGTCGTCGTCGAACGCACTACCGCGCTCCTCCTTCGGACCAGTTCGAACCGTTGTCGACGGGCACGGATCGGTTCCCGTTCGGCGAGTAGATGACGAAGACCGGGTTGCCGTCCGCGTCGTAGTCGACGTTGGCCTCGGCGACCGGAGTCTGCCGCGGGGCCTCGGGCTCTCGGTCCGCGTAGGAGTCGGCGGTGTAGTCCACCGGGTTCGGCGCCGCGGGGCGGTCTCCCCAGACCTGCCCGTTGCTCTGGCCGTTGCCCTGGCCGTTGCTCTGGCCGTTGCCCTGCCCGGGGGCCAGCGCATCGCGGTAAGGCCCCTCGTCGCGGTCGGTGGAGCGCGAGTCGAACCATTGTCCGGCCACGCGCTCGCCGTCGTTGCCGCTCATCGAGGACTCCAGGGCGTACGTCGGGCGGTTCTGGCTCGCACCGGCACCCAATGCCGCGGCCGCCGTCACCGGCGCCTGGTTGGGAACCTGCTCGGCGCTCATCGTCGGCCGGCCGCCGGTCAGCTCGTGGCCGGGCATGTAGACCCCTCCGGGGTTGGAGACCGCGCCGCCGGTGCCCACCGGTCCGCCGCCGGTGACGGTCGGGCGGTCGGAGGTGGCATCGCGGACGCCGGCCTCGGTGCCCGTCCGGGCGCCGACGTACGAAGAGAGCATCGAGGTGAGCCGGCCCATTCCTGGGATCGGGATCCCGTACGCAGCCGGGCGGGTGAGTCGCCAGGCCAGCACGGTCAGCACTGCGATCAGCCCCAGCTTGAGGACGAACCACATCGACGAGGTCAAGATCGCCGAGTCCAGCCGCAGCAACAACAACGCGACCAGGAAGTAGATCGGGCCCATCACCAACGGACCCACCACCCGCTTCAACATCGCCACCGCCGCATCCCGGGTGTGGTCCAACATGAACAACACCCCCGCCGCCGGCGCGAACGGCACGATCAACCGGATCAACGCGAACGACAACAAGATCGCCAGACCCGCCACCAACAAGAACCCACACACCACCACGACCACCGCGAGATTCACCAACGCCGTGGTCGCCCGCTGCGACCAGTGCTCACCCTTGAAGTACTCATACGCCACCGGATCAGACTTCTTCACCGCCTCGGCATGCTTCTTGAACGCGTCCTGCTTCGCCTCCAGGACCTGCTTGCCCTCCCCGTTGGGGTCCTCGCGATAGGTGTCGTACTCCTGCCAGGAGAAATGCGTCGACCGGAACACCCGCGGCCCATACTTCTTCGCCGTCGCCGAGTCCGGATCACCGAACGCCCCCGAGAGCCAGGTCCGGTACTGCGTCGAACGCACCACCTCATCCATCTGACCATCAACAGCCTTGACCGCATCGGTCTCACCGAACTTGTCGTCGTTGACGCCGGGCACCGTCCGGCCGTCGTTGAACCCGGTCGCGATCATCCCCGTCGCCGACCGCACCCCGTCATCGACCAGCTCCGTCGACTCCGTCGGATACTGGATCAGCCACGACGTCACCACCAACACACCCAACGCCCAACCCGCCGCCGTGACCGCCCGCGCGAACCGGCCATCACGCGCCCGGATCATCACCGTCGCCGCCACCAACAGCAACACCACACCCACCCACGGCGCCCACACCCCGTCGGTGACCGCCTTCGAGGCCGCCACGATCGGGTCATCGAGCGCCTTCAGGAACGAGTTCTCCCCGATCACCGCGTTCAACAACGCATGCGACCAGTTCGGCAGAATCCCCGAGATCTCCAACATGATGTTCCCGATCGAGGTCCCCGCACCCGCGACGAACTGACCCGTACACCCATTGTCATAGGTCCACCACTGCGGACTCGTGCCATAGGCCGACTCCAACGAGACCTCGTCCTTGTTCCGGAACGGATCCAGATCATCGTCGACCTTCTCCGGATCATTCAGCTCCGTGCCCGCCTTCGACGCCGCCCCCAACGCCGTCATCCGAACAATGAAGCTGCCATCCCCATACGGAGACGCCGGCATCGGCGCGTCCAGGTTGTTGCACGCATCGCTCACACCCGAGAGACCACCCGTCGGATCGAACGGGATCGGGATATCGATCCCCTTCGGACCAGCAGCCGCCGGCCCCGCCAGAGACAGCAGGGCCAGGACGAGTACGACGAGGGCAGCGCCCCGGCGCCGCAGCCGTCTCGAGACGGTCCTCTTCTCACGAGCGGAGCGTGACCACATCAGTCGATCCCATCCCCGGGAAGGTCAGTCTTGGAGAGGTCAGTCTTGGAGAGGTCGACCGGCTCGCCGCCGAGTGCTCTGCTGACCCGGCGAGTGGGGTCGGCGGTCGTGTTGAGCGCCTCCTGCAGGCCCGGGTGGTGGTTGAGAGTGACCTTGATGATCTCCATGCCGCCGTGACCGGTGTCGCCACCGAGCCCGTCGCGGTAGATGAACTCGCGGTAGCCCAGCTGCTCGTCGCCGCGCCTGGTGCGCGGTGACAACCGCGCCAGGATCGACTCGTAACCCAGGCCCTCGGGCTTGCCGAGCAGCTTGAGCGCGTCCCGTTGGGCGGACTCGTCCTGCGTACGTCCCACGAAGGCCGCGCCGACGAAGTTGTTGATGTCGGAGCCCAGGATCGCGGAGGCGTTCTGGGTGGAGACCAGCGCGGCGCAGTTGTTCTTGCGGGAGTCGCTGGACAGCTTGTGTACGAGGGCACGACCCGTGCCGCCGGAGGCCTGGGTGACCTCGTGGGCCTCGTCGAGCGCGAACAGCTTCCGCTCGTTGGGGTCGCTGCGGTAGATCAGGTGCAGCGCGGACCAGGCCGCGAGAGTCATGATCGGGCGCGCCATCTGCTCCTCGGCGCTCCACTCCTCGCGCGGCACGTGCTCGGGCGGGGTGTTGAGGCCCTTGAGGTTGTAGAAGGTGAACGGCGTGCCCTTCAGCTCCTCGTCGCTCTGACGGAAGTCGTTGCCGAAGAAGAGGCGGCCGAGCTCGCGCTCTCGGGCGGCGGCCAGCTCGCGGGCGATCTCCTGGTCACCGCTCTCCCCCTCGAAGAGCATCTTCACGATGGTCGAGGTGTCGGCGCCACGGTCGGCCGGCGCCTCCATGACGCGGGCGCGGATGCGCTTGAGCACCTCCTCGTTGTTGGCCAGCCCGACCGGGAGGCAGGCGCGGAGCACGGCGACGGTCAGGTCGCGGCGCTGCTGCACGGCGGCCGACCGCTCCCGGTGGAGGCGCTCGGCGAACTCGTGCTCCGACATCGCCTCCGCCCGGATCAGCCCGGGGTTGGGGTCGGGCACCACGGCGTACGGCGACAGGCTTCCCGGGCGGCCACCGAGGACGTCGACGCTGCGGGCGCGGGCCGGCACCTGGCGGCCGTTGAAGACGCCGCCACCGATCTCGGGAAGCGTCATCAGCCGTTGCAGTCGTCCGGCCGGGTCCATGGCGACGCCGTGGACGCCGCTGAGGATCGACATGTAGATGACGACACCCATCAGGGTCGACTTGCCCGAACCCGGGGTGCCGACCAACGGGATCAGGCCGGCCTGCTCCATCACCTCGGTCAGATACCACGGGTCCATCAGCACCGCCCGCGACGCCATCGCGGAGGTCTCGCCGAGGTAGAAGCCGCGCTTGTCGCCGACCTCCGCGGTGACCGCCGGGAGCCCGGCAGCGACCTTGAGGACCGGGAACTTCCGCGCGTGTGCGGTGCTCGCCAGCGGCTCGCCGGGCACGAACTCCCGAGCCAGGTGATACTGCCCGAGCTGGCGGGTGATCTTGATCTGCGGCCGGTAGAGGTCGACGACCTTCTGCGCCTTGTCGAGCGCCTCCGCCTCGGTGCGGCCGGTGACCGCGATGCGGTACCACCCCCGCGTACGTGTGGAGAGCCCGGTGAACTCGGAGCGCATCTCGTCCTCGACGTCGGCCGCGCGCCCGGCCTGGCGGGTGAGCTGCTTGGGCGGCCGCTTGCCGTGGTCCTCGGACCAGTGGCTGACCTGGCCGTCGATGCGGCGGGTCAGCGAGGACATCTCCCGGGACACGTCCTCGGGCGAGCGTGGCTCGACCCGGAAGGACCACTCCAACGGGAAGCCGAGCGCGTCGGTCTTCGCCATCCACGGCGCATGCGTCTCCGGCACCTCGATGTCGCCGATCCTCGAGACGGTCAGTACGCAGACGTGGCTGGTCTCCTGGCGACCACCGATGCTGCTGGTGACCTGCACGGTCGGAGCCAGCGGCTCGGCCGACCAGGCGACCGACTCGAACCATTCGGCCATGTCGTCGGTGTCGAGGAAGTTCTGCTGCGCCTCGCCCGGCTCGGGCACCGGGATCTTGGCGCCCAGCGAGAGCGAGCGCGCGATCATCCACTCCATGTCGTGGCCGACCGCCGGCCGCGCGGAGAAGCCCGGTCGCGACATCACCCGGTTGACCGTGTCGAGGCGCTCGCTGATCGCGGACATCTCCCGCTCGGCCGCGCCGGCGGAGAACTTTGCCAGCGCCCGCACCGTCGCGTCCCGCCTGCCGAGGTCGACGCCGTAGTAGACGAGCTTGTCGGCCTGGCTGTGGGCAGCCATGTGGGCCTGGTTGCGCGCCATCATCTCCTCGAACCCGGCCTGCGGGTCGGGAGCGTTGGCGAACGCGGCGTGCGCCCAGTGGCGTACGGGATAGGGGCGGGTGGTGACCCGGCCGTGGACCGTGTTGCCGACCAGGTCGGCGAGCTGGCTGGCCTGGTCGGTGATCAGCGCCTCCAGGTCGGAGTGAGCGCGGAACGACCAGGTCTGGGGCTCGGCCAGATACCAGGCGATGATGCGGTCGCTGGTGAAGGTCAGGTGACCACGCACCTCCTCCAGCGCCCACTTGTCACCTCTCGGCTCACGGGCCCCCTTCGAGTCGTCGCCGCCCCTGCCGAAGACGCTCTTGCGTCCCGGCTTGGGCTTCTCGAAGCCCGGCCCGTAGGCCCGCTCCGTTCGCGGCCGCCTCATGCGGTTCCTCCGTCGGTAGGTGCGTCGTCGCCGTCGAGGCGCTTGCGGTAGTCGTCCACACTCTGCGGGCGCTGCTGCTCGGGCATCGTCTGCTCGTCCTGATTCTCCCTGGGACGGGTGCGCCCCGAGGGCTCATCGTCGAAGTCGTCCTCGTCGATCCCGGGCTCCGGCGCGATCACCACCGCTGGCCTGATCGCCTGCGCGAGCGGCAGTCGGGCAACCTTCGGGCCGGGCTGCGGGGCCTGCGAGGCTGCCGAGACCGCGCCGCTCCGGTGGTCGAGCCTGTCGAGACCTCCGTTGCCCGGCGCCGGCTGTGCCGCAGACGCTGGCGGGGCCGCAGGTGGCGGGGCTGTTGGCGCTGGCCGAGTTGGCGGCGCCGGCGGAGTCGCGGGCGCTGTCGCGGCTGACGGAGGTGCGGGTGCGGGCCGAGGTGTCGGCTCTGCGGGCGCCGGCTCTGCGGGTGTCGGCTCTGCGGGGGCCGGCTCTGCGGGGGCAGCCGGTGGTGCCGCGGGCGCAGCCTGCTCAACCGGTGCGGAAGGCGCGGTGGGCTCTGTTGTCGCGGGCGCGGGCTCCGCAGCGGCCGGCGGCTGCGTGGCCTGCTCGGGCTGCTCGGGCTGCTCGGGCTGCTTGCGCTCCTGCCACGGTGCGCCGCCTTTCCACGGGACGTCGCGAGGCTCCCGCGGCGACGAGGTGGGACGGCTCGACCAGCCACCCTTCCCCGGACGTACGCCGCCGACCTGCTGTTGTTGCCGTACAGCCTGGCTCTCGCGGACGGATGCCGGGAGCGGCTCCTCGACGACCTTCGCCTCGATCACGGGACGTACGGGGGCCGCCTTCGCCCGGACCGGGGGCGTCTGGACAGCCGGGGCCGAGGAGACGACCGTCGCCTGCAGCATCCTCGGCGCCGGGGTCACGCCGGCTGTTTGCGGGGTGAAGTGGCGTGCGGACCTGCGCATGGCCTTCGCCCAGCCGCCGCGCGGACGCGACGCGTGCCGGAAGGCGACAGCGACGCCCCCGGCGTACTGAGCGCTCGTCTCCACGCGCGGCGTGGACAGCTCGTGCCAGAAGGTCATCAGCCAGGCGCCGGCCGAGCTCTCGGAGCTGATGTAGTCGGAGGCCTTCATCGAGAGGTAGGAGGCGCCGATCAGCCACAGCCCCATGCTGAGCAGGGTGACCGGCATGCCGAGCTTGCGCAGCAGCACAAGCGTCAACGGCGCGATCACCAGGAAAAGAAAGATGGTGCGGTAACGCATCTCCCCGATGTAGCGACGAGGGGGACCGAGATAGGTCTGGTCGACCTCGTACAGCTCATCGTCGTCAGGCAGCCTCATCCCCGAGATCCCTCCCTGGATTCGCTAACGGGACCGGGTTCACCCCTTGAAGAGACCAGCCATCCACTGACCGAGGTCCGTGGCGTTGTTGCCCACGGCCAGGCCGAGGACGCCGAGACCGATGATCAGGCCGCCCACGATCGTGACCGCCTTCGAGATGTTGCCGCTGCGGGCAGCCCACAGCACGGTGACGCCGAGGATCAGCACGACGAGCGTGATGATGTTGTCGGTGATCCAGTCGGCCAGGCCACCGGTGCCGTACTCGGCGGCCTGCGTCGTACTCTGAATCAGCTGGTGCGGTGCCATTGTTTCTCCCTTTCCCGAGGTGAGGTGTGGTTGCCGGATGCGTCCGGAAGTATTCGGTTGTCCCGACCGGCGCAGCCCCATGCGGCACCGGTGGGCGGAGGCGCCTCGCCCCTCCCGCGCGCTGACGCAAACTCCCGGACGTCGACATTTTGGACAAACGCCACCGCCATGTGAGACGAGCGTAGTCCTCAGACCGGCTCAGCGCACCTCGTTCCACCTGACGACACGGGCGTGCGTGCCCGCGTACCATGCCTGCGTCTGGATTGTCGTGCCACCCACCGGCTCGCCCACCGACGGTTGTCCCGCCCAGTGGTCTCCTTTGACGATATCTTGCGAGGGGAGGCTAACTTCGGGGAATCTATAACCCGGTGCATCCTCGCGGAAATCGCGCGCTTGCGTCCGGATTCGCGAATTTAACCGTTATTCAATCGGATTTCTCGGGAGGACGAGCTCACATGGACAAGAAGAAGATCTTCATCGTCATCGGCGCGCTGTTCGTCGGATTCTGGCTGTTCACCGATCCGCAAGGACTGACCAGCACGATCTCGGCCATCGCCGGCGGCATCTGGGGCGTCACCACGGACGTCTTCGGTGGTGTGATCGGCACCATCGAGGGTTCGACCAACTGACCCTCCGCCACGAGCTACGCCGGCGCACAGGCACCGGCGTGATGGACTCCTTTTTCGTTCGCTGCCCGGTTTGGGGACTGAGCAGCAGCACCCTCAACTGATTGACGTCGGCCATCGCGATGGCGAGACAGCGATTGCCTCGATGTCAAGACAGTTGGGTCGACGTGTCCCTTCGCCTCACCCGTCAGCCGGTCGCAGCGCCGCTGTAACACGTCGTTCGTAGTACTACTCGCCCGTTCAGTTCGACCGGATAGTCCTACGAACGACGTGTTACAGCGGGATCGGCTCCATCCACCGGGCCACCTGCCGTCCACAGGCCCTCCTCGGGTTGGAGTTATCCACAGAGCGCCTTGAAGGCATCGTGAAGTGTCGGTCGCGACTCGCAGGCTGGGTCCATGAACCCACGTATTCAGGCGGCCATGGCTGCGAACCATGGCCTCATCACTCGCAATCAGGCGATCGCATCAGGCCTCGATCTCGAGACGATCTACGGCTACGTCAAGAGTGGCGTGTGGACGGTCGTGCGGCGCGGCGTGTATGCCGAGAGTGCGTACGTCCAGAGCATCACCCTCCCCACGGACAGGCAACGCCTTCGTGACCGGGCCGCATGCGCGGCCATCACCGTTCCGTTCGTAAGAAGTCATGACACCGCTGCTCTCGAGCTCGAGATGCCGATCCTCCTCCCCAAGAGGCCCCAGACTCACGTCACTCGCAAACCGGTCGTCGGTTCCCACAACAAGTGGGGCGTGAAGCATCACCTGGCGCCCTACCTCGACGATCAGGTGGCGCAGGTGAACGGGTTCGAGGTCCTCGGCCTCGCCCGCACCGCGGTTGACATCGCGCGCGAGCATGGTCGCCCTTACGGTGTCGTCGCCGTCGACTCCGCCCGGCGGATGGGAGTTCCACTCGATGAGCTCCAGGAGGTACTCGACCTGATGAGGCACTGGCCCAACCGCCGGCAGGCGCAGGAGGCCATCGACCTTTCGTACGCAGGGGCCGAGTCGATCGGCGAGTCACTCACCCGCGACGTGCTCGAAGAGCTCGGGCTCTCCGACATCGAGACCCAGTTCGAGATCTCGGACGGCGTACGTACCGCTCGATTCGACCTCCGGGTGGGCCGTCACCTCTTCGAGTTCGATGGCCGCGCCAAGTATGTGTCCGCTGCGGATGGCGGCCTGGCGCTGCGGTCGGTCGACGAGATCCTCGCCGACGAGAAGACACGCCAGGACTGGGCCCACGGCTTCCACCTCGGCATGTCACGGATCGAGTGGACCAACCTCTTCGGCCGCAACCGCGACTATCTCAAGGGCCGCCTGGGTCGGGAGTACCTCGCCACCTGCCACGCCTTCGGCACCGACATCTCAGACCTGGAACGATTCCGCGTACGTCGGCCGAGGGCGGCGTGATGCCGCGCGCCGCCGCTGTAACACGTCGTTCGTAGTACTACTCGCCCGTTCAGTTCGACCGGACAGTCCTACGAACGACGTGTTACAGCTGCTCGGGCGGACTCAGACGAACAGCAGAGGTAC
This sequence comes from Nocardioides sp., assembly GCF_050699375.1. Lineage (GTDB taxonomy): Bacteria > Actinomycetota > Actinomycetes > Propionibacteriales > Nocardioidaceae > Nocardioides. Next base: position 11,596 of record NZ_JBOHDN010000163.1, on the reverse strand, counting down.
GCCGACCAGCAGGCCCCACACCAAGGTGGCCAGTCCGGTCTGCTGGAGGGCGGGGATCAGGCGCGGGCCGAGGTTGGCGCGGTCGAGGACCGTGCGGACGCCCTGGGCGGCGACGACGACGAATCCGAGGCCCAGCAGTGCCCACCACGACGTGGTCAGCGCGACCAGGACGACCGCGACCGCGGCAACGGCCACCATGGCCGCGTAGAGCCAACGGGTCCGGGCGTCGCCGAGGCGGACGGCGAGGGTGACCTTCCCGGACTCGGTGTCGCCGGGGATGTCGCGCAGGTTGTTGGCGACGAGGAGCGCGGAGGTGATGGCGCCGATGCCGACCCCGGCCCACAGCGCGCCCCACTCCCAGGTCCGGGTCTGGACGAAGGTCGTGCCGATGACCGCGACGAGCCCGAAGAAGACGAAGACCATGACCTCGCCGAGGCCGGCGTAGCCGTAGGGGTGCGAACCGCCGGTGTAGTACCAGGCCGCGATCATGCAGACCAGGCCCACGACGACCAACCACCATGCCGACGTCACCGCGAGCGCGAGTCCCGCCACCGCGGCGACACCGAACGCGATGAACGCGGCGCGCTTGACCGCCGACGGCGTCGCGAGACCCGATCCGGTCAGCCGGAGCGGACCCACCCGCTCGTCGTCGGTCCCCCGGATCCCGTCCGAGTAGTCGTTGGCGTAGTTGACCGCGACCTGCAGCGCCAGGGACACCACGAGGGCGAGCAGCGCCTTCCACCAGACCATCCCGCCGGCGTACGCAGCCACCCCCGTCCCCGCGATGACCGGCGCGAGCGCCGCTGGGAGCGTACGAGGACGGGCTCCCTCGAGCCACTGAGCGGTGTTTGCCACGGTGCTATTCAACACCGGCGGGCGGAGGTGGTCGCCGTCGGGCGTGTAACACGTCGTTCGTAGGACTATCCGGTCGTTCCAATAGGGCGAGTAGTACTACGAACAGCGTGTTACACGAGCTGCAGGCCCCGAAACCCAGCGGCCCCCGCCCGGGAGGAGGCGGGGGCCGCGGGGTGGGGCCTGTGGGGGCGGATCAGGTTTTCGGGGGGTCGTTGCTCTCCACGCTCAGCTCGGCCTCCGCGCTTCGCGCGGTCACTCCCTCGCTCGGCACGAGCGGACGAGCAAGCTCGCCGCTCGACCTCGCTCGGTTCGTCTCCATGGCCTCGATCTCCTCGGCTAGCTTGTCGGGCGGCGGAGCGGTGGGCTCGGCGGCTTCGGCGCCGGCTCCGCCGGACCCGGCGGTGCGGCGCTTGTTCCACACGTCGAAGGCGACGGCGAGCAGGAGCACCAGGCCCTTGATCGCCTGCTGCCAGTCGATGGAGACACCGAGCAGCGACATTCCGTTGTTGAGCACACCCATGACCAGGCCACCGATGATCGCGCCGACGACGGTGCCGACACCGCCGGTGACGGCGGCGCCACCGATGAAGGCGGCGGCGATCGCGTCGAGCTCGAAGTTGACGCCGGCCTTGGGGTTGGCCGCGGTCAGACGAGCGGTCGTGACCAGACCCGCGAGCCCCGCCAGCAGCCCCATGTTCGTCATGACCAGGAAGTCGACGCGCTTGGTGTTGACGCCGGACATCGTCGCGGCGTCGACGTTGCCGCCGATCGCGTAGACGTGCCGTCCGAAGACCGTCTTGTTCATGATGAACGTGTAGGCCACGATCAGCCCGGCCAGGATCAGGCCGACGACCGGCAGCCCGCGCGCGTCGGCGAGCAGGTAGGCGAAGTACATGATCACGACGGTCAGCAGGACCAGCTTCGTCACGAACAGGGGAAACGGCAGCACGTCGAAGTTGTACGCAGCCTGAGCGGCCCGGCGTCGAACCTCGAGGAAGATCAGCACGGCGACCGCGGCCACCGCGAGGAGCAGCGTCAGGTTGTGCAGCCCGGTGTCCGGCCCGATCTCGGGCAGGAAGCCGTTGCCGATGTCCTTGAACTGCTCGGGCAGACCGCCGACGGTCCGGCCCTTGAGCACGACCAGGGTCAGACCGCGGAAGAGCAGCATCGAGGCGAGCGTGACGATGAATGCCGGGATCCCGACGTACGCCACCCAGAACCCGTGCCAGGCGCCGATCGCGGTGCCGAGCAGCAGCCCGAGGAAGACGGCCAGCCACCACGGCACGCTGTACTGCGTCATCATGATCGCCGAGGCGGCGCCGACGAAGGCCGCCACGGAGCCGACCGAGAGGTCGATGTGCCGCGCCACGATCACGATCACCATGCCGATGGCCAGGATCAGGATCTGGGCGTTCTGGACGACCAGGTTGGAGACGTTGAGCGGCTTGAGCAGCACGCCCTCGGTCGAGATCTGGAAGAGGACGACGATCGCCGCGAGGGCGATGATCATCCCGTACTGGCGGACGTTTCCGCGCAAGGTTGAAAGAAGAGCGTTCATCGGGTTACTTCCTCGCGTCCGCGGTCATATAACGCATCAAGGACTCCTGGGTGGCCTCTGAGCGGTCGAACTCATGGGTGATCACGCCCTCGGCGAGCGTGTAGATGCGATCGCACAGACCGAGCAGCTCAGGCAGCTCGGAAGAGATCACCAGTACGCCGCGACCGCTGGCGGCGAGCTCCTGGATGATCCCGTAGATCTCGTACTTGGCCCCGACGTCGATGCCGCGGGTCGGCTCGTCGAGGATCAGCAGCTTCGGGTCGGTGTACATCCACTTGGACAGCACGACCTTCTGCTGGTTGCCCCCGGAGAGCTTGCCGACCCCCGCGGTGATCGAGGGCGCCTTGATGTTGAGGTTCTTGCGATAGCCCTCGGCGACCACGACCTCTTTGTGCTCGTCGACGACGAGCCCGGTGCGCAGCTTCTTCAGCGCCGCGGAGGTGACCGACGTCTTGATGTCGTCGATGAGGTTGAGGCCGAGGCCCTTGCGGTCCTCGCTGACGTACGCGATGCCGGCGTCGATCGCCTGGGTGACCGTGTTGAGGTGCAGCTCTGCGCCGTCCAGGGTCAGCGACCCGGAGGTCCGGGAGCCGTAGGAGCGCCCGAAGATCGACCGAGCCAGCTCCGTACGTCCCGCGCCCATCATCCCGGCGATGCCGACGATCTCGCCGGCGCGCACGGACAGGTTGGCACCGCGGATGACCTCACGGTGGCTGTCCTGCGGGTGCATGACGGTCCAGTCGCGCACCTCGAAGAGGACTTCCCCGATGGCGGGGGTGTGGTCGGGGAAGCGGTTCTCCAGGTCGCGGCCGACCATCCCGCGGATGATCCGGTCCTCGTCGACACCCCCGGCGGAGACCGAGAGCGTCTCGATGCTCTGTCCGTCGCGGAGGATGGTGATCTCGTCGGCGATCTGCTCGATCTCGTTCAGCTTGTGGCTGATCATGATCGAGGTGATCCCCTTCTCCTTCAGCCCCTCCAGGAGCGAAAGCAGGTGCTGGGAGTCGTCGTCGTTGAGCGCGGCGGTCGGCTCGTCGAGGATGAGCAGCTTGACCTCCTTCGAGAGCGCCTTGGCGATCTCGACCAGCTGCTGCTTGCCGATGCCGAGGTTCTTCACCGGGCTCAGCGGGTTCTCTCGCAGGCCGACCCGAGCGAGCAGGTCGATGGCGTCACGGTTGGCGCGGCCCCAGTCGATGATGCCGCGCTTGGCGGTCTCGTTGCCCAGGAAGATGTTCTCCGCGATCGAGAGCTCGGGGATGAGGGCGAGCTCCTGGTGGATGATCACGATGCCGGCGGCCTCGCTCTGCCGGATGTTGCCGAACTTCGCGGTCTCGCCCTCGTAGACGATGTCGCCGGCGTACGTGCCGTGGGGGTAGACGCCGCTGAGCACCTTCATCAAGGTGCTCTTGCCGGCCCCGTTCTCGCCGCAGATCGCGTGGATGTCACCGCGGTCGACGACGAGGTTGACGTCGGCGAGCGCCTTGACGCCGGGGAACTCCTTGGTGATGCCGCGCATCTCCAGGATCGGTGAGGCGACGTCCTGAGCCTGTCGAGGGGTCATGTCGTTCCTGACTTGTCGGCCCGCGAGCTGACCGGTGCTCGAGGGGCGGATCCAGACGGCTGGGCCCGGCGCACTCGCCGGGCCCAGCCGCGCGGGCGCTACTTGATCTCGTCGGCGGTGTAGTACTTCGAGTCGACGAGGACCTTGGTCACGTCGTCCTTGGTCACCGGGACCGGGTCGAGGAGGTAGGACGGCACGACCTTCTCGCCGTTGTCGTAGGTCTCGGTGTCGTTGACCTCGGGCTCCTCGCCCGCACCGACGGCGACGATCATGTCCACGGTCACCTCGGCGAGCTCGCGGGTGTCCTTGAAGATCGTGGAGTACTGCTCACCGGCGTTGATCGACTTCACGGACTGCACCTCGGCGTCCTGGCCGGTCACGACGGGAAGGTCGGCGGTGGTGTAGCCGTTGCCCTTGAGCGCGGCGATGATGCCGAGCGAGAGACCGTCGTAGGGCGAGAGCACGCCCTGGACCTTCTTCGAGGCGTACGTCTTGGTGAGGATGTCCTCCATGCGCTTCTGCGCGGTGGCGGGGTCCCAGCGCAGGATCGCGGCCTGCTTGAAGTCGGTCTGGCCGGAGGGGATGACGATCTCGCCGGACTTGATCAGCGGCTCGAGCACCGACATGGCGCCGTCCCAGAAGAAGGTGGCGTTGTTGTCGTCGGGGGAACCGCCGAAGACCTCGACGTTGTAGGGGCCCTTGCCCTTGGCCTTGAGGCCGTCGACGAGCGAGGTGGCCTGCTGTACGCCGACCTGGTAGTTGTCGAACGTCGAGTAGTAGTCGACGGCCTTGGTGTTACGGATGAGGCGGTCGTAGCTGATGATCGGGATGTCCTGCGACTCCGCGGTCTCCAGCACCTCGCCGAGCGCGGTGCCGTCGATCGCGGCGACCACCAGGACGTCGACGCCCTTGGTGACCATGTTCTCGACCTGGGAGACCTGGGTCGGGATGTCGTCCTCGGCGTACTGCAGGTCGACGTCGTAGCCCTCCGCCTCGAGCTGCTTCTTGATGTTGTTGCCGTCGGCGATCCAACGCTCGGAAGACTTGGTCGGCATGGCCACACCGACGGTGCCCTTGTCACCGTCGCTGCCGCCGTCGCCGCCGCATGCCGCCAGGCCGAGCGCAAGCGCCGCCGCGGTGATCGTGGTGAGTAGCTTGCGCACTTACCTGCTCCATTTCGTCTACGGCCACGCCGGGTAGGCCTACGCGCCGCCGTCTGGGGGATGTCGGAGACCGGCGCACGGACCCGTCTCCAGGTGAGTCAGATCACGATGTGAGCGCTCACATTGGGACAGGCTGCCCCTTCACGTCCGAATGCGTCAAGTGCGGAACGACGATGTTTCCGACTCGTGACTTAGAGATCGCGCGGGTAGGGCCGCCTGCTACGTGCGCGATCTCTTACAGGAGGCTCCGTTGATTACCGGCGCCGCACAGCGAGCTCACAGAGAGCCCACCGAGAGTCGCCAGGCCCCTTGGTCAGCGGTGACGTACGCCCACCAGCGACCCGGTCCCGCCGGGCCAGGAGACCTCGATCGACTCGTCGCCGTCGGCAGGCGAGCCGTCGACGAGGCGCTTGACGACGATCGCGAAGCTGCCCGCGTCGACGTGGGTCTCGGCGCCGTGGGAGCGGATCGTGACACCGCCGAGGTGCGGCAGCGCGTTGCGGGAGGAGGAGCCGGAGCCGGTCGCGGTGACGACGGCGTCGCGGCGCTCGACCAGACGGCCCTCGTCGTAGACGTCCATCGACTCCTGGGTCGCGCCGCTGAGCGCGGCGGCCATGAGCGCGTGGACGGCAACCGGGTCGGCGCAGGCGTCGTAGACGTAGCGCGTGCCCAGCACCGAGTGTTCGGTGGTCGCCATCAGGAAGTCCCCGGCACCCTCGAGGGGCGCCGCGCGATAGGAGACCGGCAGGTGGACGACCGACTCACCGGCCTCGAGGAGCACGCACTCGATCCCGACCCTCCCGGCCGGGTCGTCGAACCGGTAGGAGCCGATCACCCTGGTCAGCTCACCCTCGCACCACGTCTGGGTGGCGAGCCACGCGCCGAAGATCTCTGGCTTCGACGGGTTGAGGGTTGCCTTGTGAACGATCGACATGATCGCTATCTAACCGGTCAGGACACCTTCTGGCTATCGCCTTCGCCGTCCGACTCCGCGTCGATCTCGGCATCCTCCTTGGCGCGGGCGGCCTGGACCGCCTTCGAAGCCCGGGCCTCGACCTTCTCGGCGAAGGCCCGACGCTGCGGGTCGAGCACGAAGAAGGACAGCGCGCCGCTGATCACGAAGGCCAGGATCACGGCGAAGAAGATGTCGACCTCGCCGGTGATCAGGGACCAGATGCCTGCCACGATGCCGAAGGTCGCGACCAGGGACAGCAGCCGCAGGCCGGTGTAGATCCAGAACTCTTTCATCGTGAGGCTCCCTCGGGGACGGTGAGCTCGACAACCGCCGGGGCCGCGGGCGCAGCGTACGAATGCTGCGAGGTCGAGGAGAAGTAGTTGATGCCGATGAAGTTGAACCACAGCGTGGCCAGCCCGATCAGCGCCACGATCGCGGCCTTCTTGCCCTTCCAACCGGCGGTGGCGCGGGCGTGCAGATAGCCGGCGTAGACGACCCAGGTGATGAACGCCCAGACCTCCTTGGGGTCCCAGTTCCAGTAGGAACCCCAGGCCTCGTGGGCCCAGATCGGCCCGGAGATCAGCACCCCGAAGGTCCAGACCGGGAACGCGAAGGCGTGGATCCGGTAGGAGATCCGGTCGAGGACGTCGAGCTCGGGCACCCGCGCCAGCAGGGCCGCGTCGGGGAACCGCTTCTTGAACAGGTACGCCACCGAGGCGATGCCACCCAGCGTGAACCCACCGGTGGCGATGATGGCGGCGATGACATGGATGACGAGCCAGTAGGAGTTGAGCGCCTCGGTCAGCGGAGCGACGGGCTCATAGAGCCCGATGACGGCCAGCATCAGCACGACCAGCGTGAACCCGAGCACCCACGGCGCCATCCAGGCCAGCTTGAGGCGGCGGTAGAGGACGACGTACGCAGCGGCCACCACGAACGAGCCGGAGATCGTGAACTCGTACATGTTCCCCCACGGCACCCGGTTGGGGTCCGCGGCCATCCCGCGTCCGACCAGCGCCCCCAGGTGGCACAGCACCGCGATGGCGGTCAGCAGCACGCTGAGGCGCCCGAAGAGCTCCGCCCGCTGCTCGCGTACGGCATCGGCAGGGTCTGTCGCGGTCTCGGTCCCAGCATCGGTCTCCCCGGCAACCGCACCGGCACCGACGAGCTCCTTCTCCGCGACGGACGTCTTGGCCCGCGAGAGCCACGCCGACCACTCGACCAGCGCGCAGAGCAGCGCCAGGAAGTAGACGACCCCAGCGGCCGAGATGGCCTGGTTGCTGAGAACGCCCCAGGTGTGGTCAGTCATCGGTTCTCCTCGTGTGCTGTCTGCGGTTGTTCCGCAGCTCGTGCGCCCTGCAATGTCTCGACAAGCCCGGCGACGACGGTCGCGCTGTCTCCACCGCCGGAGCGGTCGAGCGCGGCGACCTCGACCAGTGTGCCCCCATCGACTCGGCGGGCGCGAACCCACACCCGCCGCGACCGGATGAAGAGCGACCCGAGCAGCCCCGCCAGCGCCAGGGAGACGCCGAGCAGCGCCCACTCCTTGCCGGGCGACTTCGAGATCTGCACCCGGTTCCACTGCTGGACGTCGTCGAAGGAGACCGTGCCGAGCCCGTCGGGCAGCTCGGCGGTGTCCCCCAGCCGCAGGTTGAACGCCTTCCCCGTGTCACCGGGAGACATCATGCTGGCCTTGGAGGTGTCGAGCGAGTAGACCGACTGCGGGCCGGCGTCGAGGTTGAGGTCGCCGCGGAATCCCTGCAGCGAGAGCATCGCGTGCGACCCGTCACCGATGTCGCCCGTCAGGTTGACCGGCTCGCCGTCGGCGGTGCCCTCGAACGGGTAGAACAGCCCCTGGAAGCCGATCTCCTCCGGCGAGGCGTACGGCGCCTTCACGACCCCGAAGGAGAGTAGGTTCTGGCTCTGTGGGAGGAAGACCGTCGGGCCGGAGTAGGCCACGTTGCCCTCGCCGTCGCGGACCGTGATCACCGGTGCGTAGCCGTGCGCGAGCAGGAAGACGTCGGTGCCGCCGACGGTCAGCGGGTGGTTGACCTTCAGGTTGTAGCTCGTCTCCTTGTCGGAGCCCTCCGTGTAGCGGATCTTCGACTCGAACCCGCGCGCGGTCCCGGCGCCCGCGCCGGTGGTCAGCCACTCGGCCTTGAAGTCGTCGATCTTGAAGCTGAAGTCGTCGAGGTCCTCGGGTGCGAAGAGCGAGCCGGGCTTGAAGTCGTCGTACTGCGACATCTCGTTGGCGAAGCCGTACTCCTCCCCCACCAGCACGATCACGCCGCCCTTGTAGCCGAACAGGCTCCCTGTCGCGAAGGCGACCAGCACGATGATCAGCGACATGTGGAAGATCAGGTTGCCGGCCTCGCGCAGATAGCCCTTCTCCGCCGAGACGGAGTCCCCGGTGGTCGAGCCTGTCGAAGGGTCGTCCTCGCTGCTCTTCCGAATCCGATACCCCCGCAGCGCCTTCCTCGCCGCCGCCAGCACGTCCTCGGGCGACTCGTCGGTGACGTACGACGCGGAGTCGGGCAGCCGGGTCAGCCTGGCGGGGGTCGCCGGCGGCTGAGCCCGCATGGCCTTCGCGTAGACCAGGCAGCGCGGGATGATGCAGCCCACCAGGGAGACCATCAGCAGCAGGTAGATCGCCGCGAACCACGGCGTGGAGTAGACGTCGAAGAGGCCGAGCGTCTCGTAGATCGGCGTCAGCGTCGTGTGCGCCTCGCGCCACTGGTCGGCCTTGAGCGAGTCGACCCCGTCCTGCGGGATCAGGGACCCCGGGACGGCGGCCAGCGCGAGCAGGAGCAGCAGGATCAGGGCCGTACGCATCGAGGTCAGCTGACGCCAGCCCCAGCGCGCCAGCTCGCGGGCGTTGAGCTCGCCCGGGCGGCGTACGCGGTCGCCCTGGTCAGGAGCCGACGTGTCGGTCGAGGTGCTCACAGTGCGATGCCCTCCCAACGCTGGACGACCTGGACCTGGAGCCACTGGACGCCGTTGTCCCACCAGCCGGTGAGCATGGCGATGCCGATCAGGATCATCAGCACGCCGCCGATGATCGTGATCGCGCGGGTGTGGCGGCGGAACCAGCCCAGCGCGACGGTGGCCTGGCGCCACATCACCGCGACGAGCACGAACGGGATGCCGAGCCCGAGGGCGTAGACGGCGAGGAGCAGGCCGCCGCGCGCGGCGGTGCCCTGGTCCCAGGCGAGGCCGGTGATGACGCCGAGGGTCGGTCCGGTGCACGGGGTCCAGGCCAGCCCGAAGAGGAAGCCGAGGATCGGCGCCCCGGCCAGCCCGACCGCCGGCACCTTGTGGAACTTCAGGTCGCGCTGCAGCAGCGGGATGAAGCCCATGAACGCGATCCCCATGATGATCGAGAGCACACCGAGGACCTTGGTGCCCGTCGCCTGGAACGCGAGCAGCTTGTAGGCGATCCCGCCCACGGTGATGCCCAGCAGCACGAAGACCACCGAGAATCCGGCGACGAAGAGCAGCGATCCCGCGAGCATGCGGCCGCGGCGTACGTCACCGGAGGCGAGGTCTGTGCCGGACAGGCCGGTGGCGTAGGAGAGGTAGCCCGGCAGCATCGGCAGCGTGCACGGCGAGACGAACGAGAGGAACCCGGCCAGCAGCGCGACCGGCACGGCCAGCAGCAGCGACCCGCTCCCGGCGGTGCTCGCGAACCAGTCGGTCATTCCTTGCCTGCTGCCGTGATGAGGGTGTCGAGGGTACGTGCCGAGGGGATCTCGCCGCGGATCAGCGCGGCCACGCGTCCCTCGGTGTCCAAGATCGCGGTGGCCGGGATCGCCCGCGGCGCGAGCGAGCCCTTCAGCGCGAGGACGGCGGCGCCGTCGGGCGAGTAGACCGAGGGGTATTCGACGCCGTAGTGCCGCTCGAAGGCCTGACCCTGCGCCGCCGAGGCGTCGCGGGTGTTGATGCCCACGAAGGCGACCTCGTCACCCAGCTCCTCGTACGCCGCCTGGAGCATCGGCATCTCCTTGCGGCACGGCGCGCACCCGGTCCACCACACGTTGAGCACGGTGACCTTGCCACGTGTGTCGGCGAGGTCGAACGGCTTGCCGTCGAGGGTCTCGCCGACGAGCTCGACCGGCGCCTCACGATCGGCTACCGGGATCTCCTGGGTGCGGCCGTCGCCGGAGATGTAGCCGGCCTCGTTCGTGCCGCTCTGCCCGCAGGCGGCGAGCAGCCCCACCATCACAAACGCGAGAAAGGCACGCATGCCGAATCGGTGGTCGAGCTTGTCGAGACCACCAGACCTGTAACGCACGAACCGGACTCTTCCTGACAAACCTGAGAGCCCCGTTAATTCTCTTCCGAGTCGCCGGCCGAGAACGGCGCGTACTTGTCCTTCGCCGACAGCATGTCGCCGGCCGGCTCGCTGTAGGAGAGCGCGACGAACTCGTTGTCGACGAAGTGCAGCGAGGTCAGCGAGCACAGCGCACACTGCCGCTTGCGCGGGTCGTGCAGGAAGCTGCGGCCCTCGATGTTCAGCCGGGCCGTCCAGATCGGCAGCTGGTGGGAGACGATGACCGCCTCGTGGCCGCGCGCCGCGTCACGGGCGTCGTAGACCGCGGCCATCATCCGCGCCACGATCTCCAGGTAGGGCTCCCCCCACGACGGCTTGAGCGGGTTGATCAGCTTCGGCCACATCTTGGGGTCCTTCAAGGGGCCCAGGCCGTCCTTGAAGCTCTTGCCCACGAAGAGGTTCTCCGACTCGAGCACGCGCTCGTCGAGCGAGATCTCGACGCCGAGCGCCTTCGCCAGCGGGCCGGCGGTCTGCTGCGCACGCTCGAGCGGGCTGGAGACGATGTGGGTGATGTCCTGCCCGCCGATCTGGTCGGCGACCCGCTCGGCCATCTTCAGGCCGAGCTCGGAGAGGTTGTACCCCGGTCGGCGCCCGTAGAGGATGCCGTCGGGGTTGTGCACCTCGCCGTGACGCAGCAGGTGGACTGTGGTCTCGACACTCATGCCTTCACCTTTACAGCAGCTTCCGCGGCGTATGGAAGCGCCTCGGTGATCTGGGAGACTGCCCGCTCGTCGTGCGCGGAGGAGAGGAACCAGGCCTCGTACGCGCTCGGCGGCAGGTAGACACCGCGGTCGAGCATGGCATGGAAGAAGGCCTTGTACGCCGCCTCGTCGGTGGTCTTGGCCTCCTCGAAGTCGCGCACCGGCTTGTCGGTGAAGAAGACCGAGAACATCGTGCCGGTGGACTGGATGACGTGCGGAAGACCGGCCTTGGTGAAGCTCTCCGCGACCGCCTCCTGCACCACCGCGGCGGCCTTGGAGATGTGGTCATAGACGTCGTCGGTCGCCAGGCGCAGCGTGGTCAGGCCGGCGGTGGTCGCGACGGGGTTACCCGACAGCGTGCCGGCCTGGTAGACCGGCCCGTCGGGGCTCAGCGAGCTCATCACGTCGGCGCGGCCGCCGAACGCCGCTGCCGGGAAGCCGCCACCCATCACCTTGCCGAAGGTGACCAGGTC
>NZ_JBOHDN010000162.1:0-20629 GCF_050699375.1 Nocardioides sp. | reverse complement strand
CGCCCGGCGCGGAGCGACCGTCGGATACGGCGCCGGCCGCCTCGAGGGCGCGCAGGTGCAGGATCTGGCGCGCGAAGTCCCAGTCGTAGAGCGCCTGGGTGGCGTCGATCCCCTCGTAGCACTGCAGTCTCACCAGCGGCAGGTCGAGGGCCTCCGCGACGGCCTCCGCGAGTGCGGTCTTTCCGGTCCCGGGCTCACCCTCGAGCAGCAGCGGCCGCTGCATCTTCAGCCCGAGGAACGTCACCGTCGCCAGCTCCGGGTCGGCCAGGTATCCGGTCGCCGCCAGGCGGTCAGCGATCTCCCGGGGCGTCAGGTCCATGTCCTGAGCCTAGAACGCGAAGCGTTGGCTCAGGGTTGGACAACCCCTGACGAGGGCGAACGAATTTTCGTTCAGCGTCGGTCGACGTCGTTCCCGTCCGCCAGGTCGCCGCACTCCACCAGGCGTACGTCGTGGGTCTTCAGGTAGCCGCGGGCTCCGCGGTCCCCCACCGCCGCCTCGATGACCCCGGCCCAGTGGTCGCGTCCGATGAACACCGGATGCCCGGGGACACCCGCGTACGCCGCCCGCGCCAACACGTCCGCCGATCCGGCGGTCGATCCGGCGGTCGAGCTTGTCGAGACCACCCGAGAGACGACGTCAGCCCCCACGTCCGGCAGGTCGACCAGATGGACGACGGCCGCCTCGACGCCCGGCCCGAGCGCTCCGAGACCGACCCGGAGCGAGGCGCCCATACCCTCGTCCCAGTCCCCGGCGACGACGACCTCCTGCCCGACCGGGAGCAGCGCCCGCGCCTCGTCGGCGGCGGCGCCGAGCACGACGAGCACGTCGTCGCACCCGCCCGTACGCAGCACCTCGATCGACCGGACCAGCCAGTCGTCGACGAGCGCCTTCGGCAGGCCCATCCGGCGGCCCGCGCCGGCGGCCAGCAGCAGCCCCACGATCACGGGGCCCTCCTGGTCGAGCACCGCATCACTTGAAGGCGTTGGTGTACATCTTCTGCAGCTTCGCGCCCTTGAGGTCGCTGTAGCCGCAGCCGATGACCTTGCCATCGCCCTTGGCGGCGACGAGGTAGGTCTTGTCCTTCTCGAACTCGGGCATCGGGATCGTGCTCGGCTTGGGCAGGGTGACCCGGACGGTGTCGGTGCCACCGAAGCCGTCGGCGTACATCCAGGTCTTCACCTTCAGCACGGCTTCGCCACCCGCGGATGTCGTCTCTGCCGAGACCACGGTGCCCTCGAAGGCCAGCGCGGCGTTCTGCGCGAGCCACTTCGAGGTCGGCGGGATGCAGCGGGCCGCGTCCGCGACGACCGTCAGCTCGGTCGCGCCGCCTCCCTGGGCGGGGGCGGACTCCGACGGCACCGGGGCGGTCTCGGTGACCGTCGCGGTCGGCGAGGGTGGCGTGGCCTTCGGGTCGTCGGCCTGGTCGTCGGACCCGAGCAGGCCGAAGGAGGCGACGATGGCGACCAGGACGACCAGCGCGGCGACGACGGCCGCGATCCAGCGCCACGGGGACCGCGGCGGCTCCCTCTCGGTCTTCGATCCGACGTCGACGCTCATGCCAACATCATGCCCCATCGGTGTGCGTCATCCGTGCAACCTCCTGACACACACGCAGGCGGGGCCCTGGCTTCGTGAGCCCTGACCCCGCCCGCCGCTGCAGAACCTCACCCGGACATCATTGGGCTGCAAAGCCCCCCAGGTCCAGACGCTTCCCCGCAGTCGGCCACTGTGTGTGGAGCACCCATGTTGCGTTACCGTCCTGTTGTCGAGACAGTGTCGAAAGTCCTCAAATCAGAGGGACCTGTGGGCCACTTCCGGATCACCTGATCAGGTCATGCCAGGTGGCGGTCGAGGAACCCGGCGACCCGCCGGATGGAGAGGTCCCACTGCGGTCCGAAGGCGTGCCGCTCCCCCTCATAGACCCACAGCCGCTGACGTACGCCCGCACTCTCCAGCAGGTCCCGGGTCGTGTAGGCCCATCTGATCGGGCAGGACTCGTCGTTGGTGCCGTGGTGCATCTGCAGCGGGACCTCGATGCGGTCGAAGTACGTCCGCGCCGACAGCCCCTCCCAGAACTCCGGCTCCGTCTCGGGATCGCCATATTGCCGGTAGAGCCTGGCCACCTCGCCCGGCCGCGACGGGACCGCCCACCTGTTGATGTTGTCGACGATGTCGGAGGAGACCGATGCGTACGTCACCCCGGCCCGCACCAGGTCCGGCTGGGCGACAAGGACGTTCATCACCACTCCCCCACCCATGGAGCGGCCGAGCAGGGCGGTGCGGTCAGTGTCGACGTACGGAAGTCGCTTCATCGCCTGGACGGCGTTGATGGTGTCGCGGGTGTAGCCGAGGCGGCTCTCGTCCTCCTCGGTGCCCTCCGGACCCTGCCAGCTCTTGGGGACCGAGGAACCGGCATGTCCGCGGTAGTCGGTGTGCAGGACGACATAGCCCTCCCGCGCCAGCCGGTCCTGCTCCCGCCGCAGCCCTTGGCCGGTGACGTAGATGTCGGGGTCGATGTGTCCGTGAGCGAAGACGACCCCGGGAAACGGCCCCTGGCCACGCGGCCGGAAGAGCACGCCCGTGATCGTCAGCGGGCCGCTCGGGTAGCTGACCTCGAAGCGGCGGTAGGCGTCCGTGCTCCCCGACTCCCGCAGCACCTTCACCCGGCCACCCGGGAAGTCCTCGCGCATCAGCTGCGCGAGCGAGGTCTTGTCGGTCACCGGCGGCAGCGTCTCCGACGGGCTCGGGGACGGTGCGGCCGACGTGGCCGATGCCGTTGGGGCCGCTGTTCGGGACGGAGGCGCGGCCGCCGGCCCACCGCCACATCCGGCGAGAAGGGCGGCCGAAACCGCCAGCGCTGACGCCGCCTTCAGGCCCATGTCGTCGAGCGTAGCCCGCCGTCCGCGACCGCAGGTCTGTAACGTCGAGAGGCAGGTGCTTCGCCTGACCACGACGCGTTCGGTAGGCGACGCGAGGGGCGGGTAGTCCCAGACGTTCGAGCCCCTCTACCCGAAAGTAACGGGCCAGAACGTCTGGGACTACCTCGGCTTCAGAAACGTCAGGTGCCCCCGCCTACCGGCGGGGGCACCTGATTGCGCTCTAGCGGGACGGACTCAGAAGCCCATGCCGCCCATGTCGCCCATGCCACCGGTCGGGTCGCCACCAGCGGCGGCCTTCTCCGGCTTGTCGGCCACGACGGCCTCGGTGGTGAGGAACAGCGCAGCGATCGACGCAGCGTTCTGCAGCGCGGAGCGGGTCACCTTGGCGGGGTCGATGATGCCGGCCTGGAGCAGGTCGACGTACTCACCGGTGGCCGCGTTGAGGCCGTGGCCGATCGGAAGACCGGCGACCTTCTCCGCAACGACGCCGCCCTCGAGGCCGGCGTTGATGGCGATCTGCTTCAGCGGAGCCGAGATGGCGGCCTTGACGATCGAGGCGCCAGTGGCCTCGTCGCCGTCGAGCTCGAGCTTCTCGAACGCGGACACGGCAGCCTGGATCAGCGCGACGCCACCACCGGGCAGGATGCCCTCCTCGACGGCAGCCTTCGCGTTGCGAACGGCGTCCTCGATGCGGTGCTTGCGCTCCTTGAGCTCGACCTCGGTGGCCGCGCCGACCTTGATGACGGCCACGCCGCCGGCCAGCTTGGCGAGGCGCTCCTGGAGCTTCTCGCGGTCGTAGTCGGAGTCCGACTTCTCGATCTCGGCGCGGATCTGGTTGACCCGACCCTCGATCTGACCCTGGTCGCCCGAACCCTCGACGATGGTGGTCTCGTCCTTGGTGATGACGACCTTGCGGGCCTGGCCGAGCAGCTCGATGCCGGCGGTCTCCAGGGAGAGGCCGACCTCCTCGGAGATGACCTGACCACCGGTGAGGATCGCGATGTCCTGCAGCATGGCCTTGCGGCGGTCACCGAAGCCCGGAGCCTTGACGGCGACGGACTTGAAGGTGCCCTTGATCTTGTTGACGACCAGCGTCGAGAGAGCCTCGCCGTCGACGTCCTCGGACAGGATGACCAGCGGCTTGCCGGTCTGCATGACCTTCTCCAGAACCGGGATCAGGTCCTTGACGCTGGAGATCTTCGAGTTGACGATCAGGATGTACGGGTCGTCGAGGACGGTCTCCATACGCTCCGGGTCGGTCACGAAGTAGGCCGAGATGTAGCCCTTGTCGAAGCGCATACCCTCGGTCAGCTCGAGGTCGAGCCCGAAGGTGTTCGACTCCTCGACCGTGATGACGCCTTCCTTGCCGACCTTGTCCATCGCCTCGGCGATGATCTCGCCGACGGTGTTGTCGGCGGCCGAGATCGAGGCGGTAGCAGCGATCTGCTCCTTGGTCTCGATGTCCTTGGCCTGGGCGAGCAGCTGCTCGGTGACGGCGTCGACGGCCGCCTCGATGCCGCGCTTCAGGCCGGCCGGGTTGGCACCCGCGGCGACGTTGCGCAGGCCCTCGCGGACGAGCGCCTGTGCCAGAACGGTCGCGGTCGTCGTACCGTCACCGGCGACGTCGTCGGTCTTCTTCGCGACCTCCTTGACCAGCTCGGCACCGATCTTCTCGTACGGGTCCTCGAGCTCGATCTCCTTGGCGATGGAGACACCATCGTTGGTGATCGTGGGGGCGCCCCACTTCTTCTCGAGAACGACGTTGCGGCCCTTGGGGCCGAGGGTGACCTTGACGGCGTCTGCGAGGGTGTTGAGACCCTTCTCCAGACCCCGGCGGGCCTCCTCGTTGAAAGCAATAAGCTTCGGCATTGCTCCTGCGATCCTTCGCTTGGGAAGTTCGTTGGATCCGGTCCGATGGGCTGCCCGCGACGGACGACGCCACTCCACCACGAACCCTTCACGTGGCTTTGGTGCGCCTCAACGTCACCGGTCCGGTTGTTGTCACTCTCATGGTAAGAGTGCCAGCCCCATGTTTAGCACTCGACCCCTGAGAGTGCAAGAAATCTCAGGCCGCCCCGCGCCCTCAGAGGGGCTTCACCAGCTCGGCGAACTCCAGGTCGTCGCGCAGCGGGACGCCGAAGCGCTCGTCGCCGTACGGGAACGGCTCGAAGACTCCCGTACGCCGAAATCCCCGCCGCTCGTAGAACGCGATCAGGTCCTCGCGCTGGCGGATCACGGTCATCCGGATCTCCCCCGCGCCCCACTCCTCGCGCGCGATCCGCTCGGCCTCGGCCATGACGGCCTTGCCGACGCCACCACCCTGCTGCCTCGGCGACACCGAGAACATGCCGAAGTAGGCGTACGTCTCCCGCTTCTGCAGCTGGCAGCAGCACAGGATCTCTCCGGACGGGTCCGTCGCGGGCTGGGCGATCAGCATCCGGGAGCCCGGGGCGAGGATCACCTCGCGTACGCCCTCGGGGTCGGTGCGCTGGCCGGCGAGCAGATCGGCCTCCGTGGTCCAGCCCGCCCGGGAGTCGTCCCCGCGGTAGGCGGACTCGATCAGCCCGACCAGGGCCTCGACGTCGGAGAGGGTCGCGTCACGGAAGGTCAGCTCGGGCACGGGCCCAAAGTACTGCAGAGCACCCGATCAGGCAGGCAGGTCCGGGAGTGCCGGCCGCCGCAGCCACGCGTCGAAGAGCGGGTCGAGGTCGCGGCCGCAGACCTTGACCGCGAGCGCCTCGAAGTCGGCGGTGGTGACCGAGGACCCACCGAAGCGAGCCACCCAGGTGCGCAGGATCTCGAAGAACGCCTCGTCGCCGACCGTACGCCGCAGCGCGTGCAGGGTGAGCGCGCCGCGCTTGTAGACGCGGTCGTCGAACATGTCCTCGGCCCCTGGGTCGGCGAGCACCAGGTCCTGCGGCAGCGCGTCCAGCCGGCGGTGGTGGTGGCGGGCGTGGTCCCCGCACGGACGGCCGCCGGAGGCGTCCGACCACAGCCACTCGCTGTAGCAGGCGAAGCCCTCGTGCAACCAGATGTCACGCCACTCGCTCACCGTCACCGCGTTGCCGAACCACTGATGGGCGAGCTCGTGGGCGACGAGGCGTACCTCCGACCACTCGCCGGTGAGGTGGTTGCGTCCGAAGGTCGACAGCGACTGCGACTCGAGCGGGATCTCGAGCTCGTCGTCGGCGACCACCACGGAGTAGGAGGCGAACGGGTAGGGCCCGAAGACGGAGGCGAAGTACGCCAGCATCTCCCGTTGCCGCCCGAAGGACGCCTCGAACCCGGCAGCCTGCTCGACCGGGTAGGCGGCCCGGATCGGCACCTGACCACCCGGCCCCTCGGCCGGCTCGATGTCGACGACCTGGTAGCGCCCGATCTGCACGGTCGCGAGATAGGTCGCCATCGGCTCGGCCTGCCAGTAGCGCCAGGTCTCACCGCTGCCACGGCGCACGCGGGAGGTCAGCTCCCCGTTGGAGACGACCGTATAACCGGGCGCGGTGGTCACGCTGATCGCGTACGGCGCCTTGTCGGAGGGCCGGTCGTTGCACGGGAACCAGGTCGGCGCGCCGTGTGGCTGACCCGCGACGATGACGCCGTCGGTGAGCTCCTCCCAGCCGGCGTCGCCATGATGCGGCACCACCAACGGTCGAGGCTTGCCGGCATATCTGACCGTGATCACGAACTCGTCCCCGGCCGTGATCGGCGACCGCAGGCTCAGCACCAGACGGTGGCCCCGATGGGCCCACTTGGCGGGCTGACGACCGTCGACGGCGACCTTCTGCACCCGCAGGTGGGCGATGTCGAGGACGACTCGGCTGAGATCCTCGACGGCGACCGCGCGGATGGTGGCGGCGCCCGAGAGCCGGTTGCCGACGAGGTCGTAGGTCAGCTCGAGGTCGTAGTGGGTCGCGCTCCACGACGGATCCCCATGACCGGGAAGATAGGGGTCGGCATCGGGGAGGTTCGGCACGGCGGTCATGTTAGAGGGTGACCTCACCGGCCCGGTCCCACGGACCGATCGGGTTGCCGATCCACAGGGTCTTGTCCGGCAGGCTCTCGCCGCGCATCACCAGCGAGACCGGGCCGACCACGGCATGCCTGCCGATGGCGGCGGCGGGCAGGATCACCGAGTTGGGCCCGAGCGTGGCACCCCGCTTGAAGGTGACCTCGTCGAGCGCCAGGACACGGTCGTGGAACAGATGGGTCTGTACGACGGTCCCGGCGTTGACCGTGGCGCCGTCGCCGAGCTCGACCAGGTCCGTCTCCGGGAGCCAGTGGGTCTCGATCCACACGCCGCGGCCGATCTTCGCGCCCAGTGCACGGAACCAGAGGTTGAGCACCGGCGTGCCCGAGACCGCACCGGTGAACCAGGGCGCCGCGAGCACCTCGACGAACGTGTCGGCGAGCTCGTTGGCCCACACGAACCAGCTCCACAGCGGATGCGACCCCGCCCGGATCCTGCCCACGAGCAGCCACTTCGCCGCGACCGTGAGGCCGGCCGCGACCGCTCCGGCGACCGCGAGCACCGGTCCGGCGACCAGGAGCGCGACGAGGATGTCGGTGGCCTCCCACACCCGGACGAGCACGTAGCCGGCGCCGGCGTAGAGCAGCGCCGCGAGCGTCTGCGGCACCACCCGGGCGAGCTCGACGAGCGCCCGGGCGATCTTGAGCCTTGCCGGTGGGTCATAGGTACGTCCGGAGTCGGTCTCGCCCGCCGCTCGCCGCAGCGGCGCCGGCGGCGAGCCGAGCCAGCTCTCGCCCTTCTGAGCCCGCTTGCGGCGAGGGGCCGCACTCAGCACTGCCACGAGCGACGCCTTCGGCACCTTGCGTCCGGGCGCCGCCATCCCCGAGTTGCCGACGAACGCGCGCTTGCCGATCTTGACCCGCTCCACGCGCAGCCAGCCACCGCCGAGCTCGTAGCCGCCGATCAGGGTGTCGTCGGCCAGGAACGCCTGGTCGTTGACCTGGGTCAGGCGAGGGATCATCAGCACGGTCGACGCCTCGACGTGCTTGCCGATCCTCGCGCCCAGCGCCCGCAGCCACAGCGGCGTCAGCGTCGAGGAGTAGAGCGGGAAGAGCCAGGTGCGGGCCTCGTCGAGCACCTGCATCGTCGACCAGACGGCGACGCCGGGCAGGCTGCGTACGGGATGTACGCCGGGGGCGACCGCCATGCCGGCGAGCCGCACCACCGCCCAGATCAGCGCGGCCAGCGTGAGGAACCCGGCGGTCACCGCGACCGGGCTCCAGGCGAGCAGCGGCCCCACGGCGGCGTAGGAGGTGGGCACGCCCGCCAGCGCGACGTCGACGAGCACACCGACCCCGATCGCCACCGCGGGCAGCAGCGCGAGGACGGCGGCCGCGATGCCATAGAGGAGCATCCACAGCTTCGCCCGCGCCTGGGGCGGCTGCCACGGTCCGCGAGCCTCCCGGGCGGCGCGGGCGGCCGGCGACCCGGACCAGAACTCGCCGGCCGGCACCTGCCCGAAGACGGCCGACCCGGGCGCGACCTCGGCGTCGTCGCCGACCTTGGCGCCGGGCAGCAGCGTCGAGCGCGCCCCGACGCGGGCTCGCGCGCCCACCTCGACCTCACCCAGATGGAGCACGTCGCCCTCGATCCAGTGGCCGGAGAGGTCGACCTCCTGCTCGATCGAGCAGCCCTTGCCGAGGGCGAGCATGCCGGTGACCGGCGGAAGACTGTGCAGGTCGACGTTCCTGCCCATCCGCACCCCGAGCAGGCGGGCGTACCAGAGCATCCACGGAGCCCCGGCGAGACCGTGCGCGCCGAGCTCGTCGACGGCGTGGGTCGCCAGCCAGAGCCGCAGGTGCACCGAGCCGCCGCGCGGATGCTCACCAGGACGTACGCCGCGCAGGATCAGCCTCGCCGCGCCCGCGGCGAGCAGCATCCGGCCGGGCGGGGTCAGGAACAGCGCGATCGCGGGCACCAGCGCCCACCAGCTCAGCGACGGCAGCCAGCCGGCCCACGGCTGCGCGAGGGTCGTGCCGAGCGCGAGCCACGTCAGCCACCGCGGCGCCGCCAGGCAGCGCAGCAGGATCGTCGCGATGACCTGGATGACCTGCGTCTTGACCCGGACGGCCGGGACCTCGCGCTCGGAGACGGCCGCGGAGCTTCCCATCTCGTCGACGTACGCCGCCAGGGCACCCAGGCTCGGCCGGTCGTAGATGTCGCCGAGCGCGACGTCCGGGAAGCGCTCCCGGATCCGGCTCACCATCTGGGCGGCGGTCAGGCTGCCGCCGCCGAGGTCGAAGAAGTCCACCGCGCCCCCGGTGACCTCGGCGCCGAGGATGTCGTTCCAGAGACCGGCCAGCCAGGCCTCGGTGTCGCTGAGGTCCTCCCCCGCTCCCGAGCCGGCGGTGAGCGGCCAGGGGAGGGCGTCGCGGTCGACCTTCCCGCTCGTCCGCGTCGGGAGGCTCTCGACCACCGCCAGCCGCGGCACCAGGGCTGCCGGCATCTCGGCTCGCAGCTGGGCGACCGCGACCGCCTGGTCGAAGCCTTCCTCGACGGTGACGTAGCCGACCAGCAGGCTGTTGCCCGCGGCGCTCCCCCGTACGGCGGCCGCGGCACCGACGACACCCGGGAGCTGCAGGAGCGCGCTGTCGATCTCGCCGAGCTCGATACGCCGGCCACCGAGCTTGATCTGGTCGTCGGCCCGTCCACCGAAGAGGAGTCCTTCGGGGTCGTTCACGACGAGGTCGCCCGAGCGGTAGGCGCGTTCCCAACCGAGGGTGGGCATGGGGGCGTACTTCTCGGCGTCCTTGGCGGGGTCCAGATAGCGGGCCAGGCCGACGCCGCCGATGATCAGCTCACCGGTCTCGCCCGCTGCGACCGGGGCTCCAGTCGACGGGTCGACGACGGCGAGGTCCCAGCCGTCGAGAGGTAGCCCGATGCGTACGGGGCCCTCGGTGGTCAGCCGGGCACCACAGGCCACCACCGTCGCCTCGGTCGGGCCGTAGGTGTTCCAGACCTCACGCTCGTCGGTGACGAGCCTGGCGGCGAGCTCGGGCGGGATCGCCTCACCGCCGGTGATCAGCAGCCTCACCTTGTCCAGCGACGACGCCGGCCAGAGCGCGACGAGCGTGGGCACCGTCGAGACGATGGTGATCTGGTTGGCGACCAGCCACGGCCCGACGTCGACCCCGGAGCGCACCAGCGCCCGTGGCGCCGGCACCAGGCACGCGCCGTAGCGCCAGGCGAGCCAGATCTCCTCACAGCTGGCGTCGAAGGCGACCGAGAGACCGGCCATCACCCGGTCCCCGACCCCGATCGGCGCGTCCTGGAGGAAGAGGCGCGACTCGGCATCGACGAACGCGGCGGCGTTGCGATGGGTGACGGCGACGCCCTTGGGCGTACCGGTCGATCCGGAGGTGAAGATCACCCACGCGTCGTCGGTGTTCGCCGGCTCCTCGGGCTCACGCATCTCACCGTCGCGGAGCACGGAGATCCGCAGGTCGTTGCCGACGACGGCGGCGACCTGCGCCTCGCCGAAGACCATCCGTGCCCGCTCCTCCGGATCGTCGGCATCGACGGGCACGTAGGCGGCGCCCGCGCAGAGGATGCCGAGGATCGCGACGTACAGGTCGGTGGTGCCGCTCGCGATCCGCAGCCCGACCTTGTCCCCCGACCCGATCCCGGCGGCGTTGAGCTCGGCGGCCAGGTCGTCGGCGGCCTCCTCGAGCTCGGCGTACGTCAGCAGGCCGTTGCCCGCGTCGACGGCCGGCTCGTCGGGCACCTGGGCCACGGTGGCCCGGAAGATGTCGACGAGGGTCCGGGGCTCGGGCGCGAGGTCGCCTCGCAGCAGAGGGTCGGTCACGCGACCACCTCCGTAGCGCAGGCGCCATGATACGGAAGCGGCCGCGCGAAGCTTGGATGGTTCACTCGCTGACGCTCGCTCACGCGCAGAGCCTTCCGGGGAGAGTTGAACGGACGACGTACATCTTCGTTCTTTCTCGTTGTCGATTTGTTCCTGTCCCACCCGTCATCCCCGGTGACAGACTCAATCCGAGCGGACGAAAGGGATCACGATGACCAGATACATGGTGCTGCTGCCGACGAACGAGGCCTTCTGGGCCGAGTCGACGCCTGAGGAGAAGGCAGCCGGCTACGAGGTGCACAGCAAGTTCGCCAAGCTGCTCGCCGATCGCGGGCACAAGGTCACGGGGGGTGCCGAGCTGCACCACTCCAGCAAGGCGAAGACGCTGCGCAAGACGAGTGACGGGATCGCCATCACCGACGGTCCCTACGCCGAGACGGTCGAGCACGTCACCGGCTTCTACATCGTGGAGACCGACGACGTCGAGGACATGCTCGAGTGCTGCAAGGTGCTCACCGAGCTCGAGACGGCGCTCGAGATCCGCGAGATCGTCGAGAACGAGGAGATGTCGTGACCGGGGCGCAGAAGACCCGCTACTACCTGCTCATCCCGAACGTGGAGGCCGAGTGGCAGGCCAAGACGGAGGAGGAGAGGGACGCCCTGTTCGCTGTGCACGAGAAGTTCGCAGCCCTGCTCGACGAACGCGGCCACACCAACCTGAGGGGGTACGGCGCCGCGCTCGCCGTTCCGTCGACGGCGGTGACCGTGCGTGAGTCGGGCATCACCGACGGCCCGTACACCGAGTCGGCCGAGCACCTGGCCGGGCTGTACGTCGTGGAGTCCGACGACCGCGACGACCTGGTCGAGTGCTGCAAGCTGCTAGCGACGGTCGAGTCGGCGATCGAGATCCGCTCGGCGGACTAGCACCGGCCGGGCGATGCTGGAGACGCTGCTGCGCGAGGAGTGGGGCCGGTTGCTGGCCCTGCTCGTCGCGCAGTTCCGGCGTCTCGACCTTGCCGAGGACGGCCTGGCTGACGCGTTCGAGGCGGCCTCCCGGCGCTGGCCGGTCGACGGCGAGCCGGAGAACGGACCGGCCTGGCTGCTCACCACCGCGCGGCGCCGGATCGTGGACCGGATGCGCTCGGAGGAGGTGCTGGCTCGCAAGATGCCGCTGCTCGCGGTGGACGCGGCTCTGACCCAGGACGCGCAGCGGGTGATGGCCAGCGTGCCTCTCGAGGGCGATGGGGTCACCGACGAGCGGCTGCGGCTGGTGCTCCTCTGCGCCCACCCGACGCTGTCCCGCGAGGCTGCCGCGGCCCTCACTCTCCGGCTGGTCCTCGGTGTCTCCACCGAGGACATCGGGCGGCTCTTCCTGCAGTCGAAGGCGACGATGGCGGCGCGGCTCACCCGGGCGCGGAAGCGGCTGGCCGGGGCGTCCTTCGAGGTGCCGTCCGACGTCACGGACCTCGCCGACCGGATAGGCATCGTCGCCGAGGTCGCCTACCTCGCGTTCACGGCGGGCTACGCGCCCGGCACTGGCCCCGACGTCGTACGCACCGATCTGGCCGGCGAGGCGATCCGGCTGGTCCGCGTGCTGCGGGCGGTGCTCCCCGAGCCCGACCCTGAGGTCGATGCGCTCCTCGCCCTGATGCTCCTGCAGCACTCCCGCCGGGCGGCGCGGATCGGGCCGGACGACGGACTCGTCCTGCTTCCCGACCAGGACCGCGCCCGCTGGAAGCTCGACGAGATCACCGAGGCCCTCGCGATCCTCACCCCACTCGCCCACGGTGCCCCCGCCCGCTATCTCCTCCAGGCCCTGATCGCGGCAGAGCACGCCGTCGCGCCCAGCTCCGAGGCGACCTCCTGGGGCCGCATCGTCGAGCGCTATGACGAGCTGCTCGCGCTGCACGACACCCCGGTCGTACATCTGAACCGAGCCGTCGCGGTGGCCGAGGCCAGAGGACCCGAGGCCGGGCTCGAGGCGCTGGAGTCGGTCGCGCTCCCGGGACACCGGCTGCCTGCCGTACGTGCGCAGCTGCTGGAACGGGCCGGGCGACGCGTCGACGCGGTCGAGGCCTTCGACGAGGCCATCGCGCTCTGCGCGCACGGACCGGAGCGCGCCGAGCTCGCCCGGCGACGGGCAGCCGCTGCGTACGTCCGGAAGGATTTGAACATCAACCGGTAGACGAGAACACGTTCTAGTAGGCACACTCGACCACGTGACCCCGATCACTCTTCCGGACATCCTCGAGGCGATGGCCGACGCCATCCCCGACCGCACCGCCGTGTTCACGATGGAGCACGCCTACAGCTATGCCGAGATCGACGAGCGTGCCAGCCGGCTGGCCAACCACCTCATCGGGCAGGGCATCAAGCCCGGTGACCATGTCGCCGTCCACTCCCGCAACCGGATCGAGTGGGTCGATGCGTTCTACGGGTGCATGAAGGCGCGGGCGGTGCCGATCAACATCAACCACAAGTACCTCCACGACGAGCTGGAGCACCTCTACCGAAACTCCGACGCGGTCGCCGCGATCATCGGGCCCGAGCACGTCGAGACGGTCGCCGACCTCGGCCTGAGGATCCCGACGCTGGTGCTGGGCGAGGCGTACGACGCCGCGGTCGCCGCCGCCTCCAAGGAACGCCCCGACGTCGGGCGCAGCCCCGATGACCACTACGTCATCTATACCGGCGGGACCACGGGCATGCCGAAGGGCGTCGTGTGGCGCCAGGAGGACATCATCCGCGCCGCGATGAACGCGAGCCGGTTCGGAGCACCCTTCGACACGGTCGAGCAGCTCGCCGAGGAGGCGGCCGCCCAGGAGACGCCGATGGTGCTGCTGGCCTGCGGCCCGATGATGCACGGAGGCAGCCAATGGATCATGGGCAACGGCCACGTCGCCGGGTGCGCGGTCTCGCTCTACACGGAGCCGGCCTGGTCGGCCGAGACGATCCTGGACCTGGTCGATGCCGCTGGGGTCAACTCGCTCACCTTCCTCGGCGACGCGATGGGCCGCCCGGTGGCCGACGCGATCCTCCGTGAGCCAGGTCGCTGGGACCTGAGCAGCCTGTTCGCGGTCTCCAACGGCGCCGCGCCGCTCTCGGCCGGGGTTCGCGCCCAGCTCCAGGAGGCGCTGCCGGGCCGCTACATCCTCGACACCTACGGCGCCTCGGAGTCCGGGGCGACGGGCATGCGGGTCGACGAGGGCAAGGACGGCGCGCAGGCGGCCCCGAAGTTCCAGGTCGGGATGGACGTCCAGGTCTTCGACCTCGACCTCGAGCCGTGCGCGCCGGGTGAGACCGGGATGCTCGCCCGCACCGGCCCGATCCCGCTGGGCTACTACAACGACCCGGTGAAGACCGCGGCGACGTTCAAGGAGATCGACGGGCAGCGCTGGTCGCTCCCGGGTGACTTCGCGCGCCGCGAGGAGGACGGCTCGATCACCGTTCTGGGCCGAGGCTCGGGCTGCATCAACACCGGCGGGGAGAAGGTCTTCCCGGAGGAGGTCGAGGCGGTGCTGCTGCGTCACGAGGACGTCTTCGACACGGCGGTCGTCGGCACTCCGAACGAGCGGTGGGGCCAGCAGGTCACCGCTCTCGTGCAGCTCCGCGACGGCGCCACGACCTCGACGGACGCGCTCAGGGAGCACTGCCGAAGCCTGATCTCGGCCTACAAGGTGCCCAAGGACATCCTTCTCGTGGAGCGAGTCCCCAGGACACCCGTGAGCAAGGTGGACTATCGTGCCAGCGCTACGGTCGCTGCCGAGCTGCTCGAGGCGCGTACGTGACGACCGGGTGATCCGACGTACGGTTCGGTGCCGTACGGCCCTACCCCTGGCCCTACCAGCTGGAAGGCACATCGTCTCTGTGTCCGCCGTGATCCCCCTGACATTGCCCGACATCCTCGAGGCAATGGCCGATGCGATCCCAGACCGCACGGCCGTCCTCACCACCGAGCACGCCTATACCTACGCCGAGGTCGACGAGCGCGCCACGCGCCTCGCCAACCATCTGCTCAGCGTCGGCCTCGAGCCGGGCGCCCAGGTCGCGATCCACGCGACCAACCGGATCGAGTGGGTCGATGCCCTCTTCGGGTGCCTCAAGGCCCGCACGATCCCGGTCAACATCAACCATGGCTACCGGCGCGAGGAGCTGGCCAGGACGTACGCCGCCGCCGACTGCGTCGCGGCCATCGTCTCGCCGGAGTTCACCGGCGACCTCGACGAGCTGGGGCTCGAGCTGCAGCACCGGATCGTCCTGGGTGCCGACTACGACGCGAAGGTCGCCGCCGCCGCCAAGGAGCGACCCGCGGTCGAACGTACGCCGGGCGACTGGCACATCATCTTCACCACCGGCACCACGGGCACCCCCAAGGGCGCGGTCTGGCGCCAGGAGGACCTGGTCTGGGCCGCCCTGAACACGGTCCGGCGCAACGCGCCGATCCCGTCGGTCGCCGGGCTCGCCGCCGAGGCGGCCGCTCGTGAGTCGGGCGTCGTCCTGCTCGCCGGCGGGCCGCTGCTGCACGGGCAGAGCCAGCTGCTGCTCCTGCGTGCCATCGTCGCCGGCGGCACCGCGGTGCTCGACACGTCGCCGGCGTTCTCCGCCGAGGCCTTCCTCGACCTCGCCGAGAAGGCCGGCGCCACCGCGATCACGCTGCTCGGCGACGCCCAGGCGCGACCGGTGGCGGCGGCGCGGCTGGTCGGCAAGAAGCGCTGGCCGCTGCGCGCGCTCGCGGGCGTCTCCAACACCGCCGCACCGCTCTCCGAGGCTGTGCTGTCGGTTTTGCGCAACGCGTTCGCCCGCCGGGTCATCGTCGACTCCTACGGCACTCTGGAGACCGGTGTCACCGGGTCCCGTGCCGATGACGGCTCGACCATCGCGCCCGGGGAGTCCCGGTTCATGGTCGGTCCTGAAGTGGAGGTCTTCACCGCCGACCGCACTCCGGCGGCTCCTGGCGTCGAGGGGCTGCTGGCGCGCTCGGGTCCGGCGGCGCTGGGCTACTACAAGGACAACGCCCGCTCGGCTGCCGCGATCAAGCTGATCGACAAGCGGCGCTGGACCTTCCCCGGCGACCTCGCCCGTCGCGAGGAGGACGGCTCGGTCACGGTGCTCGGCCGGGCCGCCACCGTGGTCCGGACAGGGGACCTCGAGATCCACCCCGAGACCATCGAGGGCGTGCTCCTCGCCCATGACGACGTCGTCGACGCCGCCGTCTTCGGCATGCCGCACCCGCGCTGGGGCCAGCAGGCCGCGGCACTCGTCCGGCTGGCGTCCGCCGCCCAGACGACCGCCGCCGACCTGCGCAAACACGCTCGGGACGTACTCGGGGAGTCGCACGAGCCCAAGCTCGTCCTGCTGGTCGAGTCGGTGCCGCGTACGCCTGCGGGGACCGTGGACTACCGCGCCGCCACCGGCCTGACCGCAGACCTGCTCAGCGGTGGCAGCAAGCGCCCGGACGAGGACGGTGCCACGAGCGAGTAGCCGCCGCGCCATGCCAATGTCAGGATATCCGAACATCCTGACATTGTCCTGATATTCTGACACTTGTAAGGTGTAAGGATAACCTGACATCGGGAGAAGATGTGGCTCACTACACGGCGATAGCACGATCACCCCAGGCACTAGGACGGGCGCTGGCCGAGGTGCGCACAGCGCGCGGCCTGACCCAGGAAGAGCTCGCCGAGACACTCGGGATCTCGCGGCAATACGTGGTGGGGATCGAGTCCGGCAACCCCAACCTCTACGCATCGCGGGTCTTCGAGGTGATCCGCGAACTCGGCGGCCGTATCGAGTTCCATGCGGAGATCCCGGGGAGCGGTCCCGATGCGTGACCCGCTCGACGTCTGGGTATACGGAACCCGGATCGCCACGATCACCGAGGAGCCGAATGGACGGCTGTCCTTGTCCTGGACCACCGAGGCCCAGGACCGCTGGGCCGCCCAGGTCCGGATCCTGTCGGCGAAACTGACCATCGGCGTACGACCTGTCCCGGCGCTGGTCAAGGCCTACCTCGACGGCCTGCTCCCGGAAGGCAACGCACGAACCAACCATGCGATGAGCGCCGGAGTGAGCCCGGACGACACCTTCGCGCTCATCCGCTCCTATGGTCGGGATACGCCTGGCGCGGCGATCTTCGTTCCCGAGGGAACCGCCGACCCCACCACCTCCGGCCACTACGAGCCTCTTGGCTCGGACGAGGTCGCTCATCGGATCCGCCACGCCGACGAGCACTCACCTTCCGACCAGTTCGGAGTCACCGCGGAGTCAAGCAGCCTGCCCGGAATGGTGCCCAAGATCGCTCTCCATCGGATCGGTGAGACCTGGCAGGCCTGCAAGGCCGGAGCGCCGTCGACCTGGATCATCAAGCGCGGGATGCCTCCGGAGTCCGGGATCGCCGACGTCATCGACACCGAAGCAGCGAGCCTGGAACTTGCGCGCCGAGTCGGGCTCACCACAGTCGAAACCGAGATCCTGGAGTACAAGGACCTACGCGCCATCGCGATCTCCCGATACGACCGTGACTCCGGCGAGAATCCGCGAATCCACCAGGAAGATCTCGCCCAGGCGATCGGACTCAACACCTCCGACCCCAACCGCAAGTTCCAATGGGGCTCGAAGTTCCCGACCCTTCGTCATGGAGCAGATGTGCTCAAGGAAGACGGCGGCAACCCCGACGACCTGCTCCGTCTTGTCACGCTCTCCCACCTCGTCGGCAACACCGACATGCACGCGAAGAACATCTCCTTCATCCGTCACGCCGACGGGAGCGTGACGTTGAGCCCGGCGTACGACATCTCGATGCACCTGCATCACCGCCGCGACAACCGGCGGTTCGCGATGGACGTCAACGGAAAGTTCCTCGTCGACCAGGTCACCATCGACGACGTGGTCGCGGAGGCCCGCTCGTGGGGGCTACCGGAGCGGCGCGCCATCCGCGTCGTGAACGGCACTCTTTCCCAAATCGCGGAAGCCTTCAGCGCCATCGACCGCTCCGTCCACCCTGGCGTCAGCGTCGATGCCTGGGACCTGGTCGGGAAGCGCATCGACGGCGCGCTGGCCGGGGACCTGGGATAGATCGGCCCCAGACGGCCCGAACTGACGAGACGGCTCGCCGAGTCGGCTCGTTACGACGAGCCGACTCGACCGGTATCTGTGTCAGGACGCGCCGACTCGGCGGGGTCGGGGAGGTGGTGGCCGAAGGGGACGTGCTCCACGTGTCCTAGGGCGGCGAGGACGGAGGGCAGCATCGCCTTGGCGGTGCGCTTGTAGCCCATCGCGCTGGGGTGGAAGCGGTCGATGGCGAACATCTCGTCGGGGTTGGTGATGAAGAACGGTCCGACGACCTCGGAGAGGGAGACGACGTAGGCACGCTTGGCGAGCGCGGTCTCGCGCTGGGCATCGGCGAACTGCTTGGCGATCCGTCTGCCCAGCGAGCGCAGCGGCTGTGGAAGAGGTCGCAGCGCGCCCACGTCCGGGCAGGTCCCGACGACCACCTCGGCGCCGCGCTCGTGCAACGCGTCGATGACCTCCCCCAGCACGCGGGCGGAGTCCTTCTGGGGCACCCGGTGGGTAACGTCGTTGCCGCCCACGATCACGACCGCGACGTCGGGCCGGTAACCCGCCGGCAGCGACTCGAGCTGCGCCGGGACCATCGAGGTCTCGGCCCCGACCACCGCCGCCGTACACAGCCGCACCGGTCGCTGCAGTGCCTTGGCCGTGCCCTTGGCCAGCCGGGCGCCGAGGGTGCCGCCCTTGGTCTCCGCACCCAGCCCGGCGGCGATCGAGTCGCCGAGGACGAGCAGCTCGACCGGCGTACCTGGATAGGTCTTCTTGTAGACCTTGTCGGCATCGATCGCCTCCTCGCCGAGGGGCTTGCCGATCACATCGCGCGCATGCGCGGCCTGTCTCTTCAGCAAGGTCGCGAAGCCGGCTCCCGCGGCCGCTCCCACCACACCGATCGCGCCGGCTACCCCGGCGGTGGCGGCGACCACGCCGAGCCACCTGGCCTCTTCACTCGTCTTCGCGCTGCTCACATTCGGTATCTGTAGCGCACGAGGGTGAACGCGAGGTTCCTTCGCCAAGGCGACGACCTGAGTCTTTCGCAAGGTATGCAGGTAGAGGCTCACATCCCGCGCGGAGCTCCGCTAGGGATGTGAGCCTTCGTCTGCATACCTTGACGAAGGGACAGTCCTACGTCCGGGACAGCCCGGCTTCCTCGAAGGCGTCGTAGTTCGGAGCGATGGTGGCGCGGGGGCCGACGATGCCGCTGACCGCGTCGAGGGTCTTGAGGCCGTGGCCGGTGTTGATGATCACGGTCTCCAGGCTCGGGTCGAGGAGCCCGGTGTCGACGAGCTTCTTGGTGACCGCGAGGGTGGTGCCGCCGGCGGTCTCGGTGAAGATGCCCTCGGTGCGCGCGAGGAGCACGATCGCCGTACGGATCTCCTCGTCGGTGACCTCCTCGACGGCGCCGCCGGAGGAGCGGGTGGCGTCGAGGACGTAGATGCCGTCGGCCGGGTTGCCGATGGCCAGGGACTTGGCGATGGTGTCCGGCTTGACCGGGCGGATGGCGTCGACGCCGGCCTTGAACGCGGTCGCAACCGGGTTGCAGCCGGTGGCCTGGGCGCCGAAGATCCGGTAGGGCTTCTCCTCGACCAGACCGAGCTTGATCAGCTCCTTGAAGGCCTTGTCGACCTTGGTCAGCTGGGATCCGGAGGCCACCGGGATGACGATCTGCTCGGGCAGGCGCCAGCCGAGCTGCTCGGCGATCTCGTAGCCGAGGGTCTTGGAGCCCTCGGCATAGAAGGGACGTACGTTGACGTTCACGAACGCCCAGCCGTCCTCCTCCGCGGCGATCTCCTGAGCGAGCTTGTTGACGTCGTCGTAGTTGCCGTCGACGGCGATCAGGTTGTCGGTGAAGACCGCGGAGTTGACCTGCTTGGGCTGCTCGAGGTTGCTCGGGATGAAGACCGCGGTCGGGATCCCGGCCCGTGCTCCGGCCGCGGCGACCGCGTTGGCCAGGTTGCCGGTGCTCGGGCAGGCGAAGACCTTGGCGTCGAGCTCGCGGGCCGCGCTCAACGCACAGGCCACCACGCGGTCCTTGAAGGAGTTGGTCGGGTTGGTGGAGTCGTCCTTCACCCAGAGCTTCTCGACGCCGAGCTCCTTGGCGAGGTTCTTGGCGTCCAGGAGCCGGGTGAAGCCGGGCTCGGTGTTGGGGCTCTGCTCGATGTCGTCGGGCACCGGCAGCAGCGCCTTGTATCGCCAGATGTTGCGGGGTCCGGCCTCGATCTCCTCGCGGGTCACGGCCGGGAAGTCATAGGCCACCTCGAGTGGCCCGAAACACTCCGGACAGGCGTAGTGCGGCCCGAGCTCGATCTGGTGACCGCACTCGCGGCACGACAGCGCCGACGCATTCCCGAACGCACCCTCGCGCAGGCCGTTCTTCTCCTCGGTTGCAGCGCTCATGAGAAACCTCCTCCTCATCTTCCCCGATCACGTCTCTCGCGCCGGGCCGGAATTAGCACCGTTTCCACGACCCGCCCACAGGTGGGAGGAGGCTCGTGGCGGTTGCCGGGACTTCACTGGGCCGTTCCCTCAGTCCCTCTCGATGAGCAGTAGCGATCGTACGACAGGCATCCTGTGTCAAACACACCAGGGTTCCACTTCGTGGACCACATGTCCGCATATCGGACGGCACTAGAGGTGTAACACGCTGTTACAAGGACTATCCGGTCGTTCAGAACGACCGGATAGTCCTACGAACGACGTGTTACCCCTCAGGCGGCGTGCGCGGGGCCGACCTCGGCGATCGGCTCGGCACTCGCCTCGGCCGGAGCGAGGGCACCGCGTACGACATCTCGTACGTCGCTGACCAGGTTGATCTTCAGCGCCTGCTTCACCTCGTCGGGGACCTCGTCGAG
>NZ_JBOHDN010000161.1:0-27436 GCF_050699375.1 Nocardioides sp. | reverse complement strand
CAATCCCGCCAACGCCCGCAACAGCACCACCTCGAGCCAGCCCCGCGCCGGTCAGAACCGTGCAACGCGGCACACAACAACAATCGGACTCGCCCGATACTGCCTTTGTTCAGCAGTCTCCTAGGGCGTGTCTCCAAAATCCACGCCCGCTGCGCGACGTTTCGCATCCGATCTGGCTGCGTTGGCGTCGCTCGACAGCCTCCAGGATGCCTTCGCGGCGCCGCCTTGCCAGATCGGCCCGAAACGCCGCTCGCGGCCGCCGTGTCTTTAGGAGACACGCCCTAGTCTGCGACCGCCGTGGCCATGGGTCGCGAGCTGTCGGCGGCCGCGGCCTGAGCCGACGGCGTACGCCTGAAGACCACGAACGCGATCACGGCCGAGACCGCCATCATCGTGACCGGGAGCCAGAACGCGACCTGCAGGGCCTCGGCAGCCAGCGGTGCGACCGCGGAGAGCTCGTCCGACGGCACGGAGCTGAGGGCTCCCACGCCGTCGCTGCCCAGCCCGGGAAGGCGTGCGGAGAGCGCGGCGGCGAGGAGCACGGAGACACCGGCGGTGCACAGCGCCGTGGCGATCTGGTTGAGCACGTTGATCATCGTCGAGCCGGCCGGGATCGCGCTGTCCTCGAGGAAACGGGTGGCGATGGTCATGGTCGGCAGCATCACGAACCCGGCGCCCGCGGTCGCGATCGCGTGGGTCGTGGCCAGGACGGGCATGGACGCGTCGGCGCTGAGCTGGAGCGCCAGTGCTCCGAAGCCCAGGGTGGAGACCACGATGCCCGAGCCGATCACCGGCAGCGGTGGGAAACGGTCGATGAGACGCCCGGAGATCTGGATCATGATGCCCGCCGCGACGCCGGCCGGAGCCATCAGCAGGCCAGCGGTGGTGGCCGACTCGCCGCGTACGACCTGCCAGTAGAGGGGTACCAGGATCATCGAGCCGAAGTAGCCGCCCGCGAAGCAGACCAGCAGCGCGGCGCTGCCGCCGGTCAGGCGTCGGCGGAGCAGCCTGATGTCCAGGAGCGGTGCCGCGGCGCGGAGCGCGTGCCGGACGAACAGCGCCACCAGGACGACTCCGGCGCCGACCGGGACGAGCACGTCGGCGGCGAGCAGCGTGCCCTCCGCGAACGACGTGCCGAGCACCAGGAGCGCCATCGCGGGAGGAAGCAGGAACAGGCCGCGTACGTCGAGGCGGGCGCTCGGTCCGTTGGGTAGCCGAGGGAGGTTGCGTAGGCCGAAGAGCAGGCCGAGCACACCCAGCGGCAGGTTGATCAGGAACATCCACCGCCAGGACATGGTGTCGAGCAGCCAGCCGCCGAGCACGGGTCCGAAGACCGGGCCGACCAGGACCGGAAGGCCCATCAGCGCCATCAGCCGGCCGCGTTCCTCGGGAGGTGCGGAGCGCAGCGTGAGGGTCATCGCCGCCGGCATCACGAAGCCGCCGCCGAGCCCCTGCAGGACCCGGAACGCGATCAGCGACTCGACGTTCCACGAGGCGGCGACCAGACCTGAGCCGAGCGTGAAGACGACGATCGCGGTCAGGAAGACCTGGCGAGCGCCGAACCGGCTGATCGCCCAGGCGGCGGCCGGGATGACCGTTGCCAGCGCGAGCGTGTAGCCGGTGGCGACCCACTGGATCACCGGCAGCGAAGCGCCCGTCTCCTGGGAGAGACGGGCGATCGCTACCGCGACGATCGTGATGTCGATCGGGATCATCACCGTGCCGGCGATGACGGTGAGCACGATCGTGGTCGGGCTGGGCCCGGCCGTGCTGGAGTTGCTTGTCATGCCTCTAGTCTCGAACCTGAAGTTGACTTGAGGTCAAGCCGGTTTCAGCTGGATCTCTCCATGGTTCGTACGCCGACGAGGACCCCGATCACGGCAACGGCCGCTCCCGCGACGAAGCCGCCGGCGACGACATCGACCGGGAACTCACCGGCGAAGAGCGCGCGCTCGGCCTCCACGACGTACGTCATCGGGTTGATGTCGCTGAGGAACCGCAGCCAGCCGGGAGCGCCGTCGAGGGGGAGGAGCACGCCGGAGAGGAGCAGCAGCGGGAAGATCAGCATCTGCTGGACCGTCCAGAAGACCCAGTCCTGTTCCTTCGCGGCGGTGGCGAGGGCGAAGCTGAGCGCGCCCATCCCGATCGCGAAGAGCGAGACGATGACGGCCCCGACCAGGACCCCGCCGAGGTGGAGCTCGAAGCTGAACGGGGTCACCACGGCGAGGATCACCACGGTCTGGAACAGCACCGGCACGACCTCCTTCAGGGCCCGCCCGACCAGGAGCGAGGGCCGGGACAGAGGCGATACCAGCAGTCGTTCGTGCGAGCCGGAGCGGATCTCGGCGGTCAGGTCGGCGCCGGTCATGGAGGCGCCCATCAGTGCCGTCATGACGACGATCCCCGGCACGAACCATTGCAGAGCGCTGCCGCTCTCGACGGTGGGCAGGAGTGGTGCGAAGAGGCCGAGGAAGACCAGTGGCTGCACCATCGCGAAGAGCATGGAGGCCGGCTGGCGCAGCTTCGGGGTGAGCTCGCGGATCAGCACGGTCCAGGTGTCGGTGAGGAAACCGGTCGGCCTGCTCAGCGGCTGGGTCGTGCGTCGGATCCTCGTGCTCGTGCTCGTGCTCGGGACGGTGATGGTGGTCATGCTGCTGCTCCTTCGGTCTGGGTGGTGGACTCCGCCGACTCGCGCAGGCTGCGGCCGGTCAGGTCGAGGAAGACGTCGTCGAGGGTGGGGGCGTGGACCTCCATGCGGACCGCGGGCGTGCCGTTGGAGGCCAGGTCGATCGCCAGCGACGGCGCCTTGTCGGCGCCTCGCGGGGTCCGGATGGAGACCTGCACACCATCGCGCTCGATGAGGGTCGGGCCGCTCGAGCCGGCCTCGGCACGAGCGGCGGCGGCCATGGCATCGGCCTCGGAGCCGAAGCCGAGGATCACCAGGTCACCGAGCCTCTCCTTGAGTCGTGAAGCGGTGTCGTCGGCGATCACGATCCCGTCGTCGACGACGATCACCCGCCCGGCGAGAGCGTCCGCCTCCTCCAGGTAGTGAGTGGTGAGGACGATCGTGGTGCCGTCCTGGTGGAGCCGGCGGATCTGCTCCTGCAGGTTGACGCGGTTCTGCGGGTCGAGCCCGGTCGACGGCTCGTCGAGGAACAGGACCTCGGGGTGGTTGAACAGACCGATCGCGATGTCGAGCCGCCTGCGCTGGCCGCCGCTGAGCGTCTGCACCGGGCGGTCGGCGTGCTCCTGAAGGTCGAAGGCCGTGAGCAGCTCCTCGATGCGAGCCTTCGCGGCGGTGCGCGAGATGCCGTGCGCGCGGGCCTGG
The DNA here is from genome assembly GCF_050699375.1 of Nocardioides sp. GTDB lineage: Bacteria > Actinomycetota > Actinomycetes > Propionibacteriales > Nocardioidaceae > Nocardioides. The sequence continues at coordinate 24,108 of NZ_JBOHDN010000161.1, read as the reverse complement.
GACATCAGCTCGTCGCGGCCGCGCTGGATGAAGGCGGCAGCATTGCCCTGGCCGACATATCCGATCGAACGCCGGACCGCGGCGCGGGAGCGTACGACGTCGTGGCCGGCCACCTCGGCGGTACCGGAGGTCGGCGGGATGAGGGTGGTCAGCATCCGCAGAGTGGTCGACTTGCCCGCTCCGTTGGGCCCGAGGAAGGCGACGAGCTCGCCCTCGTGGATCTCGAGATCGAGTCCGCGTACGGCCTCGACGGTCTTCTTTCCTCGAGTGAAGTGCCTGGTCAGACCCTGGGTGCGGATCACCGGCCGGTGGTTGGTGTGGTTCGTCATGACTTCAGTCTCCGAGCCATTCCGGTCAGTTTCTGGCCGCATTCGAAAAATTGTTGCGAGATTCTGTTTAGAAGTCCGGGAACCGGGTAAGAAGGGGGCGGGGAGCTGAGCGCGGTCGGCTCGAGGAGGGGGCGAGCCGACCGTCGCCAGCCTGATTCGGAGCCGATCCGGACCTTGATGCCAGCCTCGTCGGGAATCAGGCCAATAGCTGACCTCAATCGCGCCTAGAGTCGGCGGCATGAGTACGAGCGCCCGGATGCTTCAGCTGCTGTCGCTGCTGCAGACCCACCGATTCTGGCCCGGCACGGAGCTGTCCGTACGCCTCGAGGTCAGCGAACGTACGCTGCGCCGTGACATCGAGCGGCTGCGCGACCTCGGCTACGACGTCGATGCCAGCCGCGGGGTCGCCGGCGGCTACCAGCTCCGGGCCGGCAACGCGCTGCCGCCGTTGCTGCTCGATGACGAGGAGGCGGTCGCGATCGCTGTCGGACTGCGCACCGCCGCGGCCGGCATGGTCGCCGGGATGGGGGATACCGCGGCCCAGGCGCTGGGCAAGGTCGTCGCGTTGATGCCGCCGCGGCTGCGGCGGCGGATGGACGCGGTCACCTCGCAGACCGACTCGCTCCCCTGGGGCGGGCGGGTGCCGCTGGACGCCGGCGTGCTCGGAGTCCTGGCGCAGGCCTGCCGCGACGACGAGACGCTGTCCTTCACGTATCAGGCGCCCGAGGCGGAGCCGACCCAGCGCCGCGTCGAGCCGCACCGGCTGGTGACGATCGGCAACCGGTGGTATCTCCTCGCCTATGACCGGGTCCGCCAGGACTGGCGCTCCTTCCGGGTCGACCGGGTCAGTGCCCCGATGACCACCGGTCAGATCTTCCGTCCGCGCGAGATCCCCGGCGGCGACGCCGCTGCGTACGTCCATGCCGGGATCCGCTCCCGGGCGGCGGCGTACGACATCTGTGTGCTTCTCCGCGTCGAGCCCGACGTCGTCGCGCGCCGTGTCGGCCGCTGGGGTGAGGTCGAGCCCGCCGAGGGTGGTTGCCGGCTGCGGATGCAGGCCGACGACCTGGGCTGGCCGGTGATGATCCTCGCCGGCGTCGACGCCGACTTCACCGTCGAGCAGCCCGCCGAGCTGGCCGAGCTGGTCAAACAGGCGGGGGAGCGGTTCACCCGCTCAGGCGCCGCGTCGTTCTGACCATTCCTCGCGCAGGAGCCCATAGACGACCAGGTCCCGGCGCTCGCCGGGGTAGGCCTGGGCCCCGCGCATTGTGCCCTCGTGGGTGAACCCGAGGCGCTCGGCGACCGCGCGACTGCGCTTGTTCATGACGGAGGTGTCGATGATCGCCCGGGCGATGTCGTGGTCCTTGAAGAGCGTGTCGAGCAACGCCGACACGGCCCGCGTGACCAGGCCGCGGCCGACGTAGGCCTCGCCCAGCCAGTAGCCGATCGTGGCCGACTTCTCATAGGTGTTGATCCGGGCGGTCGTCGCACCCGCGACCTGGCCGTCCTGGCGGATGACGCACGGGATCGCCTCGCCCTTGACCCACTGGGTCAGCAGGTAGGTGCCGAGCGCGGACACGCTGATCATGCTCTGGTCCGCGTGGGCCCACGGCTCCCACTCGCGGAGGTGCTCGAGGTTGGCGTTGATGAGCTTGTGGACGGCGAAGTCGGTCGATCGGTCACGCAGGACGATCTCCGCCCCGCTCCCGAGGTCGATGCTGAACACGGGTCTCCTACGGTGTCGGTCAGGACTTGGATCGTACGTCCTCAGCCGCTCCGCAGCATGTCCAAGAGCTGCTCCCCGTAGGCCCGCATCCGGGCCAGCACAGGGCCGGCCTCGCCCTGGAAGCGGCAGATCACGGCGTACGCGGCCCGTCGCTCACCCACCTCGAGCAAGCCGACCTCGGCGCGGACGCCGTCGTCGGTGCCGGTCTTCGTCCACACCCGCAGCTCGCCCTCCGGGGCGGTGTGCGCCAGCGGGTCCAGGCCGAAGGCGGAGGAGACCATCGACAGGTCCGTCGCGGGCGCCAGCCAGGACATGACGGTCGGATGCGGCTTCCGGAAGTACGCGACCCAGTCGGCTGCGCAGCCGATGGAGAGCATGGCCGGATCCTCTGGCCTGCGTACGTCCCGGACCGAGTCGTTCAGCATCGACCCGCCCGCGGCCAACCGCGCGGCGACCGCCTGGACGGGGGCGAGACCGACGTGGTCGAGGAGCACGTTGGTGGCCAGGTTGTCCGAGACCGCGCCGACCAGGCGGGCGCAGTCGTTCACGGTGAGCGCGGGTGCATCGAGGTATTGCCACAGTCCGCTGTCGGCGACCGGCGCGACACCGTCCTTGCGGAGCATCAGGTCGCCCAGGGACGGGTCCGGGTCGAGCATCTCGGCGAGGTGATGGAGCAGGAAGAGCTTCCCGACGCTGGCGGTCGGCAGCAGCAGATCCGGGTCGGACTCGAGGAGCACCTCACCCGAGTCGGTGTCGACGGCGAGGACCGACCAGTCCGTCTGCGACTCCATGCTTCAGACCGACTGGTCTTCACGCAGCTCGCCGACGACCTGGATCTTCTGCCAGATCTTGCTGGAGAGGTCGACGGTGAGGGTCTCGACCGTGCTCACCGTGGCGAGCACGACGTTGTCCTGGGAGTCCTCGGCGCACAGCGCGGCGGTCTTGCCGACGAGGCTGAGCAGCTCGGAGCAGTAGTCCAGGTAGTGGGCCAGCTCGTCGGCATCGAGGGTGAACCGGACGCTGGCCGGCGTCGGCGTGAACCCCGTGCGCAACCGCTCGGGATCCTTGGTGAGCTGGTGCATGTCGATGATGTGGGCCAGCGAGCGCAGCCGGTGCAGCAACCTCAGCGCCCGCGACCGCAGCAGCCGCTCCGGGATCGTGTAGAGGAAGAAGATCGCGACCGCGGCGAAGATGAGGTCGTTGACGGTGCTCTCCATCAGCGGCAGCCATTGGGCGCCGGTGAGCTTCTCGTCGCCGAACGCCATCGCAAGGGCCCAGATGATGGCGCCCGACGCGAGCGCCAGGACGACCAGGATCAGCGCTCGAGAGGCCGCGCGGGTCCAGAGCAGCCGGCGCCGGAGCCGGTCCCCGACACCGGAGGACTCGCTGATCAGGCCGGTCAGCTCCTCCGCGACCTTCACCAGCCCCCGGTCGGGGAAGCGTGCCGCGATCCGCCCGTGCAGCGTCTCGACGGTCTTCAGCACCTGCGCCGACTCAAGTCTCTCCAGTCCCACGACACCGGAGCGTAGTGGCCGCGCGCCGCCGGGGTGGGGAACTGCCGCGGATAGGCTGAGGTCGTGCCAGCCCGACTCAAGCCCGCGGCCGCCGTCGACGTCGCCGATGCTCTCGACCGCGTACGCAACGGGGCGACCGCCAAGGGCGACCTGCGGCTCCTCGCCAAGCACTACCTGGCCCTGCTCGAGCAGCGTGCGCCGGGCAAGAGCGTCGAGGTGCGGGTGCCGCCGTACGCCGCGGTGCAGGTGATCGAAGGGGTCAGGCACACCAGGGGCACCCCGCCTGCGGTGATCGAGACCGATGCGTCGACCTGGATCGCCCTCGCCACGGGGGAGACGACGTGGTCGGAGGCGGTCGACCAGGCCCGTGTCCGGGCCTCGGGAGAGCGCACCGACCTGTCGGCGTACCTGCCCCTGTAGACCGTCGCCGCTCACGTCACGGCCTACTTGTAATCTCACCCTATGAGCATCTCCACCGAAGACATCAAGGCCCGAGTAAGCGAGCTCTTCCCCGGCATCCGCAAGGACCTCGAGGACCTGGTGCGGATCGAGTCCGTGAGTGCAGACCCCGAGCGCCTGAGCGAGGTCGAGAAGAGCGCGGAGAAGACGTACGCCCTGTTCGCGGCCGAAGGTTTCGAGGTGGAGATCGTGCGCGCCTTCGACGGCGCACCGCCCGCGATCGTGGGTGAGAAGAAGGGGCCCGAGGGCGCGCCGACGGTGCTGCTCTACGCCCACCACGACGTGCAGCCCGAGAACGACCACGCAGACTGGAACACGCCGCCGTTCGAGCCGACCGAGGTCGGCGACCGCCTCTACGGACGTGGCGCGGCCGACGACAAGGCCGGCATCGCGGCGCACATCGGCGCGGTCCGCGCGCTGGCGGGTCTCGATGAGAACGGTGAGCTCCCGGTGACGGTCAGGCTCTTCATCGAGGGCGAGGAGGAGGTCGCCTCCGCGACGCTTCCCCAGCTCCTCGAGAAGTTCAAGGACCGCCTGGAGGCCGACGTCATCGTCATCGCCGACTCCAGCAACTGGGACGTCGGCGTCCCGGCTCTGACCACCTCGCTGCGTGGCCTGATCCGCGTCGACGTCGAGCTCCGCACCCTGACCCATGCGGTCCACTCCGGCATGTGGGGCGGCCTGGCTCCCGACGCGATCATGGCTCTCGTACGCCTCCTCGACACCCTGTGGGACGAGGACGGCGCCCCTGCGGTCGAGGGCCTGGTCACCGGACCGGCGGCGGACGTCGACTACCCCGAGGACCGGTTGCGTGCGGAGTCCGGCGCGATCGAGTCCCTCCACTGGGTCGGCAAGGGCTCGGCCGTCGAGCGGATGTGGACCCAGCCGGCGATCACGATCACCGGCATCGACGCCCCCAAGGTGGACGGCGCGTCCAACACCCTCGCCGCGAGCGCGCGCGCCAAGGTCACCATCCGGATCGCGCCCGGCGACTCCGGTGAGAGCGCCGTCGCCGCGCTCACCAAGCACCTGGAGAAGCACGTCCCCTGGGGTGCTGAGCTGACCACGAAGGTGGTCGACACCGGTGAGCCGATCGCTCTGGACGCGACCGGACCGGCCTACGACGCCGCCCGCGCCGCCTTCACCGAGGCCTGGGACGGCACCGCTCCCATCGACATGGGCGTCGGTGGCTCGATCCCGTTCATCGCGGAGTTCCTCGAGGCGTTCCCGCAGGCCAGCGTGCTGGTCACGGGTGTCGAGGACCCTGACACCCGGGCCCACGGCGCGAACGAGGGGCTCCACCTCGAGGAGTTCCGACGCGTCATCGTCGCCGAGGCGCTGCTGCTCCAGAAGCTGGGCAGCCGCTGAGCATCCGCCACTAGACCCCAGGCAGCGTCAGCGCGACCCGGGTGCCGTCGCCGGGGCTGGAGTCGAGCTCGACCAGCCCACGGTGGCGCCCGGTGATCTGCTCGACCAGCGTCAGCCCGAGCCCGGCTCCGCGCGATCCGCCGAGCGCGGAGTTGGAGCCTCGGTAGAACGCGTCGAAGACCTTCGGCTGCTCCTCGTAGGCGATCCCGACCCCGGCGTCGGCGACGATGATCGTCACCTCGTTGCCGGCGCTGTAGAGCGTGACGTTCACCCGTGAGCCCCGGTAGCTGTAGGTGAGCGCGTTCTTCACCAGGTGCAGGAACACCGCCCGCAGCTCGCGCTGGTCCCCTTGGACGTACGCCGGTCCGGTCGGGGTGGTCAGGACGCAGTCGATGTCCTTGCGAGCACTGTCGGGATCGAGCTCCTCGAGGACGTCGAAGAGCATCTCGGAGACCTCGATGGTGGTCTCACCGGCCGCGTTCGCCGGGTCCGAGACCCGGGAGAGCAGCAGCAGATCGCTGACGATGCCCTCGATCTGGGCGCTGCGCGCGGTGAGGGTCTCGACCTGGACGATCCACTGCAGCGTGTTGGGCTGCTCGTCACCGAGCGCGTTCAGCGAGGTGCCGAGCGCGTTCACCGGGATCCGGAGCTCGCGAGCGACGGCCTCGATCAGCAGGTTGCGCTCGCGGTCGGCGTCGGTGAGCTGCTGGGCGACGTCGCGCTCGGAGGTGTAGGCGTTGGCGGTGAGCACGATTCGCCCGAAGTCACGGCCGAGCTCCATCGCCAGCCGGCCCTCGGCGTCGGTCCAGGTGGGTCGCCCGGGGGAGCGCAGCAGGATGATGTGGCCCAGCCACTCGTAGTCGGCGCCGACGGGCACGACGAGCGCACTCTCGGCTCCGAGGGTCTCGAAGAACCTGTCGGCGACGGCGGCCTGCTCGTTCCACTCCGTCGAGTCCGTGATGCGCTGGCGGGACTGGATCGCGTAGGTGCCCTCCGCCCAGTATCGCGCGGAGTTTCGCGACGTGAGCGCGGCCAGGGCCGGGTCGGGGTCCCAGTCGAGCCCCGGGGTCGCGTGCACGACCATCTGTCTGCGCGGCCCCTTGGTCGCCATCCAGATCCCGTCGGCACCCAGACCGCGGATCAGCGCGTCATGGCTGGCGTCGAGCACCTCGGCGAGGCTGAGCTTGGAGCTGGCGTCGCGCAGGAACTCCTTGGCGGTCTCGAGGTTCGCGGCGCGCTCGTAGAGGCGCTCGCGCTCGAGGTAGCCGAGCACGACCCGCTGGGCACGCTTCGCGAACCGGTTGAGCACACGGCGCTGGGTGAAGTCGGGTCGGCGGCCACTGATCGGCATGTCGATCGAGAGGCAGCCCTGGAGGGAGCCGTCGTCGCCGAGGATCGGCGCGAGCAGCATGTCGTGCGGGTGCCAGGCGTCGGGGGCGTCGATCATGTTCGTGGTGGTGACCCAGCTACCTTCGTGGAGGTGCACCCGGTCATGGGGGATGAACCGCCAAGCGCCCCAGTTCTCGCCTCGGGAGAGGTTGTCCTGCACGTCCGAAAGGGCCCACCGGGCGCCGAGGATCTCCTCAGCGGTCTGCCGCTGCCCGCGCGCGTTCAGGCCGCTGGTGAAGCCGTGGATCGCGACCATCTCGACTTCGTCGCCGCGGACGACGTTGATCGCGGCGATGCCGAACCCGAGCAGCTCGCAGATCCCCTCGGCGATCATCTGCAGAGCGGGATCGGCCACCGGCGTCGTCGACTGTCGACCCGACGCGTGCGGTGGCACGTCGAGTGTGTCGGCTGACTGTGGTGGGGGCATCCTTGCTCTCGGGTGAGGCCAGCAGGCGTGTTGCTACAGCGTGGCAGTCTTGAGGGTCATCGCACCACGGAGTGTTGCACGAAACGCCCAACCTGTGCAGGCCTAGCCTGCTGTCTCGTCCGAATCGTGACGATCAGTTAACCGACCGAGGCGGCCTCGTTGGCAAACGCCGCGGTGTCCCCTACAAGGGCTGCCCGAGCGGAAGGACCAGGGAGACCCGGGTGCCGGTGCCCGGCTCCGAGCGCAGCGTGACGCGTCCGTCGTGACGGCGTGCGACCCGGTCGACGATGCTGAGCCCGAGCCCGACGCCCTTACGGCCACCGATCGCCTGGCTGGTGCCGCGGTAGAACTCGGTGAAGACCCGCAGCTGCTCGGCAGCGGGGATGCCGACCCCGTCGTCGGTCACCGAGACGGCGGCCTCGTTCGCGCTCTCCACGATGTAGAGCCGCACCCGGCCGCCGCGATGGGTGTAGACCAGTGCGTTGTCGACCAGCCTCAGGATCGCCGCCTTGATCTCGCCGCGGTCGCCCAGGACCGCGACCTCGTGCGCCGGGACATCGAGGCTGACCTCGATGCCACGCTTCTCCGCCTCGTACGTCCTCTGCTCGTGGATCTCCGCGAGCAGGGTGGACAGGTCGACGTACGCCAGGGTCGGCCGTGAGGACGGGTCGGAGAAACGGGAGAAGAGCAGCAGGTCGTCGACCATCGCGACGAGCTGGTCGGACCGACTGATCAGGTTGCCGACCTGCTGGAACCAGGTGGCCGAGCCGCGGTCCTCGTGACGCATCGCGTCGATGCCGGTGGTGAGCGCGGTGAGCGGGTTGTGCAGCTCCTGGGCGACGGACTCGATGAGCCGGCTGTGCACCTTGTCAGCGGTGGCCAGCCGGGCGGCGAGGTCGCGCTCCTGCGTATAGGCGTTGGAGGTCAGCACGATGCGCCCGAAGTCGCGACCGAACTCCATCGCGAGGCGTCCCTCGGCGTCGGTCCAGCTGGGCCGTCCAGCCCCACGCAACAGCACGAGATGGCCCAGCGATGTCGTCTCCACGCCGATCGGAACGACCAGGAGCGAGTCGGCCCCGACCGCGTTCAGGAACTCGATGCCGATCGTCGCGAACTTCTTCTTCTCGGCATCGCCGTGCCGGAACAGCTTCTCGATGATGTCGCGATCGACGATGGCGTGCTGGCCGTCGCGCCACAGGTTGGAGTCGCGGTAGGACTGGCCGGCCATGAGCGCGTGCTCGTTCGGGTTCCAGTTCACCCCGGGCGAGGCGTACGCCACGGCCACGCCGTCACCGTCCTCGGTCTGCACGTAGAGCCCGTCGGCGTCGAGACCGCGGCTCATCGCCTCCTGGGCCGCCTCGAGCACGCCGGTGAGACCGAGCTGAGAGTTGGCCTCGCGCAGGAAGCTCTGGGCCTCGAGCAGGTTGTTGGCCCGCTCCTCGAGATACTCGCGGTGCAGGGTCAGCAGGACCGCTCGCCTCGCCTGGCGAGCGAACCGGTTGAGGATCCGCTGCTGCCGCCGTCCCGGCCTGCGGCCGTTGACCGGGCGGTCGATCGACAGCACGCCGACGAGCTCGCCGTCCTCGTCGTAGAACGGAGCCAGGAGCTCGTCGAGCCGGTGCCAGTCCTGCGGGTCCCTCAGCACGTCCTCGTCGGTGTCGGGGACCCAATAGCCCTCGGCTTCCCCGATGGTGTTCTTCTCGTGCGGGACGAACTTGATGTCGCCCCAGTCCACCGACATGTCCAGCAGGTCGGTGACGACCGAGATCGGGAACCGGGTGCCGATCATGTCGGAGACCGTCATCTCGCCCTCGACCGTGCGCCCGATCTCGTCGCCGGTCGCGGCGACGATCTCGAACTCGTCACCGCGCCGGATGTTGATGACCGCCGCGCCGAACCCGACGAGCTCGGTCACACCCTCTGCGATCAGCTGCAGACCCGGGTCACGCGTAGCGTACGCAGACTCGCCGGAGGCGCCGCGTGGCGCGTCCGGGCCCCCTGAGGGCGTAGTGGTCATGAGGTCTCCGCCGAGATGAAAATCCGCAACCCGTCATTGGTGCGTAAGGTTAAACAATGGGCAGCGTCACACGGAACGTGCTTCCCGTGCCAGGTGTCGAGTCGACCGAGATCAGCCCGCCGCAGCGGCTGACGATCCTCGACACGATGGTCAGCCCGAGGCCGGTGCCGGGCTGTTTGAGGGCAGTGGGGTTCGTGGAGCGGAAGAACTCGGTGAAGAGCCGGTCCTGGTCCTCCGGTGAGATCCCGAGGCCGTGGTCGGTCACTCGGAGCTCGAACCAGCTGGGGCTGGTGCGCGTGCTGACGATGACCTGACCCCCCTCGGGGCTGTACTTGATCGCGTTGGTCACCAGGTTGATCACCACCCGGTCCAGATCTCCCGGGGCCAAGGTCACGTGGACGTCGTCGGCGGGCATCTCGAAGACCAGCTCGTGGGCGTCGCTGCTGGGCGCCTCCGCGCTCAGCTGGCTGTGGACCTCCGCGAGCACCCGCGCGACCTGAACCGGCTCCGTCGTCGGCAGGTGGTCGGGGTCGGAGACCTTCGACAGCGTCGCGAGGTCGGCCACGATCTTCTCGGTGCGGTCGCGGTTGCGCGTCAACGCGGTCAGCACCTCGGAGTACTCCTCCTCGGACTCCGCGTACGGCAGCGACTCGATGTTCCAGCGGAACGCGGAGAGCGGGTTCTTCAGCTCGTGGGCGACCGTCGCGATGAGCCTGCTCTTGTGCGCCTCGAGCTCACGCAGGGAGTCGACCGCCGCTCGTTGACGCAGGTACGCTCTGGAGTTGTGGACCACGCGGCCGAAGTCGCGTCCGAGGTCGGCGGCGGTGATCAGCTCCAGCTCGCTCCAGTGGGGCTTGTCCGGGCCGCGGCAGAGGATCATCGCGCCGTACCAGCTCTGGCCGGAGCCGATCGGGACCCCGACGAGCGAGCCGATCCGGTGCTGGGCGACCCACTCGGTGATCCGCTCCTGTGCCGCCGGGTCGGGGTGGGGCAGCCGCGCGGCGCCCTCTGGCGTCTGGACCGTGATGGTGCGCTGGTCCCACAGGTATTGCCCGTAGTCGACGATGAACTGGACGTTCGTCAGGTCTTCGATCGGAAGCTTGAAGTCCTCCCGGTAGACCTTCGTGCGCACGCCGCGCCCGCCCGGCTTGGACAGGTGCAGCCAGAAGTCGGTCAGGTCGAGGACGTCGACCAGCCCCGTGCTCAGCGAGTTGAGGATCTCGTCCGGGTCGAGCTCGCGCCCGGCGCGACGGATGACGTCGCGGGCGGCCTCGGCGAGGCGTACCTGCTCGGAGAGCTCCTCGCGTTCGAGCGCGAGCAGGATGGCGCGCTGCGCCTGGACCGCGTGGCGGCCCAGGATGGCCCGCTTCTCGAGATCGGGACGACGCCCGTCGCTGGGTACGTCGACCATGAACGTCCCGCGGAGCCGGCCGCTCTCATCACGCAACGGCGCGACCAGGAGGTCGAGCGGATCCCACGCGTCCGGCTCGTTGAGACGCTCACGGTTGGAGGTCCAGCCGACCTCGGCGTCATGGGCGTCGCGACGCTCGGCGGGGACGAACTTGAAGATCCCCCAGTCGTCGGCGCGGGCCATGTCGCGCTCGAGCTGGGAAAGCGGTGTGGAGAGCCCGTTGAGCTTCTCCCGGGCGACCTCCGGCCCGGAGACGACCACCACGTGGAGGCGGTTGTCGGGCCGCGCGATGCTGATCGTGGCGGCCTCGAAGCCGGCCAGGGCGGTCAGGCTGTCGGCGATCAGCTGGAGGTCGGAGAGGTCTTCGCCGGGGGTCAGCAGACCACCGATCTCGGCCAGATCGGTGGTGATCGTCGTCATCGTCGTGGTGTAGTCGCTTCTGGGGCGCTTCCCGCCCAGCGGTGGTGGGGCGAATCCCGGCGGCACCGTCAGTCGGTGACCGCCGGCGGGCTTGGGCGCTGGAGAAGTCATCGGGTCGATTATCCGGGAAGAGTGTCCCGTGCGGTAGGGCGGACGTGGATAAGTCTTTGCATTCATGATCCCGAGGCGTTCATGTGACCACCCTTACAGCGCTGTCAAGGGTTCGGCACATCAGCGTCAAGGGTTCGGTGATCGCCTGCGTACGGCCGTACACTCCTAGTCGTGGTCAACCTCACCAGCTCAGGTAGGCACGAGTCCCGACGCAAGGGTGGCGACGGCCGGCTCACCGCCGCCCTTGACCCCCACGACCAGGGTCCGCAGGACCAGTGCGGAGTCTTCGGTGTGTGGGCGCCGGGCGAGGACGTCGCGAAGCTGACGTACTTCGGCCTGTACGCCCTCCAGCACCGTGGTCAGGAGTCGGCGGGCATCGCGGTCAGCAACGGTCGACAGATCCTGGTCTACAAGGACATGGGTCTGGTCAGCCAGGTCTTCGACGAGCCGACCCTCGAGTCGCTCAAGGGGCACGTCGCCATCGGTCACGCGCGCTACTCCACCACCGGTGCCTCGGTGTGGGAGAACGCGCAGCCGATCTTCAAGCCGACGCCCGACGGCTCCGTCGCCCTGGGCCACAACGGCAACCTGCTCAACGTCTCGCAGATGCGTACGGCCGCCGAGGCGCTGCCCGAGCACTCCGAGGGCCGCCACGCGCCGGTCTCCACCAACGACACCTCGCTGCTCACCGAGCTGCTCGCCTACCACCCCGACTCCTCGCTGGAGGCGCGCGCGCTGGAGGTGCTGCCGACGATCAGCGGTGCCTTCTCGCTGGTGTGGATGAACGAGGACACCCTCTTCGCCGCACGTGACCCGCAGGGCATCCGGCCGCTGGTGCTGGGCCGCCTCGACCGCGGCTGGGTGATCGCGTCGGAGGACGCCGCGCTGGCCACCGTCGGCGCGAGCGTGGTGCGCGAGGTCGAGCCCGGCGAGATGATCATCATCGACGAGTCCGGTCTGCGCTCGGTGCGGTTCGCCGAGGCCGACCGCAAGGGCTGCGTCTTCGAGTACGTCTACCTGGCCCGCCCCGACGCCACCATCGCCGGACGCAACGTCCACGAGTCGCGGGTCGAGATGGGCCGCGAGCTGGCCCGCGAGTTCCCCGTCGACGCCGACCTGGTCATCCCGGTGCCCGAGTCCGGCATCCCGGCCGCGACCGGCTACGCGCTGGAGAGCGGGCTGCCGTTCGGCCAGGCGTTCGTGAAGAACTCCTACGTCGGCCGCACCTTCATCCAACCCTCCCAGACGCTGCGCCAGCTCGGCATCCGGCTGAAGCTCAACGTGCTCGAGCACATGGTCCGCGGCAAGAAGGTCGTCGTAGTCGACGACTCGATCGTGCGCGGCAACACCCAGCGTGCCCAGGTGCGGATGCTCCGCGAGGCGGGCGCCCTGGAGATCCACGTGCGGATCTCGTCGCCGCCCGTCAAATGGCCGTGCTTCTACGGCATCGACTTCGCCACCCGCGCCGAGCTGATCGCCAACGGGCTCGAGGTCGACGAGATCGCCTCGTCCGTCGGCGCCGACTCGCTCGGCTACATCTCGCTCGACGGGATGATCTCGGCGACCCGCCAGGAGCCTTCCACGCTGTGCGCCGCCTGCTTCACCGGTGAATACCCCGTGGAGCTGCCCGACCAGAGCATGCTCGGCAAGCACCTCCTCGAGGTCTCGCTGCAGTCCCCGACCGCGGGCAAGGCCCTGCCGGTCCTGAACAACCCGTGATCGGAGATCCTCCAGTGAGCCAGACCAACGCGTACGCCGCAGCAGGCGTCGACATCCACGCCGGCGACCGCGCGGTGGACCTGATGAAGGTCTGGATCGAGAAGTCCCGCCGGCCCGAGGTGCTCGGCGGCGTCGGTGGGTTCGCCGGTCTCTTCGACGCGAGTGCGCTGAAGGCGTACGAGCGTCCGCTGCTGGCCACCTCCACCGACGGTGTCGGCACCAAGGTCGCGATCGCGCAGGCGATGGACAAGCACGACACGATCGGCTTCGACCTGGTCGGCATGGTCGTCGACGACCTGGTCGTCTGCGGTGCCGAGCCGCTGTTCATGACCGACTACATCGCCACCGGGAAGGTCGTCCCGGAGCGGGTCGCGGCGATCGTCAAGGGCATCGCGGAGGCCTGTGTCGAGGCGGGCTGTGCCCTCGTCGGTGGCGAGACCGCCGAGCACCCCGGGCTGCTGGGCGTCGACGAGTACGACGTGGCCGGCGCGGCCACGGGCGTCGTCGAGGCCGACAACCTGCTCGGCGCGAACCTGGTGAAGGAGGGCGACGTCGTCCTCGCCATGGAGGCCTCCGGCCTCCACTCCAACGGCTTCTCGCTCGTACGCCACGTGCTGCTCAACACCGCTGGGATGTCGCTCGACCAACAGGTCGACGAGCTCGGCAAGACCCTGGGCGAGGAGCTGCTCACCCCGACCCGCGTCTACGCCAAGGCCTGCCTGGACCTGGCTCGTGGGACGAAGACCCATGCCATGTCCCATGTCACCGGTGGCGGTCTGGCCGCCAACCTCGAGCGGGTGATGCCCGAGGAGCTCTCGGCGCGCATCGACCGCACCACCTGGACCCCGGCCCCGATCTTCGACCTCGTCCGCAGCACCGGCTCGGTGCCGCTGGCGGACCTGGAGATGACCCTCAACTGCGGCGTCGGCATGGTCGCTCTGATCGACCCCGAGGACGTCGACGAGGCCGTACGCATCCTCGACGGCTACGACATCCGCGCCTGGGCCGCCGGTGAGGTCACCGGCACCCCCGGCGGCGAGGTCGAGCTCACCGGGACGTACGCCGGCTGGTGAGACTGCCGCGAGGGGCACCAACACGTGGTTGATGCCCCTCGTCAGCGACTGGATCTCGACCCGGCCGTCGCTCGATCTCTAAGCCGAGCAAGCTCGGTTACGAGCGCCTCAGGACCTGAACCACCGACGGCCGCGGACCCGCGAACTCGCCCTCACCGGCGGTGCCCTCGACGTAGTCGGGGAAGTAGGAGTTCTGGGCCTCCCAGGTGCCGTCCTCGCCCGGGTGCTGCACGGCGACGAAGACCGAGCCGTCGCGGTCGTGGATGACCGGGCCGCAGGTCTCACCGTCGCGGGGCACGGACAGGAACTGCTGCACGTGGCCACGCTCGCGGCCCTCGAGCGGAACCTTGAAGAGACCGTCGCACTTGTCGATCGAGCTCGGCTGCCCGTCGGTGGAGATCCACAGGTTGCCCTCGGAGTCGAAGGCCAGGTTGTCTGGGCAGGAGACCGGGGACACCTTGTCCTTCGGGTAGCCGGCGAAGTAGGTGCCCTCGGAGGCAGGGTCACCGGCGACGATGACGAGGTTCCAGCGGAACACCCGCGAGGTGTGGTCGCCGTCGTCCTCGACGATCTCGACGATGTGGCCGTCCTTGTTGGCGTTGCGCGGGTTCTGCTCGACCGGGCCCTCCTTGCCGTCCTTGCCGCGGTCGGTGTTGTTCGTGCAGGCGACGTACACCTTGCCGCTCTTGGGCGAGGGCTGGACGTCCTCGCAGCGGTCCATCTTGGTGGCGCCGGCCTTGTCCGCGGCCAGGCGCGTGTGGACGAGCACCTCCTCGACGCTCATCCCGGCCACCTGGCTGCGGCCCTTCCTCACCAGCGGGATCCACTGGCCGTAGCCGTCGAACTTCCCGTCGCTCGGCAGCGTGCCGGTGCCGTCGATCTCGGTCACCGGGGAGTCCCCGTGGAAGCGCGCGACGTAGAGATCGCCCTCGGTGAGGAGGTCGAGGTTCTTACGGCGGTTGTGGCGGTTGTAGCGGCCCTTGGAGACGAACTTGTAGAGGTAGTCGAAGCGCTCGTCGTCACCGGTGTAGGCCACCACGTGGCCGTTGTCGGCGATGACGACGTTCGCGCCCTCGTGCTTGAGCCGGCCCAGCGAGGTGTGCTTGCGGGGCGTCGAGGTCGGGTCGGTCGGGTCGATCTCGACGATGTAGCCGAATCGGTTCGGCTCGTTGGCGTAGTCGGCCGTACGCGCGTCGAACCGCGGCTCGATGGCCTCCCAGCCGTAGGTCGACTCCGCGTCGCTCAGGCCGTAGCGCTTGCCCGCCGGCGTGGTGCCGTCGGCGCGGAAGTAGCCGTTGAAGTTCTCCTCGCCGGACAGGATCGTGCCCCACGGAGTGGTGCCGCCCGAGCAGTTGCCGATCGTGCCCAGCGCCACGGTGCCGGTCGGATCGGCCTTGGTCTTGAGCAGGTCGCTGCCGGCCGCGGGACCGGTGAGCTCGAACGGGGTCGAAGCGGTGATGCGGCGGTTCTTCGGAGCCGAGGGGACGTACGTCCACCTCTCGCCTCGCGCCGAGCGCTCGAGCTCGACGATCGCGAAGCCGTGCGCGGCCATGGCGATCTCGAGCTGCTCGGTGGCGTCGAGGTCGGGCGGGAACATGATCTCGGCGTTGACGTACTCGTGGTTGCAGCACAGCAGCGCCTTGGTGCCGGCCCGGTTGGTCACGATCACGTCGGTGTAGTCGTTGTTGTAGCCCCAGGCGAGGGCCTGCTTCTCGGCCGTCTGGCTGTTGGCGTCGAAGGGAACGCCGCCGGGCAGGATCGGGTCGCCCCAGCGGATGATCGGCTCCCAGGTGTAGCCCTGCGGCACCACGAAGGTGTCCTCGGTCGCCGCGACCGGGGTGATCGGCTTGAACGGCAGGTTCGTACGCCCGCCGTGACCGTGACCCGCGGCGAGACCGCCCGCCTGGCCGGGGCCGGCGGCGGCAGCAGCCAGGCCGCTGTTGCCGACCGCCAGAGCGACGGCCCCGGCGCCGGCGAGGCCGAGCGCGTGGCGGCGGCTGAGCGCCGCGCCGGCGATGTCACGGAAGTAGCCGTTGTCGGAGGTGTTGGGCGCCGGCTTGGCGCAGGCGCTGTCGCACTTGAGGGCGCAGGTCACCGCGCTGCGCTTGCCGCGCGTGTGGCCGGCCATCGGCAGCAGCGACAGCATGGTGCGCCGGCCGTTCGCGACGGCGGGCGCATCGTGGTCGCTGCAGGTGGGGCAGGCGGTGTCGGTCTGGAGGTCGCTCAGTTCGGTCACTGCATTTCCATTCAAGACGCGTGTTGATAGGTCTCCCAAGAATCGGAAGGGAGGCTATGCGTGCGGAATCAACCGCCCGGCCCCTCAATCTGTCGACGAGATGAACGGACGATGACGAGTCGTCAGGCTCAGAATGATGTGACCTCGGTAACATTCGCTCCGAGCGAACGGATTTTCGACACCCCGGCGTGCGGAATCTTGGCATCAACCGGTAGCGTTGTCTCTACGAGAAACTGTGAACAGCCCGGGACTATCCCGGCCAAGTGCGACGAGGGGGCTGGACCCTATGGGGCGCGGCCGAGCGAAAGCCAAGCAGACGAAGGTCGCACGCGACCTGAAGTACCGGACGTATGAGACGGACTTCGGGGCCCTTGCGCGCGAACTTCACGGTGATGAAGACACCGGTCAGACGACGGATCGAAAGACCGATCAGAAGCCGGACGACGACGACTGGTCGGGCAACGACGCGGGATCCCCGCGCGACTAGTTCGATCGGCTGATCACGACCTCTCCGTGAGTGCCGTAGCTGGATAGCCGGCCGCCATACGGCGTGCCGTTGAAAGCAACGGGCTGCCACTGGTCCCCACCCGGACCACCGTGGGTCACGGAAGGTCGTGACGTACGCCGGTCGGAGCTCTGCGACCTCCTCGAGGTCCCAGGTCGACGACCGGACAGCGAGCACGGACGCGACGAGGCTTGTCACGTCCGTCTTCTGCTCCGACCACGACCGTGCCGCCCAGCGGGACAGCGTGGTCGCAGGAGACCTCCTCTATCGCAGCCCCCGGACGTACGCCGTCGCCCGGCGCAGGTCATGGAGCCGTGCCTCCCAGGTGATGCCGAGGAAGAGCAGCAGCAGCCCGGCCGCACCGAGCACCCACCACTGCTGCAGCATCTGTGCCGACGGCATCTGGGCCAGCGCCAGCACGGAGGCGACCAGGGCGCCGACGACCAGAGGTGCAGCCCAGCGCAGCCCGGCGCCACCGATGATGAAGGCCAGGCAGGCGATGCCGAGCAGTGCGGTGCGTAGCGAGACCGGGTCCTGGAGCGCGGCGGGCACCGACGGGACGAGGGCGAGGAAGACGCCCGGTCCGAGCAGCGGTAGCGAGGTGACCTCGGGGTCCGCGCGGAGCTTGAACACCCCGTAGACGATCAGCGCGATCGCGGGCGGCAGGGTGTACCACTCCCAGGTCGAGGTCGAGGTGTCGGCGAGCCGGATCCACAGCGCGACTGTGGCCAGGACCAGGCCCGCCCAGCCGAGCCACCGGCGCTCGTCGTGGGCGATCGCGTGCGCGAAGAGGCCGGCGGCGGTCAGGGCCAGCAGGATGCTCAGCCAGGGGAGATCGACGCCGCTCGAGCCGACCGCGGACGGTCCGTCCGGCGTCAGGACGATCTCCGGGCCGAGGCTGACCGACCCGACGACGATCGTCACGACCGCGGCGACCGCGGCGGCGATCTCGGCCGAGGGCAGCAGTCGCATCACGGTGATCACGCTCAGGACGAGGATGATGGCGACCGCGGCGTGCGGCTTCTCGATGCCGGTGAGGTTGGCGAACATCCAGCAGAACGCCGTCAGCGTGATGATCCAGTAGGGGGCCGTGACGGCCTTGATGTGTTGCTCCCAGCTGAGCCGGTCGACGGCGATCGCGGCCGCGGTGAGCACCCCGGCCACCACCAGCGCGAGCAGGTCGTTGGTGATGGCGGCGCCGAGCGACCCCAGGCCGAGCAGGCCGGCGATCGTGAGCCGCGGGCCGGACTGATCGGCATCGTGGCGCAGGATCGTCGCGGTGCACATGACACCGGCGATCAGCAGCAGGATGGCGAGCCAGTCGGTATCGAGCCCGCTCTCGCTGAAGGCACCCAGGCAGACCGAGACCAGGGCGCCGGTGGCGGCCGCTGCCTCGGCGGCGGGATGACGGCGTACGAGCACGATGATCCCCATCGCGATGACGATCACCACCGCGGCGTACGGCCGCTCGAGATCGGTCAGCCGGGCGGCCTGCCAGGCGGCGGCGGTGCCGGCGAGGATCCAGTAGCTGGCGGCGACCTCCCTCGTCGTGCCGGACTGCGTGCGGTCGGCGGCGATGGCGAGCCCGGTGAGGATCAGGGTGACGACCAGGGCCAGCACGTCGTCGGCGAGGACGGCTGCCGTGGCCGCGCCGATCCCGACGAAGCCGGCCACTCCCAGCGCGGGAGGCTGGCGATGGTGCAGGCCGATGGCGGCGGCGAGCACCGTGGCGATGGTCAGCAGGACCGCGGTCCAGGTGACGTCGACCGAGCCGATGCCGATCGAGATGGCGGCGCATGCGGCCGCCGCCCACCAACCCGATGCCCGGAAGCGGAAGAGCGTGATCAGGCCGAGGACCGTGACGATCCCGCACGCCGCCCACTGTCGCTCCACGTCGATCAGTGGCGCGAGCGACCACAGGCCCAGGGTGAGGGTCGCGACCGAGTAGCTGGCCGTGACCTCGCGGTCGGCGCCGACCAGGCCCCGACCGGCGTACGCGGCGACACCCGCGAGGACGAGTGCGACGACCACGGTGAGCAGGTCGCTGGGCAGTGCGGCGGCGAGGGCTACCAGCCCGAAGATGCCGGCAGCGAGGCGCCGTGGCCACCGCGCCGCCCACCAGGCGAGCGCCACGGCGACGACGAGCAGCAGCAGGGCCGGGGCCAGCAACGGAGCGCCGTAGCAGGCGGCCGTGATCGCGAGCCCGGAGACGCCACCGGAGAAGTTGATCCATCCGACCGTGGCTCGGTAGGTGCGGAAGGCGGGCGGGCTCGCCCGGTAGAACCAGGACGTGCCGAGCGCTGAGAGCGCGACCAGTGCCGGCATCGTCAGCCAGCCGGCCAGCAGCGGCTCCGGCCCGGTGACCGGCGAGAACGCGGAGCGGGTCCAGGGCGTGTCCGCGAGCCGGACACCCGCGGATGCGCCCAGGACGATGACGGCGATGGCCAGCACCACCGCGTACGGCGTCAACGCGGTCGCGGCCCAGCGCCAGGGCCGGGGGAGTGTCAGGAGCGCGCCTGCGGCGACCAGGGTGACCACGACGGCGACGGTCGTCAGCGTCACCGCGCCGTCGTCGAGGGCCGGCTGGGTGAAGGTGTAGGCGGCGATCAGCAGCGCTACCCCGGTCATGGCGACCTTCGCGTCCTTGGGCAGCGGGAACAGCAGGGCGACGACGACCAGCACGGCGGCGGCGCCCAGCAGCAGCGGCAGGGTGCCGCCACGCAGCAGCTCGGAGCCGGTCAGCGCGGGATCGAGCAGGCCGCGGAGGAGCAGCATCAACCAGAAGCCCGCCATCACGACCATCGCGCCGAGGGTCAGTGCCTTCAGCTCCGTCTTGCTCGCCACGATCACCACGACGAGCGCGACGACGGTGGCGATGAGCGGGAACCAGACCAGGTCCGAGATGAGCTCGAGACCGATGAGAGCGGTGAGTACGCCGATGGCTGCCGCCACCTGTGGCCCGATCACGCTGGTGAGCTTGTCGCTGCGCGCGGCCGCCATCGCCATCGCCACACCGGCGGCGAAGACGACGACGCCGACGGCGACCAGGAAGCCTCGGTCCCACTCGGCATCGCCCAGCCAACCGGCGTACTTCATCCCGGCCAGGTCCAGCGCCAGCAGTCCCAGCGCGAGTGTCCAGACGCCTTCGGTGCCGGCCCGCAGCTCGAGATGCATCAGCACCCCGCCGGCGACCGTGAAGAGCACGGTGAAGACGAGCAGCATCGTGGTGCGCCCGCCGACGCCCATCGCTGCCCAGGCGACCGCGAGGAAGATGACGCCGGCGACCAGCAGGAAGAGCACCCCGACGCCGACCAGGATCAGGGGCACCGTGATCGGCGCGCGCCTGGCCTTGGTGGCGGCCTCCGGGATCGCCGTACCCGGGTCGGCGAGCGCGTTCGCGGCCAGGTCGGCGTCGTGGGCGGAGATGGGTGAGTCGAGCGGTGAGGCAGGGGAGTCGGAGCGGGACGCGGCAGGGGCGACCCCCACGGGCTCGGGAAGGATCCGGCGAGGTGCCGGAGGCGGGGCCGGGGCGGGAGCCGGCGGCGGCGTGGGCCGGGCGGCGCGCGTCGTCTCCTCCCGGATCGAGCGGAGCCGGGACATGAGTACGTCGGCCCGCAACAACGTCCCGTAGAGCTCTTGGGCGACGGCGTTCTCCAACGGCAGCCCGCAGTGCGGGCAGGGGTTGGTGCCGGGCTCGAAGGTCTCCCGGCAGTCGGGGCAGCGACCAGGATCGGCGTACTTCACAGCCAACCATCCTTGCGTAGTTCCGCCGGAGCGTGTGCGGGAAACGCAGGGTGTGCGCTGAGACTTGATCCCGAATGACAACCGGCTTCGACCCATAACTGCAGGTCGAAGCCGGTTGTTGCTTGTGGGCAGGGGCGGGGTCGAACCGCCGACCTATCACTTTTCAGGCGATCGCTCGTACCAACTGAGCTACCTGCCCAAGCGAGGTGAAACATTACCGGAAGCGACGGCGACGTTCCGAATCGGGACCCGAACATGAACGCACGCCCTCGCTTTGGCTGCCTCGGAGCCAGACCTCTAGGATGTCCCGGCAGGCCCCCTTCGTCTAGCGGCCCAGGACCCCGCCCTTTCACGGCGGTAGCGCCGGTTCGAATCCGGTAGGGGGTACACAGCTCGTTCATGTCTTGATTCTTGTTCTCGCCCGGTGTCGGCGGCATCCGCACGGATACTCAGATCTGAGACGTACGCCGGGGTCAGGGTCTAATTCCTCAGGGTCTCAGGGGCATCCGGATCAGGACAGACCCTCTCGCGTCACGAGACAGAAGGGGTGTCCTGCCGGGTCGGCATAGACGCGGTAGCCGATGGGCTTGTCGGAACCTTCGAGAAGGGATGCCCCGAGACCGAGAACGGCCGACTGCGCGACATCCAGGTTCTCGACGAGGATGTCGAGGTGCATCTGTTGGGGAACCGTCGACGTCTGCCAGTCGGGTCGCATGAAGTTTGCCGTCTGCTGGAGCGCGACTCTGGGCGGTTGCCCTATGTCGCCCAAGGTGACCCAGTCCTCGCCGTCTTCGACCCGTGCAAGACCCAGGAGCTCTTCGTAGAACGGGGCCAGCTTCCGCGGGTCGGGACAGTCGATCACGATGCAGCTCAGGCTTCCAATCATCTTGGAACGATCCCACAGCCGCGAATCTTGTGGCGCAGTTGTTAGCTCGGTGGCCGAGGGAGGGTGCGACACTTCCCGGCATGGGTGCCAGCGTGAGTGCGTGCGCGTCGCCGGCGGCGGTGGAGGTGGAGAGCCGGCTCTTCCGGGCTCTCGCGGTGCTGCGCATCGTCGTGCTCGTGAACGCCGTCGGGCTGACCATCTACCGTGCCGGCAACTTTCAGTCGCCGGCGGCCGCGTTGGCCTGTGCCCTCGTCATGGTGGGGTGGACCGGCTTCGCCGTCTGGGCGTACGCGGCACCGGGCCGCCGCACGGCCGTGCTCGTCGGCGCCGACCTGGCGATCGCGCTCGGACTTCTGCTCGTGACCCCGCTGGTGAAGGGGCCCGGGTTCCAGGCGAGCGTGCCGGGGTTCTGGGTCAGCGGCGCGCTGCTCGCGTGCGCGATCCACTATCGCTGGATCGGTGGGCTGCTGGCCGGTGTGGCGTTGGCGGCGGCCGACCTCGCGCTGCGTCAGGAGATCGACCAGTCGATCTATGGCAACGCGTTCCTGCTGGTCATCGGGGGCCCGGTGGTCGGCTACATGTGTGAGTCGGTGCAGCGGATGGCGCTGGAGCGCGACGAGGCCGAGCGCGCCGCGGCCCGGGCCGAGGAGCGGACCCGCCTCGCCCGGGTGGTACACGACGGCGTGCTCCAGGTCCTCGCGCTCGTCCAGCGCCGTGGCGGTGAGCTGGGCGGTGACGCCGCCGAGCTCGGCCGGCTGGCGGGGGAGCAGGAGCGGGAGCTGCGGGCGCTGGTCCGCGGCGAGCAGCCCGACCGTGGGACGGCAGCGGGGATGACCGACCTCGGCGCCGCTCTGGCCGCGCTGGAGACCGGCGCGGTGACCGTCTCGGGACCCGCGACCGCCGTCGAGATGCCTGCCCACTCGGCCGGCGAGATCGTTGCCGCGACCCGCGCGGCCCTCGACAACGTACGCCGCCATGTCGGCGAGGACGCCCGCGCCTGGGTGCTCCTGCAAGCCTTCCCCGACCATGTCGAGATCTCGGTACGCGACGAGGGCCCGGGCATCCCAGAGGGCCGCATCGCGAAAGCCGGCGCGGAGGGCAGGCTGGGCATCACCGAGTCCATCCGTGGACGGGTCGAGGACCTCGGTGGTCAGGCCGAGCTGATCACCGGACGAACCGGGACCGAGTGGGAACTCACCGTCCCCCGAACAGGAGCGGATCTATGAGCGCAGGGCCGATGAGCGCAGGGCCGATGAGCGCAGGGCCGATGAGCGCAGGGCCGATGAGCGCAGGGCCGATGAGCACGGTGATGGTCGTCGACGACCACCCGATGTGGCGCGAAGCGGTCGAGCGCGACCTGGCCACCGCGGGCTTCGAGGTCGTCGCCACCGCCAGCACCGGCCGTGAGGCGATCACCAGGTTCGCGGCGACCCGTCCAGAGGTCGTGGTGCTCGACCTGCAGATCCCCGAGCCCGACGGCGTACAGGTCACCACAGAGGTCATCGCACTGCACCCCGCTACCAAGGTCCTCATCCTCTCCGCCTCGGGCGAGCAGGCCGACGTACTCGCCGCCGTCAAGGCCGGCGCCACCGGCTACCTCGTCAAGTCAGCCTCCCGCGAGGAACTCTTGGAGGCCGTTGGCCGCGTCGCCGCCGGCGACCCCGTCTTCACCCCCGGCCTCGCCGGTCTCGTCCTCGGCGAGTTCCAGCACAGCGCCACCACCGAAGTACAGGGCGACAAACCCACCCTCACCGATCGCGAGACCGACGTCCTCAAGCTCGTCGCCAAGGGCCTGAGCTACCGCCAGATCGCCGACCGCCTCGTCCTCTCCCACCGGACCGTCCAGAACCACGTACAGAACACCCTGCGCAAGCTCCAGATGCACAACCGCGTCGAGCTCACCCGCTACGCGATCGAGCACGGCCTCGACGCCGAGTGATTCACATGCTCGCCCGCCACTGGGGTGGGGCCACTGGGGTGAGGCCGCTGGGGTGAGGCACCGGGTGAGGCCGCTGGAGTGAGGCACCGGGGTGAGGCCGCTGGAGTGAGGCACCGGGGTGAGGCCGCTGGAGTGAGGCACCGGGGTGAGGCACCGGAGTGAGGCACCGGAGTGAGGCACCGGAGTGAGGCCACTGGCGTGGGCCGTTGGCGTGAGGCACCGGGGTGAGGCAGCGGGTTCCGGGCTCCGAGTTCCAGGCGGCCCCAAGCTGCGGGCACGGCCTGCGGGTGGAGGGCGCCGGGCTGAGCCGCGGAGAGAAGGGTTCCGTCGACCGGCGTGTCCACGACTGGCCGCGTTTCGTCCGACGAATGCCATCACGACCGCCTCGAGCGGGACCTCGATGCTGCTGCAGCCATGCCGACATGGAAGGGCGGTGGAGCTGGTCAGCGCGTGGCGAGGGGCGGGCGCCCGGCATCACATGTGGGTTGAAGCCGTAGTGAGGATTGTTCTCGTCCGGTGTCGGTCTAGGGACGTCGCGTGAACCTGATCGTGCCGTCCGGTAGCCGCTCATGAGTGAACCCTGGGGCATGAGCCAACCGGTGGTGATGGGGGCACAACAGGACCCCGTCTTGGAGGTCGGTCTTCCCGCCCAGTGCCCAGGCGTTGAGGTGGTGGGCGTCGCACCACTCCGGTGGCATGTCGCAGCCCTCGGCTTGGCAGCACTTCTGCTGGAGCCGGAGTGCTTTGCGCTGGATGGGTTGGAAGAACCTGCTGTCGCGGCCGGCGTCGAGGACCCGGCCATCACTACCCAACACCCAGGGGATGATGGTGGCGT
>NZ_JBOHDN010000160.1:0-58043 GCF_050699375.1 Nocardioides sp. | reverse complement strand
GGCGTACGCATGATTGCGTACGCCGCCCCCGCTCGTGAGCCGATGTGCCGGTGGCCTGTGCGCAGCAGTCTGGGATGCGTACGAAGCCTCCGGAAAGGACACGAGAAATGAGCATCAACGAGACTGTGGCCACCATCGCCGTGGCCGGCGACAACTGGGGTCCGTGGCGAGAGAGCGGACCATGGCACGACGGCGGAGGTCCGCCGGCGTTCTGGCCGATCTTCCCGATCCTGTGGTTCCTGGTGATCGCGGGGATCATCACCGCGATCATCCTGTTCGGCCGCCAGCGCGCGGCCGAGGGACCGCGACGTGCGGGTGAGGCGAAGCTGGCAGAGAGGTACGCAGAGGGTGCGATCGACGAGAACGAGTACCGCGCTCGTCGTGACGTCCTCCGCGAGCAGCCGGTCAAGCAGCCCAAGCCTGACAAGTAGGCCCGACAAGTAGGCCCGACAAGTAGGCCCGACAAGTAGGGCTGAAGGTGTCGCTGGTCCGTGGCAGGGTGACTGTCATGGACCAGCGCATCAGTTTCATCACCCTCGCCGTCGCCGACGTGGCGGCGAGCAGGGCGTTCTATGTCGACGGCCTCGGCTGGGCGCCGGAGCTCGAGGCCGACGGGGTTCTCATGATCCGCGTCGGCGAGCATGTGATCCTCTCGCTGTGGGACCGCGCTGAGTTCGAGGAGGAGGTCGGCAGGATCGCCGTCGCCGACGGCGTCGCGCCGTTCACCCTCGCTCACAACGTGGCCACTCGCGAGGAGGTCGACGGTGTCCTGGAGCTGGCGAGGTCGCTCGGCCGCGATGCATCGGCCGGTGAGGAACGCGTCTGGGGCGGCTACACCGGCTACTTCGCCGACCCGGACGGTGTTCGTTGGGAGATCGCCTACAACCCCGACCCGGTCGGTCAGAGCCTGCTGCCCTGACCAACCGGAGCGGGGACTCAGCCCGCGAACCCGGGCAGGTGCTCCTCGAGGATCTCCCGGAACGGCGCCTCCGCGTTGAGCTGTGCCAGCACCCCGAGCCCACCGAGCCAGACCCGGTGGATGAGCAGGTAGGACGGCGGCAGGTTGAGCTTCAGGCCGACCGTGTAGGCAGGGTCCTTGGGGTCGTTGATCCGCTTGAACTCCTCCCGCATCCACTCCCTGGTGAACCGGAAGCGCTCCTCCAGCGCGGGTGTCACCCAGGGCGCCAGATAGTCGAGCACGTGCTGCGGCTCGACCTTGATCCCCTCTCGGATGAAGCCCTCGTGGCGCAGCCCGGCGACCAGCGCGTCGGCGTCACCGGTCGCGGCGATCCTGATCAGCCGGCCCATCGGCGCGGGGAAGCCACGATCCGGGAGCCGCGCGGCAAGTCCGAAGTCGAGCACGGCGAGGCGGCCCTCGGGCAGGACCCGGAAGTTTCCGGGGTGCGGGTCGGCGTGCAGCATCCCGGTCAGACCGGGCGCGGAGAACCAGAACCGCACGAGCAGCTCGCCGTAGTGGTCGCGCTCCTGCGGAGTGCCCTCCGCGATCACCTTCGCGATCGAGCCTTCCGATTCCACCCACTCGGTGACGAGCACGCTGGGTCCCACGGCGACGACGTCCGGCACCTCGATCAGGGGATGGTCGGCGTACGCCTCGGAGAAGACGTGCTGGGCCTCGGCCTCCTTCGGGTAGTCGAGCTCCTCGACGACTCGGTCCTGCAGCTCGGTGACCAGCGCCTTGATGTCCATCCCGGGCACCACGGCGTTGCCGATCGCCGCGACCCGGCCGATCTGGCGCAGGTCGGCGCGCAGCGCCTCGTCTGCGCCGGGATACTGCACCTTCACCGCGACCTCACGCCCGTCGGCCCAACGCCCCCGGTGCACCTGCCCGATCGAGGCCGACGCTGCCGGCTCCTCGGAGAGCTCGACCAGCTGCTCGGCCCAGTCCGGTCCGAGGTCGCGGGCCAGCAGGCCGCGGACGATCCCGGTCGGCATCGGGGGAGCGGAGTCCTGGAGCCGGGTGAGCTGGTCGCGGTAGTGGGCCGCCTGCGACTCCGGCATCGCCGCCTCCATGATCGAGAGCATCTGCCCGACCTTCATCGCGCCGCCTTTGAGCTCACCCAGGGTGCGGAAGAGCTGGTCGGCCGTACGTTGGTGGACGTCAGCGAGCACCGCCTCCGCGGGCCGGCCACCGATCCGCTTGCCCAGCCCGAGCGCCTTGCGTCCGGCGTACCCCATCGGCAGGGCGGCCAGCTTGGCCGTCCGTGTCGCCGCGCGCCGCGGCAGCCCCCTCGACGACCCCTCCGCCTCATCCATGCCGCAAGTGTGCCTGTCGGCCGCAACTCGCACACCGCGAAGTAGCCTTCCCGCATGACCTCTGAGCCGACGATCGTGACCCCGCTCGACGCCGCCGGGGAGGACCCGTTCGGCTGGCTGGAGGAGGTCGAGGGAGCCGACGCGCTGGCCTGGGTGCGGGCGCGCAACGACGAGGCGCACGCGGGCATCGGGGCGGACCCCGTCTTCACGAAGATCGAGGCGCAGATCCTGGAGGTGCTCGACTCCGACGACCGGATCCCGGAGGTCTCCCAGCTCGGCGAGCACTACTACAACTTCTGGCGCGACGCGGACCACGAGCGCGGTCTCTGGCGGCGCACCACGCCGGATTCCTACCGCACCGACGACCCCGAGTGGGAGATCCTGCTCGACCTCGACGCGCTCGCCGCCGCCGAGGATGAGCGCTGGGTCTGGCACGGCGCCTCGGTGCTCCGGCCTCCCGCCGGCGAGCCGTGGCGCAAGGTGCTCATCGACCTCTCCCCGGGTGGCTCCGACGCCGACGTGACCAGGGAGTTCGACCTGGTCGAGAAGGCTTTCGTACGTCCCGAGGACGGTGGCTTCACCCGTGCCGTCGAGCAGGGCGGCGCCAAGGGCGGGCTCTCCTGGTGCGGCCCCGACGCGGTCTATGTCTTCACCGACTTCGGCCCCGGGAGCCTGACCCCGTCGGGCTATCCGCGCATCGTGAAGCTGTGGCGCCGCGGCACGGCGTTCGAGGACGCGGCGGTGGTCTACGAGGGCACCGACGAGGACATGTACATCTCCGCCCGCCACCTCCACACTCCCGGCTTCGAGCGCGACCTGGTCAGCCGCTCGATCGCGTTCTACCGGTCCGAGACCTACGTCGTCACCGACCCCGGCACGCCCGACCAGAGCCTCACCAAGCTCGACATCCCCGACTCCGCCGAGGCCGGCTTCCACCGTGAGTGGCTCGTCATCGACCTCCGCGACGACTGGACCCCGAAGGAGACGACGTACGTCGCGGGCTCGCTGCTCGCGATCGGCGCCGAGGAGTTCCTGGCGGGTGAGCGCGACCTCACCGTTCTCTTCGAGCCGACCGCCGCCACCTCGCTCGCGGGTGCCACCTGGACCCGCAACCACCTGGTGCTCAACGTGTTCGACGACGTCAAGAACCGGCTGCACATATTGACGCCTCCGGCGTCGGGTGACGTCGGGACGCAGGGGGAAGGGGACTCGACAAGCTCCGCTGACCCCGGTGCGGGTTGGCGACGGTCCGAGTTCCCGGCGACTGATCCGGTGGCGGCCGTCGGGACCCGGTCGGTCGACGCCGTCGAGTCCGACGAGGTCTGGGTGGTGACCAGCGGCTACCTGACCCCGACGACGTACGCCACGACGACCTTGGGCGACCCGAGCTCGGCCGGGTCCGCTCCCGAGGTGCTCAAGTCGGCTCCGGCGTGGTTCGAGGCCGACGGGCTCGTCGCCGAGCAGCGCTTCGCCACCTCGCTCGACGGCACCCGGGTGCCTTACTTCATCGTCGGCAGGCAGGCGCACATCGACGGCTCCACGCCGCCGGCCGCGACTCTGCTCTACGGCTATGGCGGATTCGAGATCCCGATGACGCCCGGTTACTCCGCCGGTGTGGGCCGCGCCTGGCTCGATGAGGGTGGGGTCTACGTGGTGGCCAACATCCGCGGGGGAGGGGAGTATGGCCCGGCGTGGCACCAGGCTGCGCTGAAGGAGAACCGGCACCGGGCGTACGAGGACTTCGCCGCCGTCGCGCGCGACCTGGTCGCGACCGGTGTCACCGACGCCGAGCGCCTCGGGGTCCAGGGCGGCTCCAACGGCGGGCTGCTGACCGGCAACATGCTCACCCTCTATCCCGATCTCTTCGGCGCTGTCGTGATCCAGGTGCCGCTGCTGGACATGAAGCGCTACTCGCATCTGCTCGCGGGGGCGTCGTGGATGGCGGAGTACGGCGACCCGGACGTACCGGAGGAGTGGGAGTTCATCAGGACCTTCTCGCCCTACCACCTGCTCGACGAGGCGACGGCCTATCCGCCGGTCCTGCTCACCACCTCCACCAAGGACGACCGGGTGCATCCCGGCCACGCCCGCAAGATGGCGGCGCTGCTGGCCGCGACCGGCAAGGACGTCACCTACTACGAGAACATCGAGGGTGGCCACGGAGGCGCTGCCAACAACGCCCAGGCGGCGCACCTCTCCGCCTTCGCCTGGACCTTCCTGCGCCAGCGGCTCGGCCTGTCCTGAGCCCACGGGCCCGAGCAACTGACAGATACTGGGACGGTTATCTCAGATCGTGGGACGCGCGATAAGGTGAGGTGACACGGCGCGACACATGGGGTTAACGTGTGGGCATGCTGCACAGCATTCTCGTACTTATCAGGCGCGTCGCCTAGGAGCCACTGGCCCCAGACGACGCGTCTCCCTCCGTTGCCCATCCGGGCCGGGGGGGTTTTTTGTTGCACGAGCAGCACCTTCCACCAGATCCCACGAGTAGGACGATGACGGATATGAGCGAGCAGATGACAGGCGCACAGAGCCTGGTCAAGTCGCTGGAAGCAGCGGGAGCCGAGAACATCTTCGGCATTCCGGGAGGAGCGATCCTTCCGGCGTACGACCCGCTGATGGACTCGAAGATCCGCCACATCCTCGTACGCCACGAGCAGGGCGCCGGCCACGCCGCCCAGGGTTACGCCGCCGCGACCGGCAAGGTCGGCGTGTGCATGGCCACCAGCGGCCCGGGCGCGACCAACCTGGTCACCCCGCTCGCCGACGCCAACATGGACTCCGTGCCGATGGTCGCCATCACCGGCCAGGTCGCGGCCAGCCTGATCGGCACCGACGGCTTCCAGGAGGCCGACATCCGCGGCATCACGATGCCGGTCACCAAGCACAGCTTCCTCATCACCGACCCCGCGGAGATCCCGCAGCGGGTCGCTGAGGCCTTCCACCTGGCCAGCTCCGGCCGGCCGGGTCCGGTCCTCGTCGACGTCACCAAGTCGGCGATGCAGGCCACCACCACCTATCGGTGGCCGACCGAGCTCCACCTGCCGGGCTACCGCCCGGTGACCAAGCCGCACGCCAAGCAGATCCGCGAGGCGGCGCGCCTGATGCTGGAGGCCAAGAAGCCGGTGCTGTACGTCGGGGGCGGCACCATCCGCTCCGGCGCCCACCGCGAGCTGATGGAGCTGGCCGTCCTCACCGGGATCCCGGTCGTGACGACTCTGATGGCCCGCGGCGCGTTCCCCGACTCACACCCGCAGCACCTCGGTATGCCGGGCATGCACGGCACCGTGCCCGCGGTCGCCGGTCTGCAGAAGGCCGACCTGATCATCAGCCTCGGTGCCCGCTTCGACGACCGTGTCACCGGCAACCTGGACTCCTTCGCGCCCAACGCCAAGGTGATCCACGCCGACATCGACCCGGCCGAGATCGGCAAGAACCGCTACGCCGACGTCCCGATCGTGGGCGACGTGCGCGAGGTGCTCACCGACCTGATCGCGGTGCTCACCGCCGAGAAGGCGGCCGGCAAGGAGGGCGACTACGAGGGCTGGGTCGCGTTCATGGCCGGGATCAAGAAGGCGTACCCGCTCGGTTATGACCTCCCCACCGAGGGCCTCTCCCCGCAGTACGTCATCGAGCGGCTCGGTCACATCTCCGGCTCGGAGACGATCTTCACCGCCGGTGTCGGCCAGCACCAGATGTGGGCCGCGCAGTTCATCGGCTACGAGCACCCCAACACCTGGATCAACTCCGGCGGCCTGGGCACGATGGGCTACTCCGTCCCGGCGGCGATGGGAGCGAAGGTCGGGCGTCCGGACGCCACCGTGTGGTCGATCGACGGCGACGGCTGCTTCCAGATGACCAACCAGGAGCTCGCCACCTGCGCGATCGAGGGCATCCCGATCAAGGTCGCGATCATCAACAACGAGAACCTCGGCATGGTGCGCCAGTGGCAGACGCTCTTCTACGGCGAGCGCTACTCCAACACCAACCTGCAGGGGCACGACAAGCCGGCCCGCATCCCCGACTTCCCGAAGTTGGCCGAGGCCATGGGTTGCGTCGGCCTGGCCTGCGAGACCGCCGACGACGTCGACGCCACGATCGAGAAGGCCATGGAGATCAACGACATGCCCGTCGTGGTCGACTTCCGGGTCAACAAGGACGCCATGGTGTGGCCGATGGTCGCCGCCGGCTCCTCGAATGACGAGATCCAGTACGCGCGCGACCTCGCGCCCGAGTTCGACGAGGACGATCTGTGATGACGATTCAGCCCGTGAAGACCGGCGGCAAGCACACGCTGAGCGTCCTGGTCGAGAACAAGCCCGGTGTCCTGGCGCGCGTGGCCGCGCTCTTCTCGCGCCGTGGCTTCAACATCGAGTCCCTCGCGGTGGGGCCGACCGAGCACGACGAGATCTCCCGTATGACGGTCGTGGTCAACCTCGAGAACACCCCTCTCGAGCAGGTCACCAAGCAGCTCAACAAGCTGGTCGAGGTGATCAAGATCGTCGAGCTCGAGCCCGAGTCGCGCGTCCAGCGCGCGCTCATGCTCGTCAAGATCACCGCCACCACGGAGACCCGCAGCCAGGTGCTCGACACCATCCAGCTCTTCCGCGCCAAGGTCGTCGACGTGTCCACCGACACCGTCGTCGTCCAGCTCGCCGGCAACACCGGCAAGCTCAACGACTTCCTGCGGGTCATCGAGCCGTTCGGCATCCGTGAGCTCTCCCAGTCCGGCATGGTCGGCATGGGCCGCGGCTCCCGGTCGATCTCCGAGCGCAGCCTGCGATCCGTGGCTGTGCCCGCTCCGCCTTCCGCGGTCTGAACCAAACCAACATCAATCACTACTGGTGGACTCGACGAGGTCGACCACCGATGAAAAGGAGAAGCCCCCGTGGCTGAGATTTTCTACGACGACGACGCTGACCTCTCGCTGATCCAGGCGAAGAAGGTGGCGGTCATCGGCTACGGCAGCCAGGGCCATGCCCACGCGCTCAACCTGCGTGACTCCGGCGTGGACGTGCGCGTCGGCCTGCAGCCCGGCTCGAAGTCGACCGCCAAGGCGGAGGAGGAGGGCCTCAAGGTCCTCACCCCGGCCGACGCGGCCGCCGAGGCCGACGTGATCGTCATCCTCGCCCCCGACCAGCACCAGCGCGGCCTCTACAACGACGAGCTCGCCCCGCACGTGACCGCCGGCAAGACCCTCGTCTTCGGCCACGGCTTCAACGTCCGCTTCGGCTACATCAAGGCGCCCGAGGGCGTCGACGTCATCCTGGTGGCGCCGAAGGCGCCGGGCCACACGGTCCGTCGTGAGTACGTCGCCGGCCGTGGCATCCCGGACATCATCGCCGTCGAGCAGGACGCCTCCGGCTCCGCGTGGGATGTTGCCAAGGCGTACGCCAAGGGCATCGGTGGCACCCGCGCCGGTGTCATCAAGACGACCTTCACCGAGGAGACCGAGACCGACCTCTTCGGCGAGCAGACCGTGCTCTGCGGCGGCGTTTCCCACCTGGTGCAGGCCGGGTTCGAGACGCTGACCGAGGCCGGCTACCAGCCCGAGATCGCCTACTTCGAGGTGCTCCACGAGCTCAAGCTCATCGTCGACCTGATGTGGGAGGGCGGCATCGCCAAGCAGCGCTGGTCGATCTCCGACACCGCTGAGTACGGCGACTACGTCTCCGGCCCGCGCGTCATCGGCCCGCAGGTCAAGGAGACGATGAAGCAGGTCCTCACCGAGATCCAGGACGGCTCCTTCGCCGAGCGCTTCATCGCCGACCAGGACAACGGCGCGGCCGAGTTCAAGAAGCTGCGCGAGGAAGAGGCCGGTCACCCGATCGAGGCCACCGGCAAGGCCCTGCGCTCCCACTTCTCGTGGAGCCAGGCCGACGACGACTACACCGAAGGCTCAGCCGCCCGCTGACCGAGGCACTGCCGAGTCGGCGCTAATGTCCCAGGATCTGACGCCGACTCGGCCGTTTTCCTTGGGGCAGACGCGCCGGCTCGGCACTGAATCTTGGGGCAGTTGCGTCGACTCGGAGGGGTTTCTTGGGGCAGTTGCGCCGGGTCGGGGAGTTACTTGACTTCGGACTTGAGGACGAGGCGGAGGCCGATCAGGAGCGGGATCAGGAGCCAGATCAGGCTCGCGACCCCCAGTTGCGCCCACATCTTGTCGGTCATCTCGGTGTAGAGGTTCATGGTCGCCCAGTTGAGGTCGAACCAGGTGGCGTGCTCGGCCCACCAGGTGTTGGTCGAGGCGAGCGCCGAGGAGACGCCGGGTAGGACGAGGGCGTAGACGAAGTACGCCACGATCGCGCCCGGGGAGCTGCGGAAGAGCATGCCGAGCATGAAACCCATGAACATCCCGATCTCGCTGGCCAGGGTGACCTGGGCGAGCTCGGTGAACGAGAGGTTCCAGACCGGGTCGAGGTCCATGACGGTTGCCACGCCGAAGTAGCCGAGGGCTCCGACGAGGGCTGCGACCGCGATGGCGGCGACACCGACGAGAGCGGTGACGACGGCCTTCGCGGCGATGACCCGGCCGCGTCCGGGCACCAGGGTGAAGGTGGTCAGAGCACTGCGGGCGCTCCATTCACTGGTGACCGCGAGCACCGCGATCATCGGCAGGATCACCGACATCGGGATGCCCCACGCGCTGGCGAAGCCCTCGTAGTCGAGGTTGTCGGCGTCGACGAAGATGATCGTCACCACTGTGGCGGCCAGTGAGAGCACGACCAGGCTGGCCATCAGCCAGAACCCCGACCGGGTGTCGAACATCTTGCGCAGCTCGATGCCGGCGATGCGGCCGAAGGGGATGGGGGCGGGGACGGCCCGCTGCGGGCGGTGGGCCGCATCAACGTGGCGTCCGGCTGGGCCGACCGGCTCCGGGGCGATGGTCGTGGTGGTCATGCTGCCTTCCCTTTCGGAGTGTCGAGCCCTTCCGGGGTCTCGAGGTGGTCACGCTGGGTCTCGGCGGTGAGCTGGAGGAACATCTCCTCGAGCCCGGCGCCGTCGGCGGCACGGAGCTCACTCAGCACCAGCCCGGCGTCGAAGGCGATCTGGCCGACGGTGGCGAGGTCGGCGTCGGTACGGACAGCGCCGTCCGTGGTGATCTCGACGTTGTGACCGGCGCTCTGCAGCATTCGGCCGAGCGAGGTGGGGTCACTGGAGCGGGCGTACGACTCGCCGCTGGCGAGCAGCTCCTGCTTGGTGCCTTGAGCGACGATCCGTCCGTTGCCGATGACGACGATGTCGTCGGCGATCACCTCGATCTCGTGCAGCAGGTGCGAGGAGAGCAGTACGGTCCCGCCGTCGTCGGCGAAACCGCGCAGCAGGTCGCGCATCCAGCGGATCCCGGCGGGGTCGAGGCCGTTGGCCGGCTCGTCGAGGATCAACACCTCCGGGTCGCCGATCAGAGCCGTCGCGATCCCGAGGCGCTGCCGCATCCCGAGGGAGTAGTTGCGTACGCGACGCCCGGCCTCCTCCTCGGTGAGGCTGACCCGCTCCAGGGTCTCGCCCACGCTGGCCTTCGACAATCCCATCGTGCGGGCGGCGAGGGTGAGGATCTCGCGTCCGGTGCGCCCGCCGTGCTGCGCGGAGGCGTCGAGGAGGACACCGACCTCGCGGCCCGGGTTCGGTAGCTGGGAGAAGTGGCGGCCGAGGAGGTGTGCGCTGCCGGAGGACGGATCGGTGAGTCCGACCAGGATGCGCATGGTCGTCGACTTGCCGGCGCCGTTGGGGCCGAGGAAGCCGGTTACCCGGCCTGGCTCGGCGGTGAGAGTCACGTTGTTGACGGCCGTGAATCTGCCGTACCTCTTGGTGAGGCCATCGATCTGGATCATGCTCAGAGCCTCTTCCAGCGCGGCCCCCGTGCGCGTCCGGCAGATCCCCGGCAGATTCCTGGACCTACCCCTGACCGCCCCTGAGGCGGCTCAGGGTTCAACCCTCGGGATTCGGCTCTCCCGGGACGGCCTCAGACGCGGTCAGAGCCAGATTGTTCCGCTTCGGAATGTTTCGTTCCGAACGAGACGTTCCCATGACATGCGTATTGATGTGTGGTCCGACGTCGGTCTGCCCGTGGTGCTACATCGGCAAGCGGCATCTCGAGGCGGCCCTGGCCGACTTCGAGCACCGCGACGAGGTCGAGATCGTCTACCACTCCTTCGAGCTCGATCCGAGCGCGCCGCAGGTGCCGGTGGAGACCACGGTCGAGGCGCTGGCGAAGAAGTTCGGCGCCTCCGTGGACCAGGCCCGTGAGCTGATGAAGCAGGCCAACGTCCCCGCGGCGGCGGCCGGTCTCGAGTTCCGCCACGACGACACCCCGCACGCGCGCACGATCGACGCCCACCGGCTGCTCCATCTCGCCAAGGCCGAGGGCAAGCAGGCCGCGCTCAAGGAGGAGCTGCTCGCTGCGTACTTCTCTCGCGGCGAGTCCATGGGCGACCACACAGTGCTGAGGCAGGCTGCGGTGAGCGTGGGGATCGGCGTGGGCCGAGCGGACGAGGTGCTCGCGAGCGACGAGTTCGCCGGTGACGTACAGGCCGACATCGACCAGGCCCGCGCCTACGGCGCCACCGGAGTTCCGTTCTACGTCGTCGAGGGACAGTACGGCGTCTCCGGCGCCCAGCCGACCGAGCTCTTCGCGCAGCTGCTCGAGAAGGTGTACGCCGAGACCAAGCCGGCTCTCACGATCATCGGGGACGGCGATGCCTGCGGGCCCGAGGGCTGCGCCATCTGATCCTTCGAAGCGACGTCCTGTCGGGCGACGTCAGCGCTTGGTGGCGATCAGGACGCTGGTGTCGGGGGCGACCATGACCTCGACGGTGGTGAAGCGCTCGTCGGTGAGCCACGACTCGCGCAGGGTGTCGACGCGGCCGTAGACGATCGGCGGCCACAGGTCGGTCGGGATGAGGTCGTCGATGACGACGATGCCGCCCACCTCGACGAGGTCGGAGAGCTGGTCGGGGGAGACCCCGCCTGGGGTCTCGGCGTCCAGGAAGAGCAGTGCGAACGGGCCGCGGTCGCGCAGGGTGCCCCAGTCGGCGGCGACGACCTCGACCTGCTCGTCATCGGCGAAGATCTCGGAGGCCTCCTTGGCGAGGTGCTCGTCGAGCTCGGCGGAGACGATGTGGGCGGACTCGCCGCGTACGCCGCTTCGCAGCCACGCGGTGCCGACACCGCATCCGGTGCCGAACTCCGCCATCGTGCCGCTCCGGGTGGCCGCCAGGGTCGCCAGCAGCCGTCCGGTCTCGTTGCGGCAGAACGACACATAGCCCGCGCGACGGGAGACGTCGAAGGCGCGGGTCACGATGTCTGGTAGCTCTGTGGGTGCGCTCACAGGGTCAGTCTTCCCGATGTGGGCCCCGAGCGGGCGTACGGGCGTCTCGGATGGCGGACCTTTCGTCCATATTCGATGACGACAGGGCTTTCGCGGGTTACCGTCGAATCACCATGCGGAGCATTTTTCTCGTACTCGAGTGCCGCGACGGGGCCCAGCGGTAACGACCGCAGGAGAAGCCACCTCGTCGCGGTGGCTTCCGTCTTCCAAAGACCCTCGGCTTCTCTCCCACACCACCTGTTTCCCTGACGTGTGAAGGAAGAAGCCATGTACGCGATGTACCCCGAGAACCCCGCCGAACACAATAAGTGGGGCCGCGAGTGGGGCCCGGCGAGCCACAGCCCGGACAACCCCCACAGCGTCGAGAACACGACCGCCGCGGTCCAGCAGGCGCTCGACCTGCGGGACAACGGCGGCCAGCTGCCGGACGACAACTAGTCTGCGGATCATGTCGACCACCAAGCTTGCAGTCATCCCCGGCGACGGCATCGGACCGGAGGTGACCGCCGAGGCCCTCAAGGTGCTCGAGGCCGTCTCGCCCGTAAAGTTCGAGCAGACCCGCTACGACCTCGGCGCCGAGCGCTATCTCGCCACCGGCGAGGTGCTCCCCGAGTCGGTTCTCGCCGAGATCAAGGAGCAGGACGCGATCCTGCTCGGCGCCGTCGGCGGCAAGCCCAACGACCCGAACCTGCCCCCGGGCATCCTGGAGCGCGGCCTGCTGCTCAAGCTCCGCTTCGAGCTCGACCACTACGTCAACCTGCGCCCGTCGCGACTCTTCCCGGGGGCGACCTCCCCGCTGTCGCCGGCCGTGCTCGACAAGGGCGAGATCGACTTCGTCGTCGTCCGCGAGGGCACCGAGGGTCTCTACACCGGCAACGGTGGCGCGATGCGGGTCGGAACCCCGCAGGAGGTCGCCACCGAGACCTCGGTCAACACCGCCTTCGGCGTGGAGCGCGTCGTACGCGACGCCTTCGCCCGCGCCCAGGCGCGTCCGCGCAAGAAGCTGACCCTGGTCCACAAGACCAATGTGCTCGTCAACGCCGGCTCGCTGTGGTGGCGGGTCACCCAGGAGGTCGCCGAGGAGTTCCCCGACGTCACCGTGGACTACCTCCACATCGACGCGGTGATGATCTTCCTCGCCACCGACCCCGCCCGTTTCGACGTGGTCGTCACCGACAACATCTTCGGCGACATCATCACCGACCTCGCCGCTGCCATCACCGGCGGCATCGGCCTGGCCGCCTCCGGCAACATCAACTCCTCGGGTGAAAGCCCCTCGATGTTCGAGCCGGTCCACGGCTCGGCCCCCGACATCGCCGGCCAGCAGAAGGCAGACCCCACCGCGGCCATCCTGTCCGGGGCCCTTCTGCTCGAGCACCTCGGTCACCCCGAGGCTGCCGCCGCCATCGACGCCGCCGTGCTCGCCGACCTGTCCGAGCGCGGTTCCGGGCCACGTACGACCTCTGAGGTCGGCGACGCGATCGCCGAGCGAGTAACCAGCTAGACGCTCAACCTACAAAGGGCCGGGCGCAGATTCTCCTGCGTCCGGCCCTTTCTCTGTCCTCATCACTTACCCCGCCCGCAATGGCACAGCATCCGCAGAACAGGACTAATCTCATGGTCATGGAGATCAGCACCACATTGTCGACCCAACCGGCCACCGACAAGCAGCTCGCGGAGGTCCTGGCGAACCCAGGCTTCGGCAACCATTTCACCGATCACATGCTCACCGTCGAGTGGACGCCCCAACAGGGCTGGCACAACGGTCGCATCGAGGCGTACGCACCGCTCAGCCTGGATCCGTCGGCAGCCGTGCTGCACTACGCCCAGGAGATCTTCGAAGGCATGAAGGCCTACCGGCACGCCGACGGCTCGATCTGGTCCTTCCGCCCCGAGGCGAACGCTGCCCGGATGGCCCGTTCCAGCGAGCGGCTCGCGCTTCCAGTGCTCGAGATCGAGGACTTCGTCCAGTCGGTCTTCGAGCTCGTCGAGGCCGACCAGCGCTGGGTGCCCGAGGCCTCGGAGAGCGATGAGAAGAGCCTCTACCTGCGGCCCTTCATGTTCGCCTCGGAGTCGTTCCTCGGCGTGCGTCCGGCCCAGCACGTGACCTACATGGTCATCGCCTCGCCCGCCGGCTCCTACTTCAAGGGCGGTGTGAAGCCGGTCCGGATCTGGCTCACCGAGGACTACACCCGCGCCGGCCGCGGAGGCATGGGCGCGGCCAAGACGGGCGGCAACTACGCCTCCTCCCTGGTCGCCCAGGCCCAGGCCTCGGCGAACGGGTGTGACCAAGTGGTGTTCCTGGACGCGCAGGAGGGAAAGTACGTCGAGGAGCTCGGCGGCATGAACCTCTACTTCGTCCACGCCGACGGACGGATCGTCACCCCCGAGACCGGCACGATCCTGGAGGGCATCACCCGCGCCTCCATCATCGAGCTCGCGGGCAAGCTCGGCTACACCGTCGAGGAGCGCCGGTTCGGGATCGACGAGTGGAAATCGGGCGTCGAGTCCGGCGAGATCACCGAGGTCTTCGCCTGCGGCACCGCCGCCGTCGTCACCCCCGTCGGTGAGCTCGTCCACGAGGGCGGATCCATCGCCTCCGCCGGTGACGGCGAGGTCTGGAAGACCCTCCGCAAGCAGCTCGTCGACATCCAGTTCGGTCGCGCCGAGGACACCTTCGGCTGGATGCGCCAGATCGTCTGACGCCGAGAGGTCACTCCCGCAGGCCGAGAGGTCAGTTCTGCAGGTCGAGGGTCGCTCCCGCAGGCCGAGAGGTCAGCTCTTCAGGCAAGATGGCATCCGATGCCATCTCGGCCTGCAGAGCTGACGCTTCGGCCTGCAGAGGTGACGCTTCGGCCTGCACGGGTGACGCTTCGGCCTGCAGAGGTGACGCTTCGGCCTGCACGGGTGACGCTTCGGCCTGCAGAGCTGACGGTTCGGCCTGCACGGGTGACGCTTCGGCTGAGGGGTGAGGGTGACGGATAGGGTTCGTGGTGTGACGACAGCCCCGCGCCGTCCCCAGGCGATGACCGATCGCGACTCGATCGGTGGCTACGACCTGCTCTCCGAGCTCGGGCAGGGAGGGATGGGGCGGGTCCACCTCGCCAGCCACCGCGAGAGCGGTGAGCGCGTCGCGCTGAAGGTGCTGCGTACTCAGTTCGTGGGGGACGAGGAGGGTCGCCGGAGGCTCGCGCGGGAGGTCTCCTCGCTGCAGCGGGTGCGGAGCCGGTGGGTGGCCGGCGTGGTCGGGGCCGACCCGTGGGGCGAGGTGCCGTGGCTGGCGACCCGCTACGTGCCGGGGCCCACGCTGCACGACAAGATCGTGAACGAGGGCCCGCTCTCGAGGGGCGACGTCGAGCAGCTGGCCAGCGACCTGGCCGAGGGCATCGCCGACTGTCATGCCGTCGGCGTCCTCCACCGCGACATCAAGCCGGCCAACATCATCGTCGAGGGGCGTACGCCGATCCTGATCGACTTCGGGCTGGCCCGCGTCGCCGACGACCCGAAGATCACCGTCACCGGGCTGCTGATCGGCACGCCGGGCTACCTACCTCCCGAGATCGCGGTGGGGGACCCGGCGACCCCGGCCTCGGACGTGCACTCGTGGGCGTCGGTGGTGACGTACGCAGCGACCGGCCGTCCGCCCTTCGGCGAGGGCAACGCGATGAAGCTGATGGACCGAGCCCGCCGTGGTGACCACGACCTGCAAGGGATCCCGCAGCCAATGCGCGAGGTGCTCGGCCGGGCGCTGGCGCCCGATCCAGCCGACCGTCCGACGCTGGAGGAGCTGCGCGAGTGGCTGCGTACGCCGCGCCGCCCGTTCGTACACAAGTCGATCGAGCAGCTCTCGCTGAGCGACAGGGCCGATCGCGAGAAAGCCACCACCCCGCCGCTGCCACGCCCGGATCGCCCGGATCGCTCGGTGGCTCTGGTCGGACCGCGCACCGCGAGTGCTCTCGAGAAGCTGCGCCGAGGCGCAATCTGGATCGGTCTGCTCGTCTTCGCGACCGGTCTCATCGCCGCGTTCCCGAGCGTCGGCTTCCTGTTCGTGCTCGGGGTCGCCCTGCTGGTCCGCGCCGGCACCCTGGCCGCCGGTGACCTACGGAGGTGGCGCTGGTATCGCGGCCGCAAGTGGCACGATGCGCCCCGGCTCCTGATCGGCGCGCCCTGGCGGCTGGTCCGGTCGCTCCCGAAGATGGTCCTGCTGGGTCTGTGGGGTTTCGGGTTCGTGGTGGCGGCGGTGCTGATCGGCTATGCCGTGCAGCTCTCCCTCGAGGCGACGTTGGGGTTGGCCGGGCTGTCGTTCGTGCTGGCGCTGTGGACCGGTTCGGGACGCGACCGGCTGCGTGATCCCGTGGTGCGGGTGGTCCATCGGGTCTCGGCGCGCTGGGTGCCGTGGGTCCTCGGGTTCGCGGTGGTCGTGGTCCTCGCGGTCTTTCCGATGCAGACGCTCGGTGATGAGGGATCGCAGTTCT
This sequence comes from Nocardioides sp., assembly GCF_050699375.1. Taxonomy (GTDB): domain Bacteria; phylum Actinomycetota; class Actinomycetes; order Propionibacteriales; family Nocardioidaceae; genus Nocardioides. The sequence goes on along the minus strand of NZ_JBOHDN010000160.1, from coordinate 41,963 downwards.
CCGGTGGCGACGAACCGTGGTGGGTCGAGCTCCTCGGCTGGTGAGACACCCGTCCCACCGGCAGAGATTTCGTGGCAGTATCGGTGCCATGACGACGTACGTCATCATCATTCGCTAGCGCGTCGAGCACTGCTCGACGCGCCACCCTCTCGTTCCCCGAGAGGGTTTTTTGTTGCCCAGCCCCAGAATCAGCCCAGAATCAGCCCGCAGAATCAGCCCCAGAACAGCCGAGGAAACATCATGGAGTTCCACGTCTACGACACCACCCTGCGCGACGGTGCGCAGCAGGAGGGCCTCAACCTCAGCGTCGCCGACAAGCTCGCGATCGCGCGGCACCTCGACGGGCTGGGCGTCGGGTTCATCGAGGGAGGCTGGCCGGGGGCGAACCCGAAGGACACCGACTTCTTCAAGCGAGCCGTCTCCGAGCTCGACCTCAAGCACGCGCGGCTGGCGGCGTTCGGGTCGACGCGGCGGGCGGGTGTCAGGGCCGCAGACGACCCCCAGGTGGCCGCGCTGCGCGACTCCGGCGCGTCAGTCGTCACGCTGGTGGCCAAGTCACACGACCGCCACGTCGAGCTCGCGCTGAGGACCACGCTCGAGGAGAACCTCGCGATGATCCGCGACACCGTCTCCCACCTGCGCGAGGAGGGCCAGCAGGTCTTCCTCGACGCCGAGCACTTCTTCGACGGCTACCGAGCCAACCGGGACTACGCCATGGAGGTCCTCAAGACCGCCTACGAGTCGGGCGCCGAGGTGGTCGCGCTGTGTGACACCAACGGTGGGATGCTTCCGCCCTGGGTGGCCGACGTCGTCCACGACGTCCGCCAGACCACGCAGGGCGCGGTCGGGATCCATTGTCACAACGACACCGGGTGCGCCGTCGCGAACACGCTGGCAGCGGTGGACGCCGGCGCGATGCACGTACAGGGCTGCATCAACGGCTACGGGGAGCGTACGGGCAATGCCGACCTGGTCTCCGTGGTCGCCAACCTGCAGCTGAAGACGGGCCGCGACGTGCTCCCGACGGGGCTGCTGGGCGAGGCGACCCGCATCGCCCACGCGGTGGCCGAGGTGACCAACGTGCCGCCCGCGGGACGCCAGCCCTATGTGGGCGCATCGGCCTTCACGCACAAGGCGGGGCTGCACGCCTCCGCGATCAAGGTCGACCCCGACCTCTACCAGCACATGGACCCGGCCGGTGTCGGCAACGATATGCGTCTGCTGGTCTCGGACATGGCCGGGCGAGCCTCGATCGAACTCAAGGGGCGTGAGCTCGGCTACGACCTCTCGGCCGACCGCGACCTGGTCACCCGGGTGACCGAACGGGTCAAGGCCGCCGAGCAGCGCGGCTACACCTTCGAGGCTGCGGACGCCTCGTTCGAACTGCTCCTGATCGAGGAGGTCGAGGGCTCCCGTCCCTCCTACTTCGACGTCGAGTCCTGGCGGGTCATCTCCGAGGCCCGAGGCGGCGGCCATGATCGCTCGACCGCCTCGGCGACGGAGGCGATCGTGAAGATCCATGCCGACGGCGTACGCCACGTCTCGACGGGCGAGGGAAACGGCCCGGTCAACGCGCTCGACCAGGCGCTGCGCGCGGCGATCACCCGTGCCTTCCCGGTGGTCGCCGACTTCGACCTGATCGACTTCAAGGTCCGGATCTTCGAGACGACCGGAGTGAGGCCGAGCGAGGGAGTGACAACGCGAAGCGTTGACCAGGGGCACGGCACGGACGCGAGGACGCGGGTGCTGATCGAGACCTCGGACGGGTCGACGTCATGGACCACGGTCGGCGTCGGGTCGAACGTCATCGAGGCCTCGTGGGAGGCGCTGGTCGACGGGCTCACCTTCGGACTGCGCCGGCATGTGGGCGAGACCACACGTACGGAGGCCTCGGCGGCGGAATGAATCGATCTCGCGTGCGCGTTCTTCAGTTCAACATTGAAGCATTCGCGTCTCTCGAGGAGAACCCGTGTCAGACACCCGCATCGCAGTCCTCGTCGGCAGCCTCCGCGCCGACTCCATCAACCGCAAGCTCGCCGAGAAGCTCGTCGCCGACGCGCCTGATGGTGTCGCCCTGGAGATCGTCGACGGACTGGCGGAGCTGCCGTTCTTCAACGAGGACCTCGAGGCCGATCCGGGCGAGGGCGTGACCCAGCTCCGCAAGGTGATCGACGAGGCCGACCGGGTGCTCATCGTGACCCCGGAGTACAACGGAACCATGCCGGCGGTGATCAACAACGCCATCGACTGGCTCTCTCGCCCCTACGCCGCGGGCGTGCTCAAGGGCAAGATCCTCTCGGTCGTCGGCGTCGCCCCGACGCCCTACGGTGCGAAGTGGTCGCACGCCGACGCCGCACGCTCGGCAGGCATCGGCGGCGCGGTCGTCGTCGAGGACGCCATCGTCTCCCAGCCGGTCCACGAGATCGACGTCTTCACCGACGCCGAGGCCCTGGGCCGGTTCACGACGGCCGTCGAGAAGCTCGCGGGCTTTGCGCCCGTGGCCGCCTGATCCAGGCGGCAGCTGGCGGGCAGGTCAGTGGGGGAGACCTGCCCGCCTTTCATCTCGCGCGAGGCTCTGGTACGAGTGGCGGCTAGCCTGAGGGTGTGGCCGAGCTTCATGATCTGACCGCCCTGGAACAGGGAGAGCTGCTGCATCGATGCGAGGTCTCCCCGGGAGAGCTGGCCGAGCACTATCTCGACCGGATCTCCCGGCTGGACGATGTCGGCGCATTCGTCACGATCGCGGAGGAACGGATCTCGACCTGCGCGCGGGAGCTGTCGATCAAGCCGGTCGGGGCCTCTCCGCTGTGGGGAGTGCCGACGGCGATCAAGGACCTCAACCTGACCCGCGGGGTGCGGACGACCTTCGGGTCGGCGGCGTTCTCCTCGTTCGTACCCGACGTCTCCGACAACGTGACGCTCTCGATCGAGGCGGGCGGGATGATCTCGCTCGGGAAGACCAACACCCCCGAGTTCGGCTCGCCCTGTTACACGGAGCCTGATGTGGCTCCTCCTGCCGTCACGCCCTGGGACCGTACGCGGATCGCCGGCGGCTCCTCGGGAGGTGCTGCCGCTGCGGTGGCCGCCGGGCTCGTGCCGGTCGCGCAGGGCTCCGACGGCGGCGGCTCGATCCGGATCCCGGCCTCGTGCTGCGGCCTGGTGGGGCTCAAGCCGACCCGTGGGCGGATCTCGCCGTCGCCGATGTACGGCGACGCGGCCGGGCTCGCCACGGCCGGTTCGCTGGCTCGGTCGGTGCGGGATGCGGCAGCTCTTCTCGACGTGCTCGCCGGGCGGCGTACCGGAGATCCTTTCTGGGCCCCCGCGGAGCCGTCGCCGTTCCTGGAGGCGTGCGAGCGGCCGCCGGGCCGGTTGCGGATCGCCAGGTTCATCGAGCCGCTGATCGCCGAGACCGCGGTCGACGCCGAGTGCGTCGCAGCGTGGGAGGACGCCTCTCGTCTGTTGGAGTCGTTGGGGCACGAGATCGTCGACATCCCGCGGCCGCTGCCGGTCGAGGCGGTCGCGGCCTTCGAGACGGTCTGGGCCGTGGGGACCGCGATGTCGGTGGTCAACCTCGACCCTGACCAGCGATCTCAGATTCGGCCGCTGACCCGCTGGCTCACCGAGCTCGGCGAGGCGGTCGGCGGCCCCCAGTTCGGGCTCGCGATCGCTGAGCTGCGCCGGTTCGCCGCGGGGGCGCTGGCGGCGTTGGCGCCCTACGACGCCGTACTCACCCCGACCCTGGCGACCCCTCCGCCGCTCGTCGGCGCCATCCGCGACGACGCCGATCCCGCGGGCGACTTCCAGGCCCAGAAGGAGTTCACTCCCTGGACCTCCGCCTGGAATGTCACCGGCATGCCAGCGATCTCTCTGCCGCTGCACTGGACCTCCTCCGGCCTCCCCGTAGGCGTCATGCTCGCCGCCCGCCCCGCCGAGGAGCCCCTGCTCCTCTCCCTCTCAGCCCAGATCGAAGCCGCCGCCCCCTGGAGCGACAAGCTCCCGCCCCGCTGGTAATCCCCCTCCGCGCTGGTAACCCCTCCCGGCGAGGCGTCACGTCTACAGGTCGAGGCGTCACTTTTGCAGGCCGAGAAGTCACTCGGGTGCCCTCTCGGCCTGCAGAAGTGACCTCTCGGCCTGCGGGGGTGACTTCTCGGCCTGCGGGGGTGACTTCTCGGCGGGATCGGTCAGTCGCCGAGGCCGCGGGACTTGAGGGCGTCACCGGTCTCGTGGGCGCGGGCGACGACACGGATGACGAAGGGGGAGAGGTACGCCCTGGGGTGGCTGATGCCGCGGGCGCGAGCCGCGTCGCGGGTCTCGAGGAGCAGGGCGATGCTGGCGGGGATGCTGGTGATGGCCAGGCCGATGACGAGAGCGACACCGTCGGGGTTGACGCCGATCGGTTTCAGCGGCGTGATGATCCGGGTGAACAGGTCGAGCATCGCATTGACCTGGGTGGTGGCGGTGAGGATGAGGCCGCTGAGCGCGAGCGAGAGCAGGTCGACGCCGGCCTCGACAGCCCGGGGCCATCCGTGGGCGTAGCCCTGGAGCGCGGAGAGGACGAGCGCGATGAGAAGTACGCCGCGAGCAGCCCGCCCTACCTGCCGCATCGGCAGCCGGGCGACGAGCGTGACCGCCACCGCGATCGCGAAGAGCACACCGGTGGCGAGGAGCCCGTGGAGCACCACGAGCAGGGTGCTGAACACCAGCAGCCCGAGCAGCTTCGCACCGGCGGGAGCGCGATGCAGGAGGCTGTTGCCGGGCAGGTAGGCGCCGAGAAGGTAGCTCATCGCCGCCCCTGTTCTGCGGCACTTTCCCGCCATGGCGGGGAAATGCCGCGGCTGCGATCGTCAAGTGTCCCCAGAATCCCGCCATGGCGGGAATTTGCCGCCGGTCGAGCCGCTGCCCCGGGAAATTGCGCGGCGCCCGCGCGCATCACAGGCCTACCGACCGTGTGTAGCGCGCGACCGCCTCGGGAGCCGGTCCGTCGAAGGTCACCGCCCCGTCCGCAACGACCAGTGCGCGGTCGCACCGCGCGGCGAGGTCGAGGTCGTGGGTGACCAGGACGAGCTGCTGCGAGAGCCCGAAGAGAGCGTCGGCGACCAGCCGGGTGTTGGCCAGGTCGAGCAGCGTGGTCGGCTCGTCGGCGACGACGATCGAGGGCTCCGCGGCCAGCACCCCCGCCAGCGCCAGCAGCTGCCGCTGCCCACCCGACAACGTGTGCACCGACTGCGTGGCCAGCTCCTCCAGGCCGAACCGCGCCAGAACCTCGAGAGCCCGAGTCCGCCGCAACGACGAGGATCGCACCAGCCGCCGCAGCGACAGCTCGACGTCCTCGACGCAGGTCGGCATGACCAGCTGCGCGGCCGGGTCGGTGAAGCAGAAGCCGACCCTGCGGCGTACGTCCTTGCCCTTGCGGGCCACGTCGAGACCCTCGACCACGACCCTCCCGGACGTCACCGAGACCAGTCCGTTCAGCAGCCGAGCGAGCGTCGACTTGCCGGAGCCGTTGCCGCCGATGATCGCGATCCGCCGCTCGGTGAGCGCCAAAGACGTGGCCGAGAGCAGCACCCGGCCGCCCTCGTCCTCGGGGAGAGCGACCGTGGCGGCGTCGAGCTCGATCATCGGCGCAGGAGGTTCGGGAAGGCGCGATGCACCTCGGCTGCGACGATCGCCACGAGCCCGGTCTTGACCAGGTCGCCGAACCAGAACGGCAGGTCCCACTTCCACACGGTGCTCAGCGGCTCACCGGAGTAGATCATCATTCCGGCGATGCCGAAGGGGTGAACAACCAGGATCGAGCCGGCGATCGAGCACAGGAACACGACGACGGCCCGGGTGCGGGCGGGCCCGGCGACGTACTTCACCAGGAACCCGACCAGCGCCGCCATCACCGGGAACGAGACCAGGTAGCCGCCCGAGATCCCGGCGAACTTCGCGAATCCGGAGGTGTGGTCGGCGTAGACCGGCAGCCCGATCCCGCCGAGCAGCAGGTACAGCGCGACGGCCAGGAACCCGCGCACGGGACCGAGCAAGGCCCCCGAGAGCGCGACCGCGAAGGTCTGCAGGGTGATCGGCACGGCGGTGCCGGTCGGGATGTCGCCGACCAGGGTGGAGGCGCAGATCAGCCCGGTGAACGCGGCGATCAGGGCGATGTCGGTGGTCGTGAAACGGGCCGGCTTCGACTCGTCGGCCTCCGGGGTCGACGTCGCGCTGGTGGGGGACTCGGTCATACTCGCTCCTGCGTACTCAGACCTGAACCTTGGTCAGGTGAACGGTGTTCAGGTTAAGGTCGGCGTACGTCTTCGTCCACTTCGTCTCACCAAGCCGCCCGGGGAGCAACATGCGATACCGCCGCGAGGACGTCGTCGCTCGCGCGCTGCGAGTCCTCGACGACTACGGCCTCGCCGACCTGACGATGCGCCGGCTCGGCACCGAGCTCGGTGTGCGCCCCAGCGCGCTCTACCACCACTTCGCCAACAAGCAGTCCCTGCTGGCCGCGGTCGCCGACGAGATCCTCGACCGTGCGCCGTGGCCGGTCCATGAGGAGTGGGAGCAGCAGGTCGCCCTGGTCTGCTCGGTGCTCCGTGACTCCCTGCTGGCCTACCGCGACGGCGCGGAGGTCGTGGCCAGCGTCTGGTCCTTCGGGCTCGGCGCGAGCAGGCCGTACGACGAGCTGCTCCGTGCGCTCGGCAAGGGCGGGCTGGGCGATCTGGCCCCCGTCGCCGCCCGTACGCTGCTGCACTTCGTCTACGGCCACGCGGTCGACGAGCAGACCCATCTCCAAGCCGCAGCCGTCGGCGCGATCCCCGATGACGTACGCGAGGAATCCGACTTCGAGACCGGTCTGGGCCTGGTGACCGCGGGCATCTTCCTCGCCAGAGCGGTCCGCTCCGCCGAATAGGTCGCTGAAGCGAGCGGTCAGGTGGCGTCGACCTCCGCGCCGTGCAGCTCGGCGAGCATCACCGCCCCACCCAGGTCGAGCTTCGTACCCCGCAGCGACGCGGCGCTCAGGTCGACCCGGTCGAGGCCGGCGCCTCGCAGATCGGTGTCGTGCAGGATCGTCTCCTGAAGGGTGGCTCCGTCGAGCCGAGCATCTCGCAGGACCGATCCGGTCAGGTCGGCCAACGACAGGTCCGAGTCGCGCAGGTCCAGCCCGGACAGGTCGAGCCGGGTCAGGTTCGCTCCGCGCAGCGAGACACCTCGCCAGATGCCGCCCGACACCTTCAACGGTCGCAGCGTGCATCCGGAGAACTCGGTCCCGCTGAGCTTGCAGCCTTCGAACGTAGAGTCGAAGAAGTTCGTACGCCGGAAGTCGCACCCGACGAACGCCGTGCCGAGATGGGTCGAGGCGTTGAAGCGGCCGCCGTGGAAGGTGCAGTTCTCGAAGAGCGCCGCCGACGTCGTCGCCTCGGTCAGGTCGACATCGGTGAAGACACAGTCGACGAACCGAGCCCCGGTGAGGTCGGCTGCGTACCAGTCCTCGTTGCGGAAGTGCACGTCGGTCGCCTCGGCGGGTGGGTTCGGCATGGCGCACACCCTGCCACCCGCCACCGACACAGCGACGGTCCGGCTCAGTCGTGCTGGGCGAACCACTCGTCGAGGAGGGGCCAGGTGTTGTCCCGGGCGGCGCGGCCGGTGAGCAGGCCGAGATGGCCGCCGGGGACGATCTCGAAGCGGAGCTCCTCGGCGCCGGTGAGCAGGTCGACCAGCGGCCGGACCGAGGCGACGGGACCGATGCCGTCGTTGGCACCGGCGACGACGAGCGTGGGCTGCTTGACGTCGCGCAGGTAGACGGAGTGGTCGTCACTGAGGTCGATCTGCCCGCTGAACAGCGCGTTGGTGCGGAAGAAGTGGTGGTAGAGCTGCCCGAACGTACGCCCCGGGTAGGCGATGATGTTGTCGGTGAACCGGTCGACCGCCTCGAGCTGGGCGAGGAACTCGCGGTCGGCGAGGTTGGTCAGCTTCGCTGCCGGCTTGGTGAACATCTTGTCGACCGAGGAGATCTGGAAAGCCCACCTGACCAGCGGCTTCGGGGCGCCGCCGAAGGCCTGGTAGGCCGCGGTGACCAGGCGCCCCGGGGGCAGGTTGACCAGGGGCCGCAGCGGTGCGACCAGCGGCACCTGTCGTACGTCGCAGGGCGAGCCCAGCACCGAGATCGATGCGATCGGCAGGTCGGGGGAGTCGGCGGCGGCGAGCATCGTGAAGATCCCGCCCAGCGACCAGCCGACCACGTGCACGGGGCGACCCCCGGCGTGCTCGGAGGCCGACCGGATCGCCTCGGGCACGACATGCTCGATCCAGTGCTCGATGCCGAGGCTGCGGTCGGAGAAGTTCACCTCGCCGTACTCGACCAGATAGGTCGGCCGGCCCGTCTCCACCAGGTGCTCGACGACCGAGCACCCGCGGCGCAGGTCGTAGCAGATCGCCGGCGCCGCCAGTGGCGTGACCAGCAGCACCGGGTCGCCCTCGGGGGTCGTCCCCGCCGCCGGTCGGTAGTGGTAGAGCTCGCGTCTGGTGCCGTCGTCGATCAACGTACGAGGCATCGGCCGCAGGTCGGCAAGGCCGCCGTAGAGCAGCGAGTGCGCGACGTTCCCCGCCGCGGCGCCGACCGTGGTGGCGATCGAGGCGGCAGCGGTTCGGGGGCGGGGGAGAAGGGCCATTGTGGGATTAACGTAACCCGTGCGTCGAGGTCACGTCAGGATCTGCTTGTTGGTTGTGACGTCGGCGACACCCTCAGGTGCAGAGTTCGAGGGTCCAGGTCTGGCCGACGAGGTCGTGGCCGAAGCTGTGGTGCTTCTCCTCGCCGGTGAGGACGAAGCCGTACGCCTCGTAGATCCGTCGTGCGGAGGTCAGGATGTCGTTGGTCCACAGCGTGACCTGTCGGTATCCGGCCTCTTGGGCGAAGGCGAGGCACTCCTCCACCAGGTGGGATCCCACCCCGAGGCCGCGGCCGTCGGGGGAGACCAGCAGGATTCGCAGCCTGGCGACCTGGGGTCGGTCGCCGGTGGCCAGGAGGATGCATCCGACCCGTTGTCCGTCGACCTCGGCGATCCAGGCTGCCTCGGTCGCGGGGTCATGGCTGGTCGCGTAGTCGGCCACGATCTTGGCGACCAGTGCCTCGAAATCGGTGTTCCAGCCGAACTGCCGGGCATAGATCTCGCCGTGGGCCATCACCATCCAGCCCAGGTCGCCCGGACTGTCGGCGCGCCGAACCACCACGCGCCTGTCCAGATCTCGGTGGGTCATCCGGCCTCCTACTGACACGACTGTTTCAGTCCTGGTTATGCTAGATCCGTGACGGCGCAGGAGACAAGTCCCTCGGCCCGCAAGACCGAGCTTCTCGAGGCGGCGTACGCCTATGCCCTCGAGCACGGCCTCGCCGACCTGTCGCTGCGGCCGGTCGCCGCCGCCATCGGCTCCAGCCCCCGCGTGCTGATGTTCCTGTTCGGAAACAAGGACGGTCTGGTGAAGGCGCTGCTGGCCCGCGCGCGGGTCGACGAGCTGGTCGTGGTCGATCGGCTGGGCTCGTCCGTCGGCGAGGTGACCCTGGGGGAGGCGGTCACCCGTCTTTGGGCCTGGCTCGCCGCCGAGGAGCATCGCCCGCTCCTGCGCCTGTGGGCGGAGGCGTACGCCCGCTCGCTCATCGAGCCCGAGGGCGCGTGGGCCGGTTTCGCCGAGTCGACAGTGAACGACTGGCTGAGCGTTCTCGCGGCCTGCCAGCCGGAGTCGGAGCGGACCACCGCCGACGGCCTCGCCCGACGGACGCTCGCGCTCGCCACCCTCCGCGGCGCCCTGCTCGACCTGCTCGCCACCGGCGACCTCGAGCGGGTCACCGCCGCCGTCGAGCTGTCGAGACGCCGTCGCGCCCGATGATCGACGACGAGCTCGCCACGATCGGGCGGGCCGCTGACGAGGGGCGGCCACAACGACTCCTGACATTGATCCGACACGCCGAAGTGACGGCGTGTTGCGGGCAATCTCAGCGACCTTGTGGCCTCCTCGGCGGAGGCGTTCTCACTGACCTGCTGCAGAGGTGCATCCTGCGTGAGCAGCTCCGCTGAGCAGTCGCTCGCACTCGCCGACAAGACGAGCCCGCAGCGGGGCGGCGCGGTCGGCGAAGGTGCGCTGGGCGGCGGCGTACTCCTGCTTTCCGGCGGCCGTCTCGATGCGGATGGGGTCGAGGCCGAGGTCGGAGAGGTCGTACGGAGCGGCCTTCATGTCCATGGTGCGGATGTCCCAGGCGAGCTCGAAGCAGTCGGCGACCAGGTCGGAGCAGACCAGCGGCGAGAGCCGGAAGGCGTGCTTGTAGAGGTCCATGTTGCCGTGCAGGCAGCCCGGTTGCTCGTACGCCGCCCGGTCCTCCGATCGCGGCGAGAGGGTGTTGAGCGGCAGGGCGGGCGGGGTGAAGAAGCGGTACGCGTCGAAGTGGCTGCAGGCGATGCGGTGGGACTCGACCACGCGGTCGGTGCCAGCGGCACCGAGGCGCAGCGGCCAGTCGGCGTGGCGTACCTGCTCCGGGGTCAGGTTGTAGACCATCGCCCACTCGTGGAGGCCGAAGCAGCCGAAGTTTCCCTCGCGGGAGGCGGTGGCCTTCAGGAGCTTCAGGAGCGTCTCGATGAGCAGGCGCTTGTCGGCGAGGAAGTCAGGGGAGACTGTCACCTCTCGGGTGGTCCCGACAGGCTCGACCACCGAGTAGCCGCGCAATGACTCGTACTCCTCGGCCTCCGACAGCCTCACCCCGAACCCCGGGTGCCAGCGCAGCAGCTGGGCGGGGCGGTGGGAGTAGTAGGTGAAGAGGAAGTCGTTGACGGGGTGCTTGACCCGGGCGCCGCGCCGGGCGAGGTGGGGCTCGACGTAGGCAGCGAGCCGCGAGCGATGGGCTGCCGCGCGGGCAGTCCAGTCCGATCGCGCGAGCACCTCCACGGAGTGGATCGTACGCGTGGGTGGTGTCGACAGGCTCGACCACCGGGGGCCGGCGCGACAGGCTCGACCACGGCCACTCGGAGTTCTACGGATAGGCTCAGCGTGTGCGTATCGCCAGATTCACTATCAAGGGTGGCGAGCCCCAGTTCGGCGTCGTCGTGGGGGACCTCGACGGCTACGGTCAGCTCAGCGAGGATGCGACCGTCGTCGCCCTCCAGGGCGACCCGCTGTTCTCCGGGGTCAACCTCACCGACCAGGTCCACAAGCTCGACGACGTCAAGCTGCTCGCGCCGGTGATCCCGCGCAGCAAGGTGGTCGCGGCCGCCCGCAACTACGCCAAGCACGCCGCGGAGATGGGCAACGAGGTCCCACCCGAGCCACTCTTCTTCCTCAAGCCAAACACCTCGGTGTGCGGCCCGAACGACACGATCCAGAGGCCCAGCGACGTCGAGGACCTCCACTTCGAGGGCGAGCTCGCGATCGTGATCGGGCGGATCTGCCGCGACGTACCGGCCGAGAAGGTCAAGGACGTCATCTACGGGATGACGGTCGCCAACGACGTCACCGCGCGCGACGTCCAGCGGCGGCTCAAGCACTTCTCCCAGGCCAAGGGCTACGACACCTTCTGCCCGCTCGGTCCCTGGATCGAGACCGACGTCGAGCCGGAACAGCTGGCCGCCGGCGTACGCATCCAGACATTCCTCAACGGTGACGTCGTCCAGGACGGGTCCACGAAGGACCTCGTCCACGACATCCCGAACCTGATCGCCCACATCAGCAGCGTCATGACGTTGCTGCCGGGCGATGTGATCCTCACCGGCACCCCCGAGGGTGTCGGTCCCATGGAGCCCGGCGACGAGATCGAGATCTACGTCGAGGGGCTCGGAGCTCTGACGAACAAGGTGGCACAGCGGTGACTGACAGCGGGTTGACTGACAATGGGTCGATTGGCACTCTCGAGCCGAAGGACTATCGCGTCCGGATGGCGCCCTCGCCGACCGGCTCGCCGCACGTCGGGCTGGTCAGGACGGCGCTGTTCAACTGGGCCTTCGCGCGTCACCACGGCGGCACCTTCGTCTTCCGTATCGAGGACACCGACAAGGCGCGCAACACCGAGGAGTCCTACGCCGGGCTGCTCGACCTGATGCGCTGGCTCGGGCTCGGCTGGGACGAGGGTGTCGAGGTCGGCGGTCCCTACGGTCCCTACCGCCAGTCGGAGCGTTCGGAGATCTACGCCGACGCGCTCGCGCGACTGCGTGCCTCGAAGTTCGTCTACGAGTGCTACTGCACCGGCGAGGAGACCACCGCCCGCTACGAGGAGCGGCTGGCCGCCTACAAGGCCGCGAAGGCCGAGGGGATCAAGGGCGAGGCGCCCGCCCAGGGCTACGACAACCACTGCCGCGACCTGGGCGAGGAGCAGATCAAGGCGTACGAGGCCGAGGGCCGCACCTCCGTGCCCCGCTTCCGGATGCCCGACGGATCGATCACCTTCGACGACCTCGTGCGCGGCGAGGTGACCTTCGAGACCAAGCACGTCCCCGACTACGCGCTCGCGCGCGCCAACGGCGACCCGCTCTACACGCTCACGGCGCCGGTCGACGACGCCACCATGAACATCACCCACGTCTTCCGCGGCGAGGACCTGCTCTCCTCGACGCCGCGCCAGGTCGCGCTCTTCGACGCGTTCGTCGAGATCGGCCTGGCCGACCGCGCGCCGGAGTTCGGCCACCTTCCGTACGTCATGGGCCAGGGCAACAAGAAGCTGTCCAAGCGCGACCCGGAGGCGCACGCGCTGAAGTACCGCGAGGAGGGGTTCCTGCCCGAGGGGCTGCTCAACTACGTGGCGCTGCTCGGCTGGGCGATCGCCGCCGACCGCGACATCTTCACCATGGAGGAGATGGTCGAGGCCTTCGAGATCCACGACGTGGTCAAGAACCCGGCCCGTTTCGACCTCAAGAAGGCCGAGGCGATCAACGCCTCCCACATGCGGCTGCTGTCGATCGAGGACATCACCCACCGGGTGATTCCCCACCTCAAGGCCGACGGTGTGGTCTCGGACCCGGTCTCCGATGCCGACGCGCAGATGCTGGAGCAGGCGATGCCGCTCGTCGCCGAGCGGATCAACAAGCTCGGCGAGGCCTCCGGCATGCTGCGGTTCCTCTTCGTCCCCGAGGCCGACTTCGCGCTCGACGAGGAGGACGCCGCCAAGCTGCTCGACGAGGCCGGAGTGGGCGTCGTCCGGGCGTCGTACGACGCTCTCTCGGGCCTCTCCACCTGGTCGACGGCCGAGATCCAGGAAGCGCTGACCGCGGCCCTGATCGACGGGCTCGAGCTCAAGCCACGCAAGGCGTACGGCCCGGTGCGGGTCGCGGTGACCGGCAAGCGGATCAGCCCGCCTCTGTTCGAGTCCATGGAGCTGCTCGGCCGGGAGCGTACGCTGGGCCGCCTGAAGGCGGCTCTCGGGAAGGGCTAGGCATGTCGGGACGCAGGGGATGAGCACGGTTGTGGAGCCGCCTTCGGGCCTGGCGTACTACCAGGTGCAGCGCGGCGGGCGCAGCGGCTGGGGTCGGCCCCTGGCCGGGCTGATCCTGATCGGGCTGTGCGTCTTCTTCGTCTCGCCGGCGGTCGTGCTGGTCGGGTTCGAGGTCTTCTTCGTGCTCACCGGCCAAGACGTCGCCACCGTGATGGCTCGCGTCTCCGACGTGGAGAACGTCACGCCGGAGTCGCTGGCGTTCGTGCTGCTGTCGCTGGCCGGGGCGATCCCGGCGGCGATGCTGCTGTGCTGGGCCCTGCACGGCCTGCGGCCGGGATGGCTGGCATCGGTCGAGCAGCGGGTGCGGTGGCCGTGGCTGATGCAGTGCCTCGGGATCGCGGCGGTCACCATGGTGGTCACCATCATCATCGCCTCGCGGCTGCCGATCCCGGGTGAGGACATGGGTCCCAGCACGCTCAACCCCTACACGTCTACGATGCGCGACTTCGTGCTCGTGATCGTGCTGCTCACGCCGCTGCAGGCCGCGGGGGAGGAATACCTCTTCCGCGGCTACATCTTCCAGACCTTCGGGTCGCTCTTCGGGGGGATGCTGGGCGCTCGTACGGTCTCGGTGACGATCACCGCGCTGCTGTTCGCCTTCGCACACGGGTCCCAGGACCTGCCGCTCTTCCTGGACCGGTTCGCCTTCGGGATCGTCGCCGGTATCTGCGTCATCGCCACCGGTGGCATCGAGGCGGGCATCGCGATGCATGTCCTGAACAACTTCTTCAGCCTCGGCATGGCCGTGGCGTTCGGTGACATCTCGACGGTGCTCAACACCACCGAAGGGAGCTGGTGGCGGATTCCGGTCACGCTGGTCCAGTCGGGCGTCTTCCTCGCGCTGACCGTGTGGGCCGCGCGGTCGGCAGGGCTGTCGACCACGACGAGGACCACCAGGACATGACTTCAGGGCGTGCCGATTTCGTACGTCGTGGCCTCGCCGGTAGTGTTCTCTCTCGGTTGAGGGAGTCATTCCGAAGACCAGATCGCTCTTCAGCGACCGCCTCTGAGAGGCTAAGTCAAGTAAGACGATGGGCTATGGTGTAATTGGCAACACGACTGGTTCTGGTCCAGTTATTCTAGGTTCGAGTCCTAGTAGCCCAGCGGATCCGAAGCGGATGGAAACAGCCGCCGAGGATTTGGGAGAGACGGAAGCGATCCGCTAAAGTTTCTACCGCTGAAAGGGACTGAAAAGCCCCGGAAAGCACGTGCAAGCCCCCGTCGTCTAGCGGCCTAGGACGTCGCCCTCTCACGGCGGTAACGCCGGTTCAAATCCGGTCGGGGGTACAACGCACAGAAGGGCCCTTCTCAGCTGAGAAGGGCCCTTCCGCATTTCCCGGGTACGTTCCCTGGAAAATGCCGGGGGATAGCCGCGTCGTCTGACAGGCTCCCTCTGTGCACGCACAGACCGCCGTCGCTCCCGCGCCGGACGTCCGGCTGGCGCTCGTGCTGGTGGTGCTGGTGGCCGTCGCCGTAGCCGCCTCCTATCTCGGCCGGCTGGGAGCGGGGCGGCAGCAGGTGAGCGCCGCCCTTCGTGCGGTGGTGCAGCTCGCCGTCGTGTCGCTGGTCATCGCCGCCGCGCTGAGCTCGTTGTGGTCCTCTCGCTCACGTTCGCGGCGCTCATGCTTGTGGTGGCCAGCGTCACGTCGGCACGACGTATCGGGGTCCCCGGGCGTCACCTGCTGTGGGTCGCGCTGGCGATCGTGGCAGGTGCTCTTCCCGTCCTCGGTCTGTGTCTGGCCTCCAGGGTGATCCCGTTCAACGGCGCCGGCATCATTCCGGTCGCGGGCATCCTGATCGGTGGCGCGATGACGGCCTCGACGCTCACCGGCCGCAGGGCCTCGGACGAGATCAAGGCCCAGCACGGCTCGTACGAGGCCGCGCTGGCGCTCGGCATCCCGGCCGCGGAGGCGGCCTTCGTGGTGCTGCGGCCGACGGCGAAGGAGGCGCTCGTGCCCGGTCTCGACCAGACCCGGACCGTCGGCCTCGTCACCTTGCCGGGCGCCTTCATCGGAGTCCTGCTGGGCGGTGGAACACCCCTGGAAGCAGGCGCCGCCCAGGTGCTCGTGCTGCTCGGGCTGCTGGCCGTGCAGGCGATCACCTCGGCGGTGCTGCTCCGGCTGATCGCCCAGGGCAAGGTGGTGCGCAGCGACCTCGCCGCCGTCTATCCACGGTGACGATCGGTCATTACGACTCCTGGGAGGCCTGCGACCGGTGGGCTCGCTCGCGCTCGGTCTCGGTGCCGATCGGGTCGTCCACGACCAGGGGCAGGTCGCCGACCGGGGGCTGGGTGTGGTGGTCGTTGGTGTAGAAGCGGACCTCGTGGCCGTCGGGGTCATGCGTGCCGGGCAGGATCCAGCCGATGGTGGCGAAGTGGACGCCTGCGTTGTCCTCGCCGAGCTGCGCGAGCCGTCCTGCCAGGTCCTCTAGATCGGCCTTGTTCCGCACTCCGATCGAGAAGTAGTCGAAGCCGCTCGCTCGGCCGGCGAGGTCCGGGTCGAGGACGAACCCGATCATCGGTCCGCCGTTCGGGTGACGCATTGTGATGCCGGTCATCCGGCCGCCTTTGGTGAACTCGATCAGCGGAACGTAGCCGAGCCGCGACGCGTACCACGAGCGCGTGCGCTCGAGGTCGCTGACCGGCAGCTTCACGTGGTGCACCCCGTCCAGGACGGGAGCGTCAGCGGCGATCATGGAGCACCTCCGATCCGATGCAGTCAAACTGCAATCATGCAGTTATACTGCATCTGGTGAACACCCCTGTCAAGGGACTTCGTGCCGCGAAGGTGGCCGAGACCCAGGAGCGCATCCTCGAGGCGGCACGAGCGCTGTTCGTCCGCGACGGCTACCACGCGACCGCCCTCACGGCAGTGGCCGACCGGGCCCGGGTCGGACACCGGACCGTCTACGTCCGGTTCGGCTCCAAGGCGGCGCTGCTGCGCCGCGTCGTCGATGTCGCCGTGGCAGGCGATGCGGGGCAACGAGATGTCCGCGAGCGCGAGTGGTTCCAGGCAGCGCTCACCGGGAGGGCTCTTGCGGACCGGGTCGACGCGCTCGTCGTGGGAACCGCCGACCTGATGGAGCGAGCCGGTGACCTCTTCGAGGTCGTCCTTCAGGCGCAGGCCTCCGAGCCCGAGCTGGCGGAGGCCTTCCAGGCGAGCCGCACAGCCACCCGCGAGCTCATGCAGCGGTTCGTCCGGACTGCTCGGGCCGACGGCCTGCTCGCGGAGGTGGCAGACGCGGTGTGGCAGGAGGAGACGGCCGCTCTGGCGGGTCAGGCGGAGACCTACCTGCTGTTGCGGCGTACGACGGGGTGGGCGAACGAGCAGTATCGCGACTGGCTGCGTCGCACCTTGGAGGAGGTGCTCGCTCCTGCCTGACCACGCGTTCGGCGTCAGACGAAGCTCGCTGGGTTCGCCTGTCCTGTCGGGTGCTTGCTCGGAGGTAGATCTCGACCCGCTTCGCGGGCTCAGAGGTCGAGCTGCATCCAGGCGACGTCATGCCAGGCGTCGAACTTCCAGCCGATCCTGCGGTAGACGCCGACGTCGGTGAACCCGAAGGAGCGGTGGATGCCGATGCTGGCCTCGTTGGGGATCGCGATCCCGGCCAGGGCCCGGCGGTAGCCGCGCTCGGCGAGGACCGAGAAGAGGGCCGTGTAGAGCGCCTTGCCCGCGCCCCGGCCGCGACGGTCCTGGTCGAGGTAGATCGACACGTCACAGGCCCAGCTGTAGGCCGCGCGCGTGCGGTGCTGGGTGGCGTACGCGTATCCGGTGATCTCGCCGTCGGACTCCAGGACGAGCCAGGCGTGCGTCTCGAGGGCCGACCCGATGCGGTGTGCCATCTCCTCCGGCGTGGGTGGCTCGGTCTCGAAGGAGACGACGGTGGCGAGGACGTACGGCTCGTAGATCTTGGCGCACGCCTCCGCGTCGGCCGGGGTTGCGGAGCGGATCGACCAGGTCGGTGGGGTCATCGTAGGAGTCCGTCCTTCCAGAGCCCGCGAGGTGCTCCGCGATCAATGCGACGTCGGAGGGCGCATCTTCCCGCCATGGCGGGAAAATGGCGCGGGGAAACGGGTGCGTGCGGTGCCACTTTCCCACCATGGCGGGAAAGTGGCACCGCTCAGGCACGTCGATCAGCGGATGTCCGCGAGATCGCGAGCCTTGTCCAGGAGCGTGCCGGTCGCGACGAGGCCGACGACCGCCTTGATGTCGGGCGACAGGTAGCGGTCGGGGCCGGGGGAGGGGACGAGCTTGCGGATCTCCTCGACCAGCGCGGCGCCGACCGGGCCGGGGCGCTCGGGCGCGCGCATGTCGATCGCTCGGGCGGCGGTGAGGATCTCGATGGCGACGACCTGCCTCGCCCCGGAGATGGCGCGGCGGAGCTTGCGGGCGGCGTTCCAGCCCATCGAGACGTGGTCCTCCTGCATCGCGCTCGTCGGGATCGAGTCGACCGATGCCGGGACCGCGAGGCGCTTGAGATCGGAGACGATCCCGGCCTGGGTGTACTGCGCGATCATGTGCCCGGAGTCGACCCCGGGGTCATGGGCGAGGAACGGCGGCAGCCCGTGGTTGCGTGACTTGTCGAGGAAGCGGTCGGTGCGGCGCTCGGAGATCGAGGCGAGGTCGGCGGTGGCGATGGCCAGGAAGTCGAGTACGTAGCCGATCGGTGCTCCGTGGAAGTTGCCGTTGGACTCCACGCGGCCGTCGACGGTGACCACGGGGTTGTCGACGGCGCTGGCGAGCTCGGTCTCGGCGACCCGGGCGGCGTGGGACATGGTGTCGCGCACCGCGCCGTGGACCTGGGGCGCGCAGCGCAGCGAGTAGGCGTCCTGCACCCGGGTGAATCCGGTGCCACGGTGGTCGGCGACGATGCCGCTGCCCGCGAGGACGTTGCGGATGTTGGCCGCCGACGTCGCCTGCCCGGCGTGCGGACGCAGCGCCTGGAGGTCCTCGGCGAAGACGCTGTCGGTGCCTTGGAGGCCCTCGATGCTGAGCGCTCCGGCGATGTCGGCGGTGGCGACCAGGGCGTCCAGGTCGGCGAGCGCCAGGATGAGCATGGCCAGCATCCCGTCGGTGCCGTTGATCAGCGCCAGCCCCTCCTTCTCGCGGAGCGCGACCGGAGTGATCCCGGCGGCGGCCAGCGCGTCGGCGCCGTTCATGTGCTCACCGTCGGCGTTGCGTACGTCGCCCTCGCCCATCGCCGCCAGGGCGCAGTGCGCCAGCGGGGCAAGGTCACCTGAGCAGCCGAGGGAGCCGTACTCGCCGATCACGGGCGTGACCTGCGCGTTCAGCAGCGCGGCGTAGGTCTGGGCGACCTCGGGGCGCACTCCGGTCCGCCCCGTCGCCAGGGTCGAGAGGCGGAGCAGCATGAGGCCGCGTACGACCTCCTTCTCGATCTCGGCGCCCGAGGACGCCGCGTGCGAACGGACCAGCGAGGCCTGCAGCTGGGCGCGGTGCTCGGGCGGGATCGAGGTGTTGGCGAGGGCACCGAACCCGGTCGAGATCCCGTAGTGGGGCCGGGTGTCGTGGGCGAGCTCCTCGATGAGCGCCCGGCTGGTGGCCATCGCGTCCAGGGACTCGTCGGTGAGGGTGATCGTTGCGTTGTGACGGGCGACGGCGACTACCTGGTCGAAGGTGAGGGCGCCGACCCCGACGGGAACCGTGGTGTTGGTCATGACCAGAGTGGATCACATCACGTTCAGGCAGGTGCGCACAGGCCGTTGTCGGCGGCGTCCTTCTCCTTGTCCGCGGGGGTCGTCGTGTCGGTGGGGAGACCCGAGGGCGAGGTGTCCGCACCTGGGCTGCTCGGGGTCTCGGAGGGCCTCGGAGTGCCGCTGGGCGAGGCGGGCGAGTCGTGGAGCGGTCGGTCGGCCAGCATCCGCTCCCACAGCTCGTCCGACTCCGGGAGGATCCGCAGCCGGCCCCAGTTGGGATCGTCGGTGGGGAAGCCGGCGTTGGGCACGGTCACGAACTCGATGCCCGTCGGCTTGATGTTGCGCATCTCGGCGGCCAGGTCGGCCAGGCCGGCGACGGAGTCGATGTCGGTGGTGATCGACTTCGACAGCTCGGTGCTGAACGCGGCCAGCCGGCCTGGGCGGGTCAGGGTGCCGGCGGAGAGGACCTTGGTGGCGAGGGCCGAGAGGAAGTGCTGCTGGCGGCGCATCCGTCCCAGGTCGGCGTTCGGGGTGGAGGAGCGGTTGCGTACGTAGTCGAGCGCCTGCTTGCCGCGCAGGTTCTGGGTGCCTGCGGGCAGGAAGATGTTGTGCTCCTCGTCGTCGATGGCCTCCGGGATGCAGACCGTGACGCCGCCGACGGCGTCGACCATCCCGCGGAACCCGGCGAAGTCGAGGGCGAGGTAGTGGTCGATGGGCACCCCGGTCAGCAGCTCGGTCTGTCGGACGGTGCAGATCGGGCCGCCGAGGGCGTACGCCTCGTTCCACATCACGTCGGTGGCCTCGCCGATCTTGTCGCCGTCGTCGGCGGTGCACTCGGGACGGTCGACGATCGCGTCGCGGGGGATCGAGACCCCGTAGGCCGACTTCCGGTCGGCGGCGACGTGCAGCAGGATCGTGCTGTCGGAGCCGCCCACTCCGCTCTCGCCGTCGATCGAGCAGCCCTCGCAGTCGCGGCCGTCGGTGCCGAGGATCAAGATGTTGAGCGGCTGCTTGGGTCCGTCGTCGGCCTCCTTCGGTTCGTCGAGGAGATGGTGGATGTCACCGCCGGTGCCGAGGTTGCGGTTGAGGTGGCCGTAGAACGCCCACGTGGCGACCCCCGTGCCGGCCGCGAGGAACAGCATCGTGACCACCACGGTCAGCACGACCGTACGCGTGCCGGACCAAGCTTTGGTCCCCATCGCCCTCCCTCCTCATCGGACTGCTCGAGCAGCCCTCACTGGTTCTACGCTCCAGCGAGCCGAGAGGTTGCTGCTTCAGGTAACGACATTGTGAAACCATGAGGAAGGCCCTGTCCGAAATCCGCGCGTAAAACCGTTCCAAAGACGGCAGTATTGATGACATGGACGGAACAACCAGCGTGAACGGAAGCGTGAGCGGACTCGATCTCGAGTCGTGCTACCGCGCCGTTCGTTCGCGCGATCGGCGCTTCGACGGGATCTTCTACACGGCAGTGGCCTCGACCGGAATCTACTGCCGACCCTCGTGCCCGGCACGTACGCCGGCGATCGCGAATGTCTCCTTCCACCGGACCGCGGCGGCCGCCCAGGCGGCCGGCTACCGAGCCTGCAAGCGCTGCCGTCCCGATGCCACGCCGGGCAGCCCCGAGTGGGACGTGGTGGCGACGCTCGCCGGGCGGGCGATGCGGCTGATCGCCGACGGCGTCGTCGACCGGGAGGGCGTCGAGGGGCTGGCCCGCCGGGTCGGCTACTCGCCACGCCATCTGACCCGGCTGCTGACCACCGAGCTCGGTGCCGGGCCGCTCGCCCTGGCGCGTGCCCGCCGGGCGCAGACCGCTCGGACACTGGTCGAGACCACCGAGCTCGGCTTCGCCGACATCGCCTTCGCGGCGGGCTTCTCGAGCGTACGCCAGTTCAACGACACCGTTCGAGAGGTCTACGCGGCCTCGCCGACCGAGCTTCGCGGGCGACGCGGCTCGCGGCGCGGGGCCGACGGCACGATCGCGCTGCGGCTGGCGGTGCGTACGCCGTTCGCGGGCCGGGCGCTGCATGCCTTCCTGCGCGACCACCTGGTGCCGGGTGTCGAGGTCGCGGGAATCGACGACGGGCGCCTCTGGTTCGCCCGCACGCTCGATCTCCCGAACGGGCCGGGCACGCTGCGGATCGAGCTCACCGACATCCCTGAGGGGGAGACCGGGTTCGTGCACGCGACCTTCAAGCTCGCCGACCTGCGCGACACCACGGCGGCGGTCGAGCGGGCCCGACGCTTGCTCGACGCAGACTGCGACCCGCGTGCGGTGGCCGACGTCTTCGCCGCCGACCCGGTGATCGGGCCGCTGGCCGCGGCGCTGCCGGGACTGCGTGTGCCGGGCACCGTCGACGGGGGCGAGCTGGCGCTGCGTACGATCGTGGGACAGCAGGTCTCGGTCGCCGGGGCGCGCACCGTGCTGGCGGGGATCGTCGCCGACCACGGCCGCCCGATCACGACCGACATCGAGGGGCTCACCCACCTGTTCCCGGCCGCGGACGTGCTCGCCGCCGCCGACCCGGCGAGCCTGCCGATGCCGCGCTCGCGTGGGCGAGCGGTCACCGGCCTGGCCGCCGCTCTCGCCGCCGGCGAGCTCCAGCTGGACCGTGGCACCGACCGCGACGTCGTGCACGAGCAGCTGATGGGGCTGCCCGGCGTCGGTCCGTGGACCGCCGACTACGTCGCTCTGCGGGCTCTGGGCCACCCCGACCTCTTCCTGCCGACAGATGTCGGCATCAGGCGAGCGCTGGCCGTTCTCGACGCCCTCGAAACGGACACGGTCGCGTGGCGGCCGTGGCGCTCCTACGCCCTGCTCTACCTGTGGACATCACTCACTGCCTTGGAGGAACTCTGATGTGGACTCTCATCGACTCACCCGTCGGTCAGCTTCGGCTGGTCGCGAACGACGGCGCGATCACCGCGATCGACTTCATGCCGGCGACGTACGCCGAGGATCGCCCGCGCGGGGAGCGGACCGACGATGACCCGTTGCTGGTCGAGTGCGCCCGGCAGCTCGCCGAATACTTCGCGGGCGACCGGATCACCTTCGACCTCCCGCTGGCTCCGTCCGGGACCGAATTCCAGGGGCGCGTCTGGAGTCAGCTGCAGGAGATCGAGTACGGCACCACCTGCTCCTACGGCCAGATCGCCGGCCGTCTCTCACTCACCGGCCACGGCGCCCGCGCCGTCGGTCTCGCCAACGGCAGGAACCCCATCCCCATCGTCATCCCGTGCCACCGCGTCGTCGGTGCCGACGGATCGCTGACCGGCTACGCCGGTGGCCTGGACCGTAAGACGACGCTGCTGGGTCTGGAGAGCGGCGTGCTGTTCTGATGTCGGGCCTGCAGGCGTGGCGTACGTCTCTGGTGGTCGCCTTGCTCGTGGGCGCGCTCGCCGGGTGCGGTAGCGACGAGGAGCCCGCCGGAGGTGGAGGCGCCAGCGCGGTGGGCGCGAGCGAGGTGGGTGGCGCCGATCCGGCCGATGGCGAGCTGTTGGTCGACCAAGGCGTGACCTGCACCCAGGATGTCTCGAGCGAGGAGGCGAAGAGCACGATCGAACGGGTCGGCGGGCTCCAGCAGCCCACCTGGTCGGTCCGGTTCGCCGAGAGCACGGCGGCGGGTGTCGTGGTGCTGGTCGCCGGCGACCTCGAGGAGGCCGAGCCCGAGCTCTTCGACGTGTACGAGGTCGCCGCGATCGTCGGATCGTCTGACGATCAGACGAGGGCGGATGACTTCCGGGCCGTACACGAGGCTGTTCGTCGGATCTGCGGGTGAGGTCCCAGGGATACCCGGTCGACCGGGTATCCATGGGGCTGGAGTGACAGCTGTTACTCCGCCGCGGCCCGCCGGAGCGACTCCGAGAGTCGGTCGGCGGCGGCCAGGACCGCGGGGGCGTGCATCTTGCCCGGCTGGCGGGTGAGGCGCTCGAGGGGTCCGGAGACGGACACGGCGGCGATGACCTTGCCGCCGGGGGAGCGGACGGGAGCGGAGACAGACGCGACGCCGGCCTCGCGCTCACCGATCGACTGAGCCCAGCCACGGCGGCGGATGCCGGAGAGAGCGGCTGCGGAGAAGGCGGCGTTCTGCAGACCGCGGTGGAGGCGCTCGGGGTCCTCCCACGCGATCAGTATCTGAGCGGCCGACCCGGCGCGCATGGTCAGCTGCGAGCCGACCGGGATCGTGTCGCGCAGGCCGGAAGGGCGCTCGGCTGCGGCGACACAGACACGGAAGTCGCCCTGGCGCCGCCACAGCTGCGCGGACTCGCCGGTGATGTCGCGCAGTCGCGCCAGAACCGGGCCGGCGGTCGCCAGCAGCCGGTCCTCGCCGGCGGCGGCGGAGAGCTCGGCCAGTCGCGGACCCAGGACGAAGCGTCCCTGCATGTCGCGGGCGACCAGTCGGTGGTGCTCGAGTGCGACCGCCAGCCGGTGTGCGGTGGGGCGGGCGAGGCCCGTCCCGGCCACCAGACCTGCCAGGGTCGCCGGGCCGGATTCGAGAGCTGTGAGCACAAGGGCGGCCTTGTCGAGCACGCCCACACCGCTGGAACTGTCCATATCGCAAGACTAACTTCTCAGAACCTGAGATGCAACGTTAGGCTCGGTAGAGCAACCTGGAAGTGGCGGATCTGACATTCGCAGCCGCCCTTCCGTCACAGACCAAGATGCCAGATGGAGACCGTGTCATGGGCAGGACCTTGTCGGAGAAGGTGTGGGACGAGCATGTCGTCCGGTCGACCGCGGGAGAGCCTGATCTCCTTTACATCGACCTCCACCTCATCCATGAGGTGACCAGCCCCCAGGCCTTCGAGGGCCTGCGCCTGGCCAACCGTAAGGTGCGCCGCCCCGATCTCACCATCGCCACCGAGGACCACAACGTCCCGACCCTCGACTGGGACAAGCCGATCGCCGACCCGGTCAGCCGCACGCAGGTCGAGACGCTTCGCAAGAACACCGAGGAGTTCGGCGTACGTCTCCATCCCCTCGGTGACGCGGAGCAGGGGATCGTGCACGTGGTCGGGCCGCAGCTCGGGCTCACCCAGCCGGGCATGACCATCGTCTGCGGTGACTCGCACACCTCCACGCACGGTGCGTTCGGCGCGATCGCGTTCGGGATCGGAACCTCCGAGGTCGAGCACGTGCTGGCGACCCAGACGCTGATGCAGGACAAGCCGAAGACGATGGCGGTCACGGTCAACGGTGCGCTGCCCGAGGGTGTGAGCGCCAAGGACCTGATCCTCACCCTGATCTCCAAGACGGGCACCGGTGGCGGCCAGGGCTACATCGTGGAGTATCGCGGCGAGGCCATCCGCGAGCTCTCCATGGAGGCCCGGATGACGATCTGCAACATGTCGATCGAGTGGGGTGCGAAGGCTGGTCTGATCGCCCCCGACGAGACGACCTTCGCCTACATCAAGGACAAGCCCGAGGCCCCTAAGGGCGCCGACTGGGACCAGGCCGTCGCGCACTGGAAGTCCCTGGTCACAGACGAGGACGCGGTCTTCGACGAGGAGATCGTCTTCGACGCGGCCGAGGTCACCCCGTTCGTCACCTGGGGCACCAACCCGGGCCAGGGCGTCCCGCTGGGTGCCGCCGTCCCGAGCCCCGACGACTTCGAGGACGCCGACGCGAAGGTCGCGGCCGAGAAGGCCCTGACCTACATGGGCCTCGAGGCCGGTACGCCGATGCGCGAGGTCCACATCGACACCGTCTTCCTCGGCTCCTGCACCAACGGACGCATGGAGGACCTGCGTACCGCTGCTGACATCATCCAGGGCCACAAGGTCGCCGACGGCACCCGTTTCCTGGTGGTGCCGGGCTCGGCCAAGGTACGCCTCCAGGCCGAGGAGGAGGGTCTGAACAAGATCTTCCTCGACGCCGGCGCCGAGTGGCGTGGTGCGGGCTGCTCGATGTGCCTGGGCATGAACCCCGACATCCTCGCTCCCGGCGAGCGCAGCGCCTCGACCTCCAACCGCAACTTCGAGGGACGTCAGGGCAAGGGTGGTCGCACCCACCTGGTCTCGCCGGAGGTGGCCGCCGCCACCGCCGTACGCGGCACCCTCTCGTCCCCGGCCGACATCGCTCTCGCCCGAGCCTGACCACGGAGCGCCTCAATCATGGACAAGTTCACCACCCACACCGGCGTCGGGGTTCCGCTGCGCCGCAGCAACGTCGACACCGACCAGATCATCCCCGCGGTCTACCTCAAGCGGGTGACCCGCACCGGGTTCGAGGACGGTCTCTTCGCGGCCTGGCGCAACGACCCGTCGTTCGTGCTCAACAACGAGGCGTACGCCGGGGCCTCCGTCCTCGTCGCCGGCCCCGACTTCGGCACCGGCTCCTCGCGTGAGCACGCCGTCTGGGCCCTGATGGACTACGGCTTCCGCGTCGTCATCTCGAGCCGCTTCGGCGACATCTTCCGTGGCAACTCCGGCAAGGCCGGCCTGGTCGCCGCCAAGGTCGACGAGAAGGTCGTCCAGAGGCTGTGGGACTACCTCGACGACAACCCCGGCGCGCAGATCACCGTCGACCTCGAGTCGCGCACCGTACGTGCGGCCCTGGAAAATGGGGACAGTGGGCCTGACGCCATCGAGGACTCCTTCGACATCGACGACTACACCCGCTGGCGCCTCCTCGAGGGCCTCGACGACGTCGGGATCACCCTCTCCCACGAGGACGACATCGCCACGTACGAGGCCACCCGGCCCTCCTTCAAGCCGGTCACCCAGCACGCCTGACGAACCCTCGCCGAGAGGTCACTTCTGCAGGCCGAGAAGTCACTTTCGCAGGTCGAGTAGTCGGCGGAATCCAGCGGTCTAAGCAACATCCCTGATGAAGGAGTGTTGCGGTGGCTTATCCGGCAGAGGTGTGGTCGCGGTTCTTCGATCTGGCGTGTTCGGGTACGTCGCTGCTGCAGGCCGCGTCTGCTGTGGGTGTGTCGCGGCAGGGTGCCCGGAAGCGTTGGCGTCAGTCTTGCCCGGTGATGATCCCGGTGCGCATGGGGGCTGTCGGTGGGCTGGGTGCTCGGCCGGCCGATGACCCGAACGATCCAGGCAAGATCCACGTGGCGGGCGTGGCACAGCGGCGGGCGTTGACCGCTGATGACCGTGCGGTGATCGCGACCGGGTTGAAGGAGGACTGGAGCCAGGTGAAGATCGCTGGGCATCTGGGTCGGAACCGGTCGGTGATCAGCCGGGAGATCGCCCGTAACAGTGGCCCTGATGGCACCTATCATCCGGGGCTGGCGCATCGGGCCGCGCACGAGCAGCGGCGCCGTGCCAAGACCCCGAAACTGGTCCAGGATCCCGGGTTGAGGGCTCGGATCGAGTCCTGGCTCGTCGATGGGTGGTCACCGGGTCTGATAGCTCGGGTGCTGCGTGCTGACCACCCTGGCCACGATGCTGGTGCGAGGATGGCCCGAGTGAGTCACGAGACGATCTACCAAGCGCTCTACGTGCAGACCCGGGGCACGTTGCGGGCCGATCTGCACCGACACCTCTCGCTGAAACGGAAGGCACGTGTCTCCCGGACCCAGACCCGTCGGGGCCCGGGGTTGTACACCGAGGCGTTCACGATCAGCCAACGGCCGGCCGAGGCCGCCGATCGTGCCGTGCCCGGTCACTGGGAAGGCGACTTGATCATCGGTGCTGGTGGTGGCTCCGCGATCGGGACCCTGGTCGAACGCTCCACCAGATTCACGATCTTGCTGCACCTGCCCGAGCGCCACGATGCAGCCACCGTGGCCGCCGCGATGATCGAGCAGATGAGCCAGCTCCCCGAGCATCTGCGACGCTCGATCACCTGGGACCGTGGTGTCGAGATGGCCCGCTACCAAGACATCCAGGTCCAGCTCGCCACCCAGGTCTACTTCTGCGACCCACACTCGCCCTGGCAGCGCGGGACCAATGAGAACACCAACAGGCTTCTGCGGCACTGGTTCGAGAAAGGCACCGACCTCTCGGTCCACACCGCCGCAGACCTCGCCCGCATCGCAGCCACCCTCAACCAGCGACCCCGACCCACCCTCGACCTAGAGACCCCAGCACAACGCATGGCCCACTTGCTAGCCTCAGCAGCCTGAGTCCACGTTGCTTAGACCGATTGACCTTCCCGTCACAAATGCAGGCCGAGTTGGCACTCGAGTGACTTCTCGGCCGGCAGGAGTGACTTCTCGGCCGGCCGGCAGGGTTGACTACTCAGTGAGGGCGGCTCGGGCCATCTTGGTCAGTACGGATCGCGTTGGCTCGGCGGGAAGGACCCGGTTGTGGGGCGTGGAGTTGATCAGGCCGAAGACGCCGTGGGCCATGGCGCGAGCGGTGTCGAGGGACAGCGAGGGGTCTCGGTCGCGGAGCTGGTCGGCCCAGACGTCGACGTACTTCCGCTGCAGTGTGCGCACCTGCTCGCGCGCCTCGTGCGGGAGAGACTGCCAGTCGCGTTCCTGGACGACGATCAGCGCCCGGTCGCGAAGGGCGAAGTCGACGTGCCAGTCGATCAGCGCCTCGATGGCCGCGGAGGTGCCCGAGGCGGCCTTCACCCGGGCTCGCCCCTCGCGGAGGAGCTCCTGGGAGATGGAGACGAGCATCTCGGCGAGCATCGCGTCCTTGCTCGGGAAGTGCTTGTAGAGCGCGGGGCCGGAGATGCCGCACGCGGCGCCGAGCTCGGAGACGGAGACACCGTGGAAGCCACGCGCCGCGAAGAGCTCCGCCGCGGACTCCAGGATCTGCTCGCGCCTGGTCTTCGTCGGGGCCGAAGCGATGTCCTGATCCTGTCGAAGGGTCATTCCTCGAGGTTAGCGCTGATTCACTACCGAGTTCACTCCTCGAGCATGTGACGCGCGCGAAGCACCGCATCGAGCGCGATCTCGACATCGTCGACCTGATCCCGTGTCGGCTCGCCGGGTCCGCCGGCCATGCCGGCCCGGACAGCATCGGGCGCAGCCGACCGGCGGCGGTGCTGACGCAGCCGCCCCAGCAGCTCATCGCGGGCGACCCCGCGCAGCTGAAGCAGGACGGAGGCGTCACGGTCGACCACCCAGCAGAGCTGGTGCAGCACGGCGAGCGAGTGCCCGCACACCGAGTGCCAGTGCCCGCACGTGCAGGTCACCGACAGCTCGTCCCCATAGGGGACCAGCTCGACCCCGGCCTCCTCGGCGTGCTCGGCAACGTCCAGCGGCAGCTCCCCGGCCAGGAGCGCCTCGATCCGCGACGTCGAGGCACCGACCACCTCCGACAGTGCGGCCGCGGAGTCCGCGTCCAGTACCGGCACCGCGCCGGTCACCGTCCACAGCCCACGCTCGTCCTCGACCGCTGCCGCGAACCGACCGGCCTCGACGACCAGCCCGCCGATCCGCCCCGAGCGGGCGAGCGCACGAGCCCCGGTGAGCTGGTTGTCGTCGTACGCCCTCTCCTCGATCGCGCGCAGCAACGCTCGCCCCCACCAAGAGTCCACCCGCATCGCGCCGCGCCGGTGCGGCTCCCGCGCAAAGGTGAGTACGCCACTCGCCGTCGTTCGCTGGCGCTCGCTCATGACGCGATCCGGCGGCGCCTCTGGCGCTTCTGCGGACCGAGCTTGACCAGCTCGCGCAGGTCGGCGTTGGAGAGCTCGGTGAACGCCGCCTCGCCGCGCCCGAGGACCGCGTCGGCCAGAACCCGCTTGCGCTCGAGGAGCTCCGCGACGCGCTCCTCGATCGTGCCCTGGGTGATCAGCCGGTGCACCTGCACCGTGCGGGTCTGCCCGATGCGGTGGGCCCGGTCGGTGGCCTGGTCCTCGACCGCCGGGTTCCACCACCGGTCGACATGGATCACGTGGTCGGCGCGGGTCAGGTTGAGCCCGACCCCGCCGGCCTTCAGCGAGAGCAGGAAGACCGGCACCTCACCGTCCTGGAAGCGCGTGACCATCCGCGAGCGCTCGGCCACCGGCGTACCTCCGTGGAGGAACTGGTGCGAGACACCGGCCGCCGACCAGTGCGCCGAGAGCAGCCGGGCCATCGCGACGTACTGCGTGAAGATCAGCACCGCCCCCGACTCGGCGATCACGGTCGACAACAGCTCGTCGACGAGGTCGATCTTCTGCGACCGGCCCGCGATCCGCCCACCCTCCTGCTTCAAGAAGTGAGCCGGATGGTTGCAGATCTGCTTGAGCCCGGTGAGCAGGCTCAGCACCAGCCCACGGCGCTGCGGGTCATCGGCGTCGAGCCGCTCGATCCGGGCCATCGCGTCGCGTACGTAGGCCTCGTAGAGCACCGTCTGCTCCCGCGTCAGCGACAGCAGGTGGTCGGTCTCGGTCTTGGGCGGCAGCTCGGGCGCCACCCCGGGGTCCGACTTGCGCCGCCGCAACAGGAACGGGCCGACCAGCGACGCGAACTCCCGCGCCTTCCCGACGTCCGCACCGGCCTCGATCTGGCTCGCCCAGGCCCGCCGGAAGGCCAGCCTGCTGCCCAGCAGCCCGGGCACGCACCAGTCGAGCAGCGCCCACAGCTCGGTGAGGTTGTTCTCCACCGGCGTCCCGGTCAGCGCCACCCGGGCATGGGTGGGGATCTCGCGGAGCGCCTTCGCGGTCGCGGAGGCGGCGTTCTTGACGTGCTGCGCCTCGTCGGCCACGACGAGACCCCACGGCACCACCGACAGCAGCCCGACGTCGCGCCGCATCGTCCCGTACGTCGTCAGCACCACGCCGGTCGCGCCCTCGAGATCGCGGGCCGCGCCATGGTGACGCCGCACCTCCACCTCGGGTGCGAATCTGGCCAGCTCGGCCTCCCAGTTGCCCAACAGGCTCGCCGGACAGACCACCAGCGTGGGACCGGCGTGCTCGTTCTGTCGATGCAGGTGCAGCGCGATCGCCATCAGGGTCTTCCCGAGCCCCATGTCATCGGCCAGGCATCCACCGAGCCCCAGCGACGTGATCCCGGCCAGCCAGGTCAGGCCCTCGACCTGGTAGCCCCGCATCGTCGCCCGCAGCCCTGCCGGCACCTCGACCGCGGGCCCGGAGGTCGCCTCGAGCACCTGGTCCCGCAGCCGTCCGATCGAGGCCCCGATGATCACCTTCTCGCCCGGGGCAGCCTCCGCGACCTCGTCCGGCACCTGCCCGGTCAGGGCGACGGCGAGGGCCTCCCCGCCGGTGATCCGCTTGAGCAGCCGCTTGCGCGCACGACGAAGAACGGAGGGATGTACGACCGCCCAGGACCCCCGCAGCCGGAGCACCGGCCCCGCGGCGGCCGCCAGCGCGTCCATCTCGGCGGCATCGAGCGGCTCGCCGCCGAGCGCCATCTGCCATTGGAAGGCGAAGAGACCCTTCTCGCCCAGGGGCGACTCCCGCATCAGGTCCTCGCGCGCGGCCGTCGATGCGCCCGTCGACGAGGAGGGCGCCCGGTCAACCGCGACCGACGTCGTCAGGTCCCGCGACAGCGACCGCGGCCAGAGGACGTCGATGCCACGCTCCTTGAGCCATTCGACCCCGTCCTCGAGGAGGCCCACGACCTCATCGGTCGACAGGGTCACCGCGGAAGGCACCGGCAGGTCGAGCAGCCGATCGAGCACGGGCCAGGCCTCGGCGGCGCCGCGAAGGGCAACCTGCGCATGCGTACGCGCCCGCGGGCCGAACCCGTGATCGTCGCTCTCGTCCCACAACCGCGAGGCATCGGCCACGTGCAGCGGATCGGCCTCGTCGTGCACCTGCGGCACCAACGTCAGCGACCCCGCGAGCAGGTCCTCCTCCGGCGACTCGACCCGGAACGAGAGCCGCACCAACGACGGCAGCGCGGCCGTCACCGGCCCCTCGTCGGTCCGATAGCGCGACAACCGGGACTGCAACGACTCCCGGAACACCCCCGACCCGGCAGCCTTCGGCGCAGAGGTCGGCACCGCGTCCGCGACCGCCGCCACGATCTCCCGCACCAGCAGCTCCGCGGACTCACCATCGAGGTCGTCATAGGCCCGAGACTCGGCCAGCAGCTTCACCCGCTCGTCGTCCTCGGGCGCATACCGCACCGCCCACGAGCCACCGTCCGGCTCCAGCTGTCCCGCGGCCACGAACCGGAGTCCGAGATGCGCTGCCGAAGCGACCAGAGCGACCGAAGGATGCAGGTCAGAGGCTGCGTACGCCTTCTTCAACACCGGCAGCGCGGCCCGCATCGGCAACGACACCGACCTGCGTGAATCCACGAACTCGACCGCCGAGTCCCGCGGCGGCTGCGCGGGCCGGAAGACCGCGCGACCGGTGACTGGGACGAAGGACATGCCTCGACCGTAGCCGCCCCCACCGACCAGCAGACCCGGGGCACGATGCCCGAGCCCGCCGAAACTCCTCATCCTCGAGGATGAGACCTTCGCCCCCAAAGGTTGAGGCGCACGATGCTGGGCTCTGCGACGGTGAAAAACATGACCACCGACACCACCCACCCCCGCGGCACCCTCCCTCCCGGCCAGCGCCGAATCGACTACTTCCCACGCTTCGGGCGACGTCTCGACCAGCCCCCACCCACGGTGAGCGAACATCCGACAGTGGTCTTCGGCGGAGTGCTTCCGGCGCCGATCGAGGTCTCCCTGGACGAGCTCGTCGGCGCCGATCGCCGCGAGCTCGATGCCGACTTCCACTGCGTCGCCGGCTGGTCGGCGACCGGCCTGCACTGGGAGGGCGTCGCATTCGCCGACGTCTATCAGCGGTACGTCGCACCGGCCGTCGCACCGGGCACGACCGTGACCCACGTCCTGGTGCGCGGCCTCGACGACGAACATTTCGTGGCCGAGCTGGAGGATCTCCTGGCCGGCAACGTCCTGCTCGCCGATCGGCTCGGTGGCCGGCCGCTCGACGGCGATCACGGCGCTCCGCTGCGGCTGGTCAACCCGGAGCAGTACGGGTACGCCAACATCAAGCACGTGTGCCGCATCGACATGCTCGCCGGCGCACCGCCGGCGGGCTCGCCGCCGCTGATCGACCGGATGCTGCAGTCACATCCGCGGGCACGGGTCTGGGAGGAGGAGCGCCACGGCACGCTGCCCGGTTGGCTGATCCGCCCGGTCTACCGGGTGATCAAGGCATTCATGCTTGCCGGGGCCGCGCGTCGCGGCACCTCATGAGCGTGATCCGGCTCACGAATCAATTGCAAAATATGGGTTAGGACCACAACAAATACCCCCGTAGGCTGTGAACTCGTGACAGACCTCTCTGCCCAGCCTCAGGCGTCCGACGACCACCTCGACAAGAGCGTGCTCATCATTGCGGGCGTCGTTGTGCTCGGATCGATCATGTCGATCCTCGATATCACCGTCGTCTCCGTCGCACTGGAGACCTTCCAGCGCGATTTCAACGCAACCTCCGCCGAGGTCGCGTGGACGATGACGGGCTACACCCTCGCTCTGGCGACGGTGATCCCGCTGACCGGTTGGGCTGCCGACCGGTTCGGCACCAAACGTCTCTACATCACCGCGATCGTTCTCTTCGCGCTCGGCTCGGCGCTGTGCGCGCTGGCCACCACGCTGCCGATGCTCGTCGGCTTCCGGGTCCTCCAGGGCCTCGGTGGCGGCATGCTGATGCCGCTGGGCATGACCATCCTGACCCGCGCAGCCGGACCCGAACGGGTCGGCCGCGTGATGGCGATCCTGGGCGTACCCATGCTTCTCGGCCCGATCCTCGGCCCCATCATCGGTGGCGCGCTGATCGACTCCGCCTCGTGGCACTGGATCTTCCTGATCAACATCCCGATCGGTGTCGTCGCCCTGGTCTACGCCTGGCGGGCGCTGCCCAAGGACCACGTGGAGCCGTCGCAGTCCTTCGACTTCCTCGGCATGATCCTGCTGTCTCCGGGTCTGGCGCTGTTCCTCTACGGCGTCTCCTCGATCCCCGAGGCCGGCACGGTGCTCGACACCAAGGTCCTCTCGTTCATGGTCGCGGGCCTGGTGCTGATCGCGGCGTTCATCCCGTGGGCGCTGTCGGCACGCAACGACCACCCGCTGATCGACGTACGCCTCTTCGGCAACAAGGAGCTCACCGTCGCGGTGATCACTCTGGCGATCTTCGCGATGGCGTTCTTCGGTGCCTCGCTGCTGTTCCCGCTCTACTACCAGCAGGTACGCGGCCAGGACGCCCTCCACGCCGGACTGCTGATGGCCCCGCAGGGTCTGGGTGCGATGGTCACGATGCCACTGGCAGGCATGCTCGCGGACCGCATCGGCCCAGGCAAGATCGTCCTCAGCGGCCTGACCACCATCTCCGTCGGGATGTTCATGTTCTCGCGGCTCGACGAGGCGACTCCCTACTGGTATCTCCTGGTCTCCCTCTTCATCATGGGCCTCGGCATGGGCGCCACGATGATGCCGACCTTCGCGGCTGCCCAGGCGACGCTGCGCGAGCACACCATCGCTCGAGGTACGACTCTGGTGAACATCGTTCAGCAGGTCGCTGCCTCCGCGGGCACCGCGCTCTTCTCGGTGCTGCTCACCAACGCGCTCTCCGGCAAGGAGTCGGTCTCCGCGGCCGGTGACCTCGCCGGCAAGCTCGGGGTGTCCTCGGACGGCCTGGAGAAGTTCATGTCCGACCCGGCCAACCAGGAGAAGGTCGGCGAGGCCGCCGCGTCGCTGGGTCTCGACCCGGCCAAGCTGCCCGAGATCTTCAAGGCGATCCCGGTCGAGATGGCCGAGGCCTTCTCCTCGACCTTCGTGATCGCCGCGATCCTGGTGCTCGCCACGCTCATCCCCGCCTGGTTCCTGCCCAAGAACAAGGCCGAGCACGGCGCCGCCGCTCCGACGGTCCTCCACTGACCGTCGATCCGGTGGTCGAGCCCGTCGAGACCAGACCACGTACGCAACGGCACCGGTGGTCGAGCTCGTCGAGACCACGCTTGCAGGGCCGGGTTGCCAATGGCAGCCCGGCCCTTGCCGTGCTCATCGCCCTTCTCGCCGTCGCAGCTTGCGGATCGACTGCGACTCCGGCAGCCGATCCGTCACCAACCCTCCCACCGACCGAAGGTGTCTTCGACTACCAGCTCGGCGTTGCCTCCGACCACCTGTCCGACGGCACCCCGATCGACCTCGTCGTACGCGACGCCGCCGCCGACCCGCTCGAGGGCGCCTACAGCGTCTGCTACGTCAACGGCTTCCAGACCCAGCCCGGCTCGGACTGGTCATCCCGCCCCGAGGCCATGCTGCGTGACACCTCCGGCGAGCCCGTACGCGACCCCGACTGGCCCGACGAGATCGTCCTCGACCCCACCACCGACACCGCCCGTACGTCGATCCTCGAGGTCATCACCCCGATCATCGAAGGGTGTGCCGATGACGGCTTCGACGCCGTCGAGATCGACAACCTCGACACCTGGACCCGCTTCGACGCGATCTCTCGTGACGGCGCCTTCGCCCTCGCCGAGGCCTACCTGTCCGCTGCTCACGACCACGGCCTAGCGATCGCCCAGAAGAACGCCGCCGAAGCCGCCCGCACCGCCCACGACGACCTCGGCTTCGACTTCGCCGTCGTCGAGGAGTGCGGCGCCTACTCCGAGTGCGCCGCCTACACCGACATCTACGGCCCCCACGTGCTGCAGATCGAATACCCCGACTCGTTGGTCGATGCCGGCCTATCCTTCGAAGCCGTCTGCGCCGACCCCACCCGCGCCCCGCTCACCATCCTCCGCGACCGCGACCTACTCGGCCAGGACGACGCCGCGTACGTCTACGACGCCTGCTGATGGGCCTGGCGGCGCGTACGAGCCTCGATCCGTGTCTAACGCAGACAAATCAGTTCGTGGCCGCATACAGTGGCGCACGTCAACAACTCGGGACAGGGGACTCAGATGCTTCGTCGTATCGCCACCGCAGCCGTCGCTTCAGCTGCACTCTTCACGCTCGCCTCCTGCGGCACACCCACAGTTTCGAAAGAGGACCTCGAGCAGACAGTCTCCGATCAACTCGAAGCTCAGGTGGGTCAGAAGCCCGACAAGATCGACTGCCCCGAAGACCTGACGGGCAAGGTTGGAGAGACCATGAAGTGCACGCTCACTGCGGGCAGCGACGAACTCCCTGTACAGGTCAAGGTGACCGGCGTGGACGGAACTGACGTTAAGTTCTCGGCTGAGGTTCTCGCGAAGTAGCCAATTCAGGGCCGTGCACACCGCCGCTTAGTCTTCCCAGCGATCGGCCAAACTCCCTAGGGTGTCAAGCATGACGAATATTTGGATCAACACGGCCAACTGCAAAGGCGGGAGAGAGTGACCACGCCTCCGCTGCAACCCCCGTCAGTCGCGCAACCCCTCTACGCCCACCTTGAGCAGCTCACAAAGGATTCCCCGTACCTCGTGATACCAACCGAGACGGGCTTCGACCTAAAGATCGACATTGTCGACGCCAAGTGGTGGGGAATTCTCAACCGTGCCGGACTCAAGAAGACCTACGTGCACCACGTTCGAGTGGTCGACGCCACAACCTATTCGATCACCGACGACAACGTAGAGATCAGTTGGTCGGCGGGAGTGCCTTCCGCGCACTACACCTACGAGCGAACAGTGGGCAGGTCATATAATATCTCGTTTGGAACCGCGTACGCGATCAACGATGACTTCAAGTTGGACAAGGTCTACAGCTTTAAGTTCAACTCCGAAGAGAGTCGGCAGATGATCAAAGCTGCCGCGAAGTCGCTCGGCTTGAAAGAAAAGATGCCTACGTCGATGCTGATTGGCGTTGTCGTCGGATTCGGCACGCTTGCGGCCCTCGCGATCGCCGGTATCGGGGTAGGCCTCTACTACTTGCTGACCTAGCCCCGATCATGCAACGTACGGGTCGAAGACGCCCCTCACTCGACTCCGGGAAGAATCACGACAGAGTCCATGAAGTCCTCGAACTCCGACGCCAGACGCTCTGTCTGGGCATATGTTCCTGTCATCGTGAAGATGAGCACAATCCGCTTACTCTTGTCGTTGACGTCGATGATCGCTTCGACGACCTGAGCCTGCTGAAGGTCGAAGCGTTGACCGTCGATCTTTGCGTCCGCCTCAAGAAGCTGCAGGACCGCCGGAACGTTCTCACTACCAGCTTCTCGTCGCTTCACCAACGCCGCGTTTCCGACGTCGGACCGCAGCACGTCAATCGACTCGTCAGCGATCTCGTCCAACGTCACCGTATCCCTGCGGAACCCCCCACTGATCGTGATAACCGGCGTGTAGGCTTCGCTCCGATCTGGTCTGACCGCCATGAACGCAGCGTTAGGAATGTCGTAATCTCGCGGATTCACCCTCTGCCACGCTGAGTTTGGCAACTCGAACTGGATAGGGATCGGAAGCACTGCAATATCTGTCATGAGAACAATCCCCCAACGCCCTTGGCGATCGACTTACCGGCATCAGCAACCTCACTCGGCGACACCGTCACCTGATCAACGACCTTACCTGCATCTTCCGCGATGTCCTGTCCTGTCTCGGCCATCTTCGGGAAGTCCAAGGTAACGTTCGGCCCAATCTTTGCCCCGATGCCCAGACCTGCGCCAAGTTCGCCACCGAGGGTGAACTTGCCATCCTTCATCCCGACATCGAGGTCTGCCGCGACCCCAACTCCCGCCCACGCCTCTGCCTCTACCCCAGCGCCGACTCCGCCGACGTCCCCTCCGACCTCGCCGGTGATCTTCGCGCCAGCAAACGCTTCACCGCCAGCGTGAATGCCATTCTTGCCAATGCCGACTGACGCTTTTGCCTCCGCGCCGACGTACGCTTCCCCTTTCGCGTGAGCGCCGATAGGTCCGTAGTCGACAGAAGCTTCGCCTTTGGCATGCACCAAGTGCGCGTTGACTTGGCCGCTAGCTGCGACGCCATCGGTTCCAACCTTGACCTCACCTCCTGCGCCTACCGTTAAGACGTCAACTGAGCCTCCAGCTTTGCCTTCCAAGTCGCCGATCTTTCCTTCGGACTTGCCCTCCGCACTGAGGACGGAGGCTTTAGCATCTCCACTGACGACAGACACCTCTGCGTTTACCGACGGCTTCTTCGAGTTGCCTTCCTCCTCTCCGTCTTCTCCGGCCGCGTCACCCCAACTCCGGGAGTCTCCGTCCGGGTAGTCAGCGAGGTCCCTAGGGTTCAATCCCGTTGAATCTTCGGCGCCCGGGAACTTGAACTTGCCGCCCTTAAACCAGGTTGGCCCAGAACCCTCTCCGGAACCTGAGGAAGAAGATTGCGCAGGGGGATTCGTCGCAGTACTCCCCGCGCTGTCCAACTGCTCGCGCGCGTCTGCAAGAATCTCCTTCGCTTCTTGGCGCAGCGCTTCACCTGGATCGACGAACGCCCCGGGGTGCGCGAGACCTATTGGGGGGACCGTCTGACCACTCTTAATGGCAGAATTGTGGGCAGCGACCAGTCCGTTGTATCCGTCTACGGCGGCGTTGTGCTCGGAGAGCGCCTTCTTGGTAGCCGCCTCGCCTTCGTTCCACTTGTCGATCGCATCCTGTGCACGATTCTGTGCGGTGCCAAGAGCGTCGGCGTAA
Organism: Nocardioides sp.; assembly: GCF_050699375.1. GTDB lineage: Bacteria > Actinomycetota > Actinomycetes > Propionibacteriales > Nocardioidaceae > Nocardioides. The sequence goes on along the minus strand of NZ_JBOHDN010000160.1, from coordinate 4,406 downwards.
GTGTTCAAACTCGTGCCCATGCTCTTCAGCGTGTCGCGGTAGGCCCCGAATTTGGACGCCTCCTGATCCATCTCGTAGACATAGCCAGCCTTGCCGAAGCCGCCTTCCCAAGTGGGCACGGCGAGACTCTCAATGGTCTCAAGCAGGCTTCCGATTCGCCTTTGTTCATCAAGGATCGCGGTGGCTCGCTCCGCGACGGCAGCCTTGTCTCCCACAACCAGTGCTTTCGGATCATTCGTCGCGCCGAGCTCAGCGCCCGCAGCGAGTGCCATCAGTCGGCCTCACGTGCAGTCGACGGCGGAGGGGTCAGCGGCGAAAACTGGGCGCCACCTTCACCTAGGATGTTGGGGAGTGGCTGGGAGCTGCCTGTCCCCTGGCCGGGGGAGTACAACAGCGGCGTCAACTTGCTGTGTCCGCCACTCTCAGCCCATGGCCCAGGCTTCATCAGATCTGCGCTGTCCAGGTCTGCTTGCTCGTAGTGGCGTGCCTTGGTTCGGAGGTACTCGGACAGCGAACCCAGGCCCTCACCCAACTGCCGATGAACGTCCCTCGCCGCCTGCATCGTCTCCTTCATCCAGGAGGCAACCTCGACGTGGCCGAGCCGGTCTGGTCCAAGCGCCGAATCCGGCATCTTGGATGATCCGAGGTCCTCGCGCAGGGCGTCGTACTTGCCCGCCGTGCGTCGTAGGTCCTCGATCGTGACTTCGTACCCGCCCATCGCAATCCCCCGTGCTGTTGTGGTTGGTTACTCCTCTTCTTCCCCAGAAGTCGGCAGTTCAAACCATTCAGCACAGAAAATTCTGGCTACCCGAGGAAACAAGAGCGTTCTAGCCCAAAGCAAAGTTGGCATGGAGACAACGATGCGGTCAATGGCAATCGCACGTCACTGTGGAGAACCCGCCGCGACCGGGCGGGTATCTCCCTCGCCGACGACGACGCGCCACGCCCGCTGGAGCCTGCTAGCTCTGTAGAACGCTGTCGACGGCGGGCGCCACAGCAGGACCAAGATCGCTATGGCTAGGGCCTCATTGACGACGTTGTAGGCGATGGATGTGGCGAAGAGTGCATCCGACAGCGTCGAGAGGACGAGGACGAAGATGGCGTACAGGAAGCCCGCTACGCCGAGGACAGTGGCGGCGACCCTCGCCCAGGGGAAGCCGAACTGGTTCGTCAACGCCATGGTGGCCCACAGTGCGAACTCGGCCACGGCAAGGACGGCGGCGATCCCTACCGAGATCATCATTCCCATCTCAGCAAACCCGCCCAGGCCGGCGGAGTCGCTCCCGAACGTCTTCTCGTTGATCGCGACCTGCTCGAGGTAGAAGACGTAGACGCCGAGCACGGTCATCGCGGCGCCGAGCCACATCCCGATGACCGCCCACTTGATGCTGGGCGGTCGCACAACCGAGCCTGTAGGCGGGCTCACTTGATTGACGACCTGCTGGTCTGACATGCCATCCCCCGAGTGTTTTGGCGTCATCATCAGGGTACTTGAATGCCGACGGAGTTGGCGCGACAACTAACAGTCGCGCCGACTCCGTCGGTCGACATCGCGCTGTACTACTCGCCGTCGTCCTGTTTGGGCTGACGGCGTTTCCACTCGTCGCCAATGACTGTTGGGGTCGCGTTGTAGTTGGGGTCGGTCCAGTCATCGGTGTAGTCGGCCTGCCAGTCCTGGTCCTGGCTGTTCTGCTGGTCGTCCTTCTTCCGGCCGCCGCGGCCGCCTGCACCTGCGGCTCCGCCGCGACCTGCACGGCTGCCGGCACCTGCAGGGCCACCCCTGCCACCGCGTCCAGCAGCACCCGCCCCTCGGGCACCGGCTCCACGCGCGCCTGCTCCTGCGCCGCGGGCGCCAGCACCGCGACCCGCAGCACCGGCGCCGGCCCGAGCGCCAGCAGCGCCGGCCTTCGCGGCACCAGCTGACCTCGAGGTAGCTCCAGCGGTTGCTGCCTTGGCGGCACCAGCGCCGAACTTGCTCGCGATCGCCTTAGCCACGCCGGCGCCGAGGAGGGCGCCACCTCCGCCGATCGCGAGGGCGGACATGCCGCCCGTGCCGCCGCTCAGCGGGGCAAGGCCGTCAGCGGTCTCGACCATGGCGTACGAGGTTGCCGGGGCAGCTGAGCCGTCGGCGTTGATCCACTCGTTGCCGTTCCACTCGGGCTTGTTCTCGGCCTCGTATGCCGAGATGTTGGCCTTCTCTTCGGCAATCAGCTCGTGGCCCATGCCGCCGGGGTAGAGGGTGCCGGAGTTGTACTTCGCCATGCGCTCGCGTGCAGCTGCTACCTGGCTTGCCGACCCCGGCGATCCGGAGGTGCCAGGCGGGACGGGTTCGGAATTGCTGCCATCGTCATAGAGCGCTCTGACCTTCGGTTCGGCCTCGTCGACCGAGGTGTCCACGTCTTGTACGTGCTGGGCAGCGATGCGCTCCGCCTCGGCGATTGCAGCCTCCCGGGCAGCGTGGGCTGCACGATCGGCCTGGAGATCCTTTTGGTTCTGCGCCGCCTTCACGCTGTCAATGCCGGTTCCAGCCTGAGAGTACTTCGGGTTGGAGGCGTCTGGTGCGGCGCCATGGGACGCCGGCAACGTTGCCTCGAGTCGAGCATGCTCACGCATCGCAGCGGTGACCTTGCCCCGCACATCTTGGAGGGCTGCTACAGCGGCCTTGACCACATCGCTCTTGTCAGTCGTCTTGGTCCCCGACGCCTCCATGTTGCGGCGGGCTGCCTGCCCCGACATCGACGAGGACGAGAACCCATCCTCAGCTCGGCTCCCACTCTGTTTGAGCGTTTCTCCGGCCTCGCGGAACAACTCACGGGACGTATCCCATGAGTTAATCAACATGTCGAGCGCGGCTGGGTCCGCGCCAGCGACGTACCTGCCCAGACGTTCCATCCACGGACCCTTTACCGGCATTACTTCCCCCGAACGGACTAGATGGGGTCCGGTCGACCCCGCAGCCTATTAGATAACACGTCCACCCGCGTCGTCATCCTTGTTCATCCATTGCTCTAGAGTTCGGTCGCATGAGGATGTCTCGGGCGATCATCATCGCCGGTCTAGTCTTGGCGGTTGCAGGCTTCTCTGGTGGGTGTGGCTCGGAGGGTACGCGGACAGAACCGACGCACGGTGCATCCGCCAGTGCGTCCTCCAGCGGAGCACAGGAGTCAGGTGCGCCATCGGTTCCTTCGGACTGGCAGGTCGCGTCTGTTGATCTCGCTCAACTCCAGGTGCCCCCGGACTGGACCGTGTCCTCCAGTGCAGACCAAGCGCAGACCATGCGTGCGCCCAAGGACTCGATAGGCATATCCCCAGGGGCCGGCACCATGTTGGCGGGTCCCCATGCTGGCGAAGGAGAAGACGAGGACGCGGTGGATGCACTCGCTGATCTGCGTGAGGAAGCGCTCGCGAAGGACCTCAAGAACCTGAAGCGGCTGCCGAACGAGACCATCAACGGATCGATCTTCTATCACTTCCAAGGTGAGAACGAGCACACCTGGCAGGACCACTACGGCACGGTGCTACCGGGCGGCGATGATCGAGTCACCATGTCCTGGGACTTCAACAAAGCCGACATCGACCGCAAGGGCGCTGAGGCTCTGATCGCGCAGATCATGCCGACGTACAAGGTCCTCTGACCGCCCGGACGACCTCACATCGGCATTGGGCGCTTACCGCCGTACTCCTTGTCAAAGATCACGAGCGGGTTGCTCATCACGGCGAGGGCGTCGGCCATCTTCTTCGCGACGATCGCTGCGCCTTCGTCGGTCTCGGTGATGTCGTTGATGGCGTCGGTGACCGCGCTTGCGTACGTCTCCAGGCCCTGAACGGTCTCCTTCTTGGCCTGGTTGATGTTCTGGTGGCCCTTGATCACGGCGTTGGCGAGCCACTCGCCCTTCGCGGAACCGCCGAAGGCACCCGCGGCCGGCGCACTCCCGAGGTCGAGGCTCTCGACCAGGCCCTTCTGCTCCTCCAGGTTCTGGTGAACCTTGGTCAGCTTGTCGTAGTCGACGCTGAGCTCGTCGCCGTTACCCATGTCTCGCCCTCCCGAGGCTTCCGTACGCACCCCCAGCGGGTGCCTCAGTAGGAGTAGTACACCTCAGAACGGGCGGTTGCGCGACCCTGCTTCGCTCAACCTTCGCCTGCCTGCCAGAGCGCGCTGATCGGCAGCGCGCGGAGTTTGGGGCCGAACGGCAATGTACGTTGCCCGGCGTGCAGGACGTACCCGGCACGGAAGTCGTCACCCAGGCGGTCGGCGAGGTGCCGCAGGCCTCGGAAGTCCTCAGACTTGGGCGTCGACGAGGCCTTGACCTCGATCCCGATGACCTGTCGGTCAGGTGTCTGGAGGACGATGTCGACTTCGACCTGGTCCTTGGTCCGGTAGTGGAAGAGCTCGGCACCAACGTCCG
>NZ_JBOHDN010000159.1:0-36079 GCF_050699375.1 Nocardioides sp. | reverse complement strand
CTGCTCCACGGACCTGGGACAGACGCGCCGACTCGACCCTGAATCTTGGGACAGACGCGCCGACTCGACGCGAGATTCTGGGGCAGACGCGCCGACTCGGCAGCAGTCCACTTCGGGAACAGTGGCCTGACCAGGGGTTTCCGATGAAGGCGTACGTCTGCTTCCGGCCTACGATCGGGACATGGCTACAAGCACGAATGAGACGGGTACCTCGCGGGTCAAGCGGGGAATGGCGGAGATGCTCAAGGGCGGCGTGATCATGGACGTGGTCACCGCCGAGCAGGCGAAGATCGCCGAGGACGCCGGGGCGGTGGCGGTGATGGCGCTCGAGCGCGTCCCCGCAGACATCCGCGCCCAGGGCGGCGTGAGCCGCATGTCCGACCCCGACATGATCGACGGCATCATCGAGGCCGTGAGCATCCCGGTGATGGCCAAGGCACGGATCGGCCACTTCGCCGAGGCCCAGGTGCTGCAGAGCCTCGGGGTCGACTACATCGACGAGTCCGAGGTGCTGACCCCGGCCGACTACGAGAACCACATCGACAAGTGGGCCTACACCGTCCCGTTCGTGTGCGGTGCGACCAACCTCGGTGAGGCCCTGCGCCGCATCACCGAGGGCGCGGCGATGATCCGCTCCAAGGGCGAGGCCGGCACCGGCGACGTCTCCAACGCGGTCACCCACATGCGTACGATCCGGCGCGAGATCCGCCGCCTGTCCGCACTCGCCGAGGACGAGCTCTACGTGGCGGCCAAGGAGCTCCAGGCTCCCTACGAGCTGGTCAAGGAGGTCGCCGCCAACGGCAAGCTCCCGGTCGTCCTCTTCACCGCCGGCGGCATCGCGACCCCGGCCGACGCCGCGATGATGATGCAGCTCGGCGCCGAGGGCGTCTTCGTCGGCTCCGGCATCTTCAAGTCCGGCAACCCCGCCCAGCGCGCCGAGGCGATCGTCAAGGCGACCACCTTCCACGACGACCCCGATGTTGTCGCCAAGGTCTCCCGCGGCCTCGGCGAGGCGATGGTCGGGATCAACGTCGACGAGCCGGCCAGGTCGATCCAGTTCGCGGAGCGCGGCTGGTGACCACCGTCGGCGTACTCGCCCTCCAGGGCGACGTCCGCGAGCATCTCGCCGCGCTCGACCGGCTGGGGGTGAAGGGGATGTCCGTACGCCGCCGGGAGGAGCTCGACGCGTGCGACGCCCTCGTCATCCCCGGTGGGGAGTCGACGACGATGTGGCGTTTGGCGCGTACGTTCGGCCTGCTCGACCCGCTCCGGGACCGGGCCCGCGGCGGGATGCCGGCGCTCGGCACCTGTGCCGGGATGGTGCTCCTGGCCGACCGTCTCATCGACGGGGCGGAAGGCCAGGAGACCATCGGCGGGCTCGACATCACGGTCCGCCGCAATGCCTTCGGGCGTCAGACGGAATCGTTCGAGACCGACCTGGACTTCGCCGGGCTGGAGAACACCGTCCACGGCGTCTTCATCCGGGCGCCCTGGGTCGAGCAGATCGGCGCGGGCGTCGAGGTGCTGGCGAGCGTGGGGGAGCACCCCGTCGCCGTACGCCAGAACCAGCTCATGGCCACGAGCTTCCACCCCGAGGTCAACGCCGACGACCGCCTGCATCGGCTGTTCCTGGACACCTGCTGCTGACGGTGACGTACGGCGCGGCATCAACGCCGAAAGCCTGTATTGCCGAGATCACCCTGAGGAGTAGCCGCCGCCGTATCGCATATTGCGCTCACGGGCTTCCCGCTGCTGCCGGGCCTCTTCGGTCCACGGCGCGAGCATGCGAACTCGACTCGTGTTCGGGCCCCTGATCGCGGCCATGAGCTGCGCCGCTTCCGCCTGATGAGCCTCGGTCACGGTGGCCATCAGCTCGTGGCAGATCCGGACGGCCGACATGCCAGCTCCGACCTCTAGGTCGTGTTCGGTCTCAGCGGCGATCCAGCTGAGCTCCGCAAGGACCGTTCGCTGCGTCTCAACCCATCTGCGCAGTTCCTCGTGGGTTGCTTCAGCGTAGAAGGTGGACCGCTGGTCGGTATCGACGTAGGGATGAGGACCGCTGTAGCGGTTCAGGATTGTCCGATCTGCGTCCAGGTCCTCGAAGAGCCAGAGGTCGAAGTAGAGGTTCGGTGCCTCCTGCGGCAGGTCCCCGCGACGCCGGTACGTGTCCAGGCGGATCTCGAAGCGATAGGGCCAGACAGGCTCATGCCGGGATTCATCTACGCGCATGGATCCCCTCTCTGGTGCCTCGTGTGATCTGGTGCGCACCATACTGATGGCGACCTCGTTCCGTCCCGAGGTCATGCCGATGACAGGCTGCACAAGCACGTCCTGGAGACCTGCTGCTGACGGTGGCGTACGCCGCGTAGTTAGAATGATGCACCTGCTGCCCTGTGACCCGATCTGATCAAGACAACGGAGCCGGTGGCGGCTCGACAAGCACAGCGACGACGCGGGGCAAAGGACGGTTTCAAGATGAGCGGCCACTCCAAGTGGGCAACGACGAAGCACAAGAAGGCGGCGATCGACGCCAAGCGCGGCAAGCTCTTCGCCAAGCTCATCAAGACGATCGAGATCGCGGCCAAGACCGGCGGTCCTGACCCGACCGGCAACCCGACCCTCTTCGACGCCATCCAGAAGGCCAAGAAGCAGTCGGTCCCCAACGACAACATCGACCGCGCGGTCAAGCGTGGCGGCGGGCTCGACGGCGGCGGCGTCAGCTACGACACGATCATGTACGAGGTCTACGGCCCCCAGGGCGTCGCGCTCCTCATCGAGTGTCTGACCGACAACCGCAACCGGGCGGCCATGGAGGTGCGCACTGCGGTCACCCGCAACGGCGGCACCATGGCCGACCCGGGCTCGGTCTCGCGGCTCTTCGACCGCAAGGGCGTCGTCGTGGTGGCGAAGGCGCAGGAGGCCAAGGAGGTCACCGAGGACGACCTGCTCGAGGCCAGCCTCGACGCCGGCGCCGAGGACGTCAACGACCTCGGTGAGTCCTTCGAGATCGTCTCCGACCCCTCCGACGTCGTCGCGGTGCGTACCGCCCTTCAGGACGCCGGAATCGACTACGACTCCGCCGAGGTCCAGTTCGTCGCGAGCATGGACATCCCCGTCTCCGACGCCGCTGCCGCCGAGAAGGTCTTCAGGCTCATCGACGCCGTCGACGACCTCGACGACGTCCAGAACGTCTTCTCCAACGCCGACGTCCCCGACGAGGTCATGGAGACCGTCGACGCCTGACCCGCGTCGAGGCGTCACCTCTGCAGGCCGAAAGGTCACCTCTGCAGGCCGAGAGGTCGCTTGTGCAGGTCGACAGGTCACGAGGTGACTTCTCGGTCTGCACAATTGACTTCTCGGTCTGCGGGAGTGACTTCTCGGCGACGGGCGTGTCTGGGGTCCAAGGCGTGTTCCCTAGTCTGTACGCTACGAACAGACGTTCGATGGAGGTGCTGATGCGGGTGCTTGGGATCGACCCCGGCCTGACCCGGTGCGGCATGGGTGTGGTCGACGGGTCGCTCGGTCGGCCGCTGTCGATGGTGGATGTCGGCGTGATTCGTACGTCCTCCGATCTCCCCGTCTGGGAGCGGCTGGTGAGCATCGAGAAGGGCATCGACGCCTGGATCGAGGAGCACCGGCCCGACGCGGTCGCGATCGAGCGGATCTTCGCCCGCTCGAACGTGTCCACGATCATGGGTACGGCCCAGGCCAGCGGGCTGGCGATGGTCTGCGCCGCCCGGCGTGGCCTCCCGGTAGCGCTGCACACGCCGTCCGAGGTGAAGGCCGCGGTCTCCGGCAACGGCCGTGCCGACAAGGCCCAGGTGACCGCGATGGTGACCCGCATCCTGCGGCTGCCGGCGCCACCCAAGCCCGCGGACGCCGCCGACGCGCTCGCGCTGGCCATCACCCATCAGTGGCGCGGTGGCGTCCAGAACCGAATCGAGGCCGCGGCCGCCGCGGCCAGGAACCGCTCAACAGGAAGAGTCAGCAGATGATCGCGTCCGTGCGCGGCAGGGTCGCCGCCGTCAGCCTCTCCACCGTCGTCGTCGAGGTCGGTGGCATCGGTGTCGAGCTGCTCTGCACCCCCAACACGCTGGCCACGCTGCGCACCGGCGAGGAGGCACACCTTCCGACGAGCCTGGTCGTGCGCGAGGACTCGCTGACCCTCTTCGGTTTCACCGACACCGACGAGCGCACCCTCTTCGAGCTCCTCCAGACCGCCTCCGGCGTCGGCCCCAAGCTCGCCCAGGCGATGCTCGCGGTCCTCTCGCCCGACGGCATCCGACTCGCCATCTCCGCAGAGGACGCCAAGACCCTCACCAAGGTCCCCGGCATCGGCCAGAAGGGCGCACAACGGGTGATCCTGGAGCTCAAGGACAGGATCGGTACGCCCACGGGCACCGCCTCCGCGCCCGCGGCCTCCACCACCTCGGCGCCTTGGCGCGACCAGGTCTCCGAGGCCCTCCTCGGCCTGGGCTACAACGCGAGGGACGCCGACAAGGCGGTCACCACGATCGAGCCCGAGGCCGGCGACCAGGCGAACATCTCTCAGCTGCTGCGCGCCGCCCTCCGCACCCTTTCGAAGGCATAAGGCCCCATGCACGAGGACCACCTGAGCGCCAACGAGGACGAGTACTTCTCCTCACTGACCATCGCCGAGGCCGACGGCGACGACCGTGCCGTCGAGGCGGCGCTGCGCCCCAAGACGCTCGACGAGCTGATCGGCCAGCAACGCGTACGCGAGCAGCTCAGCCTCGTCCTGGAGGCGGCCCGTCGACGAGAGCGGGCCCCCGATCACGTGCTTCTCTCCGGGCCGCCGGGACTCGGCAAGACCACGCTCGCGATGATCATCGCCGCCGAGATGTCGGCACCGCTGAGGATCACCTCAGGTCCCGCGATCACCCATGCCGGTGACCTGGCCGCGATCCTGAGCGGGCTCAACGACGGCGACGTGCTCTTCGTCGACGAGATCCACCGGATGAGCCGTCCCGCCGAGGAGATGCTCTATCTGGCGATGGAGGACTTCCGGGTCGACGTGGTCATCGGCAAGGGCCCAGGCGCCACCGCGATCCCGATCGACCTGCCGCCGTTCACGCTGGTCGGTGCGACGACGCGCGCCGGCCTCCTCCCGGGTCCGCTCCGAGACAGGTTCGGCTTCACCGGCCACCTCGAGCTCTACGACCCGGCAGACCTCGAGCTGATCGTGCGCCGCTCCGCGGGCCTGCTCGAGGTCACCCTCAAGGACGACGGCGCCGCCGAGATCGCGGGCCGCTCACGAGGCACGCCGCGGATCGCGAACCGGCTGCTGCGCCGCGTACGCGACTATGCCCAGGTCAAGGCCGACGGCACGGTCAACCAGGAGATCGCCGAGAAGGCACTGGACCTCTACGAGGTCGACCCGCTCGGCCTGGATCGCCTCGACCTGGCGGTTCTGGACGCGCTGTGCCGCAGGTTCGGCGGTGGCCCGGTCGGCATCTCGACCCTCGCCGTCGCGGTGGCCGAGGAGCGCGAGACCGTCGAGGAGGTCGCCGAGCCGTTCCTGGTCCGCTCCGGCTTCCTGGCCCGTACGCCGCGGGGCCGCGTCGCCACCCCGGCGGCCTGGGCTCACCTGGGACTGCCGGTGCCCGCCAACACCGAGGCCGCGGCCTGGTCGGTGGACACGCTCTGGGATGAGCCCTGAGTCACAGTCTCAACCAGGTGCCTGGTTAGACTTGCACGTCGCCGTGCGACTGCCGGTGACCCCTGAGACTGTCGGAGCCGAACCCCCGTGGAATTCCTGCCATTTATCGTCATCATCGTCCTGTTCTATTTCCTGCTGATCAGGCCTCAGCAGAAGCGTGCGAAGCAGGCTCGTGAGCTGCAGCTCAACCTCGCGCCAGGGGACAAGGTGATGCTGACCGCCGGCCTGTTCGGCACCGTGACCGAGGTCGAGGAGTCCACGACGAACATCAAGGTCGAGGTCGCCGACGGCGTCGTCGTCCAGGTGGTTCGCCAGGCGGTGGCCCAGAAGGTCACCGAGGCCCCCGCCGACGAGATCGACGAGGACACCGACGCGGACAACGACGAGGACAACGAGCTCGAGGCCAAGGCCGACGAGACCCCCGCGGATGGCGAGAACGTCATCGTGGACCTCGACAAGAAGGACTGACCAACTGATGGCACGCAAGACAGCGCGCCCCGGCCGGACACTGGCACTGCTCTTCCTGGCGATCGCGATCATGTTCGGTGGCATCGCGTTCGCCGGCACCTGGAAGCCCGAGCTCGGTCTCGACCTGCGCGGCGGCACCGAGATCTCGATGACCGCGAAGAACTCCGAGGGCGGTTCGGTCCCGAAGGAGAGCCTCGAAGAGGCCAAGGCGATCATCGACCAGCGTGTCAACGGCAGCGGCATCACCGGCGGACGGGTGACCACCGAAGGCAACGACGTCATCAAGGTCTCGATCCCAGGCACCGGCAAGGTGCAGCGGGAGACGGCGGAGCGTGTTCGCCAGACCGCGAAGCTCCGCTTCCGGCTGGTCGCCTGCAGCCCGCAGAAGACCTGTGGCAGCGGCGCGGCCGGCTCCGACCCGGGATCCATGCTCCAGGACCCCTCGTCCGGCAACGCGCCCGGCACCTCCCAGCGCGCGCCGTTCGGCGGCGAGACCGTAGAGCCCGCCGCGGACGAGTCCGCCGGCGGCGACGCGTCGGCCAGCCCTAGCGCCTCGCCGAGCGCCAAGCCCGAGGAGAAGAGCGACAACGCGATCGTGCCGGTCGACGATGCCGTCAAGTTCATGCGCAGCCCCCCGGCCGAGTGGGCGACGCGTTACAACAGCTTCACCTGCCCGGCGCCGGGTTCCGACCCGGTCGAGGACGTCCCCGGCCAGCCCCTGCTGACCTGCGACGACGATGGAGCGCCCTACCTGCTGACCCCTGCGGTCATCGAGGGCACCGAGATCAAGGAAGCCTCCTCCGGCATCCCGCAGCAGCAGGCCAACTACGTGGTGACCCTGGACTTCAAGTCCGAAGGCAACAAGATCTTCGCCGACACCACCGGTGCGATCGCCGGCAGTGGCGAACAGTTCGCGATCGTTCTCGACGGGAAGGTCATCTCAGCCCCGACCGCCGACTCGCGAATCAGCGGCGGCGCCCAGATCAGTGGTGACTTCACCCAGAAGACCGCCGCCGCTCTGGCCAACAACCTGAAGTACGGCTCGCTGCCGCTGGACTTCCCCGAGGACGGCATCCAGACCAAGGTCATCGGCCCGAGCCTCGCCGGCAACCAGCTCTCCGCCGGACTCTGGGCCGGCTTGATCGGCCTGATCCTCGTGGTGATCTTCTCGGTTCTCTACTACCGCGCGATGAGCGTCGTGGTGATCGGGTCGCTGGCCGTGGCGGGTGCCGCGACGTACGGCATGATCCTGCTGCTCAGCGAGACCGCCGGTGTCACCCTGGACCTTCCGGGAGTGGCCGGTCTGATCGTCGGCATCGGCATCACCGCCGACTCGTTCATCATCCTCTACGAGAGGATGCGTGACGACATGCGTGAGGGCCGCTCGATGCGGGTCTCCGTCGACACCGCCTGGGTCCGGGCCCGCAACACCTGCCTGGCCTCGGATGCGGTCTCGTTCCTGGCCGCTTTCGTGCTCTACGTCTTCGCGACCAACGAGGTCAAGGGCTTCGCGTTCATGCTCGGTCTGACCACGATCATCGACGTGCTGGTGTTCTTCTGGTTCACCCACCCGATGACCAAGCTCATGGCCGGCTGGGGCTTCTTCAACAAGGGCCACGTGCTCTCCGGCATGGACCAGCGCGCTATCGGCACCGTCGCCCCCAAGGGCACCACTCTGGTCGGAGGCAAGGCCTGATGAGCAAGATGTCCATCGCCCGGCTCGGCAAGGAGCTCTACACCGGCGAGAAGTCCTTCGACTTCGTCGGCCGCCGGATGGTCTGGTACGCCGCCTCCGCGGTCGTGCTCGTCGCGGTCATCCTCGGCGTCTCGATCCAGGGCATCAACCTCGGTATCGACTTCACCGGCGGAACGCGCTACACCGTCACCGTCGCCCAGGCTGACCAGAAGCTGGCCGACGACCTGCGTACGGCGGTGGGCGAGACCGCGGTCGAGGCCGCGGACGGCGCTACGGTGCGTACGGCCGGCGGCAGCTCGATCGTCATCGAGACCAAGGCGATCCCCAACGGCTCCGAGGCCGACTCGGACCTCCTGGGCGCGATCACCGAGACCGCCGACGTTGCCCGAGATGACGTCAGTCGCACCGGCATCGGGCCGAGCTGGGGTGAGCGGGTGGCCTCCAAGGCCGGCCTGGCCCTCGGCATCTTCCTCGTCGGTGTGGTCCTGTTCATCTGGATCTACTTCAGGGAGTGGAAGATGTCGGTCGCGGCCGTCGTCGCGCTGCTCCACGACGTGGTCATCACGGTCGGCGTCTATGCGATCGTCGGGTTCGAGGTGACCCCGGCAACGGTCACCGGCTTCCTGACGATCCTCGGCTATTCGCTGTACGACACCGTGGTGGTCTTCGACAAGGTCAAGGAGAACACCCGCAACCTGGCAGGGAAGAAGCAGACCTACGCCTCCGCGGCCAACCTGGCGATCAACCAGACCCTGGTCCGTTCGATCAACACCTCGATCATCGGCCTGCTGCCGGTCGTCGCGATCCTCTACGTGAGCACGGTCCAGCTCGGCACGTCCGCGCTGAAGGACATCTCGCTGGTCCTCTTCGTCGGTATGGCCGTCGGCACCTACTCCTCGATCTTCATCGCCACCCCGCTGCTGGTGCACCTGAAGTCGCGCGAGAAGGATGTCCTCGACGCCGAGAAGCGCGCCGCGGCACGGATGAAGGAAGCCGACAAGTACGCCGCGGTGCCGGTCTTCGACGAGGGCATGGCAGCCTCCGACGAGGAGCCGGACGAGCTCCGTGAGGCCGGATCCGACGACCTCCACGAGGCCGGCGTCAGCCGGGGTACGAGCTCCAACAGTTCTGCGATGGGCCGGGGACGCAACACCCCTGCCCAGCAGCGCGAGGTCTCCGACAGCGGGGCCGCCGGACGCCCGCAGCCGAAGCGCCAGTCGAGGTCGAAGCGCAAGTGACATTGCCTGGCACGGAGAACCACGCCGGTGACCGGTCGCGCGAGGGAGTAACCAAGCGAAGCTTGGAGGAGACCCTCGAGCGGCTGGTGACCGACGTGCCCGACTTCCCCGAGCCGGGGATCGGGTTCAAGGACATCACCCCGCTTCTGGCCGACCCCGCGGGCTTCGCCCAGGTGGTGGACGCGCTCGCCGCTCCCGGCCGTGACACCGATGGCTCCGTCGCCGTGACGAAGGTGCTCGGGATGGAGTCGCGAGGCTTCATCCTGGGTGCCCCGGCTGCTCTGCATCTCGAGGTCGGCTTCGTGCCCGTACGCAAGGCGGGCAAGCTTCCGCGCGAGACCCACGCGGTCTCCTACTCGCTGGAGTACGGCGAGGCGACGCTGGAGATCCACACCGACGCGATCGCGCCGGGGGAGCGGGTGCTGGTCGTCGACGACGTGCTCGCCACCGGCGGCACCGCCGCGGCCACCATCGAGCTCGTCGAACGCTGCGGCGGAGTCGTCGTGGGTGTCTCGGTGCTGCTCGAGCTCGGTTTCCTCGACCCGCGCAGCAAGCTGCCGGGCACACCGGTGCACACGCTGCTGACCAGCTAGAGGTTTGTCCCGGACTGTCCACGCCACAGGTGTCGGCCCAGGCCATGTCCGGCAATGCGGAAGGCGCCGGCTGCGCGCCGCCCAGCACACGCCCTGGCGGCGTTGGCACCGCTCGAGATACACCCGGTATGCCGTCGCGGCGCCGCCTTGCCAGTCCGTACGCTGGACAGCGCTCGCTCGGCGCCGCATTGCCGGACATGGCCTAGCCAACGCTCCGGGTCGGGCCGGTAGACTCTGGATATGGCAGAGGATCGCATCGTCGCTCAGCCTCGTGCGCACAATATCGAGGCGCGGGAGAGCAGTGGCCCGGCCCCGTCGGGCCGCAGCGTACGTGCGCGCCTCGCCCGGATCGGTGGCCGCGGCACCCCGGGCAACCCTGTGCTCGAGCCGCTGTTCCGTGCGGTGCGGTCCAACCACCCCAAGGCCGACCTGACGCTCCTGGAGCGGGCCTACGTCACCGCGGAGCGCCTCCACGGCACCCAGATGCGCAAGAGCGGTGACCCCTACATCACCCACCCGCTCGCGGTGACCACGATCCTCGCCGAGCTCGGCATGACCGAGCCGACCCTGGTCGCGGCTCTTCTCCACGACACCGTCGAGGACACGCCCTACACGCTCAAGGAGCTCACCCGCGACTTCGGCGAGGAGGTCGCCCACCTCGTCGACGGCGTCACCAAGCTCGACAAGGTCATCTACGGAGACTCCGCACAGGCCGAGACGATCCGCAAGATGGTCGTGGCGATGTCGCGCGACATCCGGGTGCTCGTGATCAAGCTCGCCGACCGCCTGCACAACATGCGTACGCTTCGCTACGTCCCGCAGAAGTCCCAGGAGCGCAGCGCCCGCGAGACCCTCGACATCTATGCGCCGCTGGCCCACCGGCTGGGCATGAACACGATCAAGTTCGAGCTCGAGGACCTCGCCTTCGCGACCCTCTACCCGAAGATGTACGACGAGCTGGTCCGTCTCGTCGCCGACCGCAACCCGTCGCGGGAGAAGTTCCTCGCCCAGGTCATCGACCAGGTCGAGCGTGACCTGCACGAGGCACGGATCAAGGCGACGGTCACCGGTCGACCGAAGCACTACTACTCGATCTACCAGAAGATGATCGTCGGCGGGAAGGACTTCTCCGACATCAACGACCTGGTCGGTATCCGGATCCTGGTCGAGGACGAGCGCGACTGCTACTCGGTCCTCGGCATCCTGCACTCGCGGTGGAACCCCGTCCTGGGGCGCTTCAAGGACTACATCGCGATGCCGAAGTTCAACATGTACCAGTCGCTGCACACCACCGTCATCGGCCCGCAGGGCAAGCCGGTCGAGCTGCAGATCCGCACCTTCGCGATGCACCGGCGCGCGGAGTTCGGTGTGGCCGCGCACTGGAAGTACAAGGAGGACGGCCGCGGAGGTGTCGACACCGACCGGCCGATGGACAACGACATGAGCTGGGTCAAGCAGCTCATGGACTGGCAGTCCGAGATCAACGACCCCGGCGAGTTCCTGGAGTCCCTGCGCTTCGAGATGAAGCGCACCGAGGTCTACGTCTTCACGCCCAAGGGCGATGTGATCGCGCTGCCCGCCGACGCGACACCGGTCGACTTCGCGTACGCCGTGCACACCGAGGTCGGCAACAAGACCATCGGTGCCCGGGTCAACGGGCGCCTGGTCCCGCTGGAGTCGACGCTGGAGAGCGGCGACGTGGTCGAGGTCTTCACCTCGAAGTCACCCAGCGCGGGCCCGTCGAGGGACTGGGGCTCGTTCGTCAAGTCCAACCGGGCCAAGGCCAAGATCCGGCAGTGGCACACGCGCGAGCGCCGAGACGAGGCCATCGAGAAGGGCCAGGACCAGATCGCCCGGCTCATGCGCAAGGAGGGCCTGCCCCTCAAGCGGCTGATGTCTCGCGAGTCGCTCATGCAGGCCGCCGACCACTTCGACGTCCTCGACGTCGAGGCGCTCTATGCCGCCGTCGGCGAGAGCCATCTCTCCGCCCAAGCGGTCGTACGCCGCGTCATCGAGGACCACGGCGGCGACGACGGTGCCGCCGAGGATCTCGCCGAGGCGATCAACGTCGGTCGCAAACGCCACGGCAAGGTCTCGGCCGCGGGTTCCGACGCCGGCGTCCTGGTCAAGGGCTCTCCCGATGTGTGGGTCAAGCTCGCCAAGTGCTGCACCCCGGTGCCCGGCGACGACATCCTCGGCTTCGTCACCAAGGGCGGGGGAGTCTCGGTCCACCGCACCGACTGCACCAACGCCTCCGAGCTCCGCGCCCATCCCGAGCGCCTGCTCGAGGTCGAGTGGGGCTCCACCTCCAACTCCGTCTTCCTGGTCAACATCCAGGTCGAGGCACTGGACCGGGCACGCCTGCTCTCCGACATCACCATGGCGCTCTCCGATGCCCATGTGAACATCCTGAGCGCCCAGCTCACCACCACTCGCGACCGCGTCGCGAAGTCCCGCTTCTCCTTCGAGATGGCAGACTCCAAGCACCTCGACACCGTCTTGAAGCAGGTACGCACCGTCCCCGGCGTCTTCGACGCCTACCGCGTCACCCAGTGAGAGAGCAGACCATGGACCCGTTCACCTGGTTTCTGATCGTCCTAGGTGTCGTGATCGTCGGCGCCATCGTGTGGCAGATGACGAGAAGATCACGAGGCGGCGTCGACGACCGTGTCGTGAGCAGCAACAAGGGTCAGGCCCTGGGCAAGGCCGAATACCACGGCCGCCAGCCCCATGGCTCCTCCGACGGCGGGCCTCTCGGCGGCGGCTTCTGAGCACCCGGCCAGCCGACGCTCCGCAGCACCCGACATAAGGAGCTCGACATGTTCACCTGGATCCTCATCATCGGCGGCGTACTCCTCCTCGCCGGCCTCGCCTGGACCACCATCGGTATGGCCCCCAAGGGTGTCGACCCCGAGGACGTACGCAACATCAAGCGCAACAACGCCGCCAAGGGCGACTACTACGGCGGCGGCCTGTAGCGACCCGGCGCAACTGTCCCAAAATCAGAGGCCGAGTCGGCGCGTCTGTCCCAAAATCAGAGGCCGAGTCGGCGCTGATGTCTCAACGGCGCGGGACATTAGCGCCGACTCGACCTGTTCTGCTGGGACAGACGCGCCGACTCGGCACCCAAGCGTGGGACATCAGCGCCGACTCGACGCCAAAAACTGGGACAGATGCGCCGGCTCGACGGGAGGTCAGCTGAAGTCGTCGGATGCCCGCTTGGCCATGTCCAGGAACTGGCGGCGGGAGTCGAGGTTCTCCTCCAACGACTTGATCTTGCGGTCGTCGCCGGCGGAGCGGGCCTTGTCGAGGTCTTTCTCGACCTGGGCGATGGCGTCCTCGAGCTTGGAGATCATGTCGTCGGCACGGGCGGACTTCTCCGGGTCGGACTTGCGCCACTGGTCGTCCTCGGCGGACTTGATGGCCTGCTCGACCTTGCGCATGGCGCCCTCGAGCTCCTTGATCCGGTCGCGGGGGACCTTGCCGGCCTCGTCCCAGCGGTCGGCGAGGCTGCGGAAGGAGCGCTTGACGCCGTCCAGATCGTCGCCCTTCTCCAGGAGCGGGAGAAGCTCCTGCGCCTCGACGAGCAGCCCCTCCTTGACCACGGCGTTCTCAGCGAACTCCGCGTCCATCGCGGCGTTGGCGGCGTCACGGGCGCCGAAGAAGACGTCCTGTGCCGCGCGGAACTGCTTCCAGAACTTGTCGTCGACGTCCTTGGGCGCCGGACCCGCGGCCTTCCAGTCGCGCATCAGGTCGCGGTAGCGCCCGGCGGTGGGGCCCCAGTCGGTGGAGGTGGAGAGCTGCTCGGCCTCCTCGATGATCCGTTCCTTGATCACCTTGGCGTCCTCGCGCCGGGCGTTGAGCTCGGCGAAGTGGGCCTTGCGCCGACGGGTGTAGGCGGTGCGGGCGGTGGAGAAGCGGCGCCACAGCGCGTCGTCGGACCCGCGGTCGATGCGGGGGAGCGCCTTCCACTGGTCGAGCAGCTCACGCAGCCGGTTCGCACCGTTGCGCCAGTCGTTGCTCTGGGCCAGCTTCTCGGCCTCCTCCACGAGGGCCTCCTTGGCGACCTTCGCCTCTGCCGCCTTGGCCGCCCGCTCGGCCTTGCGGGCTTCCCGCTGGGTGGCGATGACCGGCGCGAGCGCGTCCAGGCGCGCCACCAGCGACGCGAGGTCGCCGACCGCGTTGGCCCCGGACACCTTCTCGACGACGGTCTTGACGGCCACGGTCGCCTCGTCCGGCGATGTCTTGCCGCCGTGCACGCGCCGCTCGAGCTGCTCGACCTCGAAGGCGAGCTGGTCGAAGCGGTTGGTGAAGAAGGCGAGAGCCTCCTCCGGCGTTCCTTCGGGGTATTGCCCCACGGAACGCTCACCGTCTGCGGTCTTCACGTAGACCGTTCCGTCTTCCTCGACCCGACCCCACTGCTCGCTGGTCACAATGTCCCTACTCTTCGCTTGAGGCGCTAGCCTCTTATGAAATCTCCCCCGCCGGACACCGTGGTCAATCACGGTCCCGGTCGGCTCAAACTGCAGGTCCCATGGTGTCCCGGCACACCTCGGGGTGCCCATCGTAGTCAGACGCCACGATGCGGCGCTGCACTGTACCGCTGGATAGGGTGTTTCTCGTGTTGATCGCCGCCTTTCCCGCCGGGCCGTGGGGCACCAACTGCTACGTCGCAGCCACCGGTCCGGGCACCGAGTGTGTCGTGATCGACCCCGGGAAGGATGCCACCAAGGGCATCGAGGAGATCGTCCGCGAGCAGCGCCTCAAGCCTGTCGCGGTGCTCCTCACCCACGGTCACGTGGACCACATGTGGAGCGTGACCCCGGTGTCGAAGACGTACGACGCCACCGCCTGGATCCACCCGCGCGACCGTCATCTCCTCGCCGACCCGCTCCAAGGGATGTCTCCGGAGTCGGCGCAGATGCTGCTCGGCATGCCGGAGGGGTCCTATGACTTCGTCGAGCCCGACGACGTCCGCGAGCTCACCGACGAGGCCACCATCGACCTGGCCGGCATGCGGCTGAGGATCGACCATGCGCCCGGGCATACCGAGGGGTCGGTCACCTTCCGGACTCCTTACCCCGACCACGCCGAGGTCAGTGACGTCCTGTTCTCCGGCGACCTGCTCTTCGCGGGCAGCATCGGGCGTACGGACCTTCCCGGCGGTGACCACGCCACGATGCTGCAGTCCCTGACCAACAAGGTGCTGCCCCTCGCCGACGACATCGTGGTGCTCCCCGGCCACGGCGAACAGACCTCCATCGGTCGCGAGCGCGCGACGAACCCATTTCTTCAGGACCTGATCACCACACGATGAACAAGCCAACACCGCTCTCCGGTTTCCCGGAGTTCCTCCCGAGCCAGCGCACCGTCGAGCGCGAGGTCATCGCGACCCTGAGCCGCACCTTCGAGCTGCACGGTTTCGGCAACATCGAGACCCGCGCCGTCGAGCCGCTGGACCAGCTGCTGCGCAAGGGCGACACCTCCAAGGAGGTCTACGTCCTGCGTCGCCTGCAGGAGGACGACAGTGCGAAAACTGAGTCCAGCAGGTCTGGGGGGATGGGGCTCCACTTCGACCTCACCGTCCCCTTCGCCCGCTACGTGCTCGAGAACGCCGGCAAGCTGGAGTTCCCCTTCCGTCGCTACCAGATCCAGAAGGTCTGGCGCGGCGAGCGCCCGCAGGAGGGCCGCTTCCGGGAGTTCGCGCAGGCCGACATCGACATCGTCGGTCGCGACACGCTCCCGTTCCACCACGACATCGAGGTCGCGCGGGTCATGCTCGAGGCCCTCGGCAAGCTGAGCTTCCTGCCCGGGTTCACCCTCCAGGTCAACAATCGCAAGCTGATCCAGGGCTTCTACGCCGGCCTCGGGGCGCCCGACGTCGAGGAGACCATGCGGCTCATCGACAAGCTCGACAAGATGCCCGCCGAGCAGGTCGGCAAGCTGCTGGTCGCCGAGGCCGGGCTCACCGAGGAGCAGGCCGCCAAGTGCCTCGAGCTGGCCACGATCACCGCCACCGACGACTCGTTCGTCGGACGCGTTCGGGCCCTGGGCGTCGAGAGCGAGCTGCTCGACGAGGGCTTGGACGAGCTCGCCACGCTGATCACCGCTACCGCACCCCTCAACACCGCGAACGTACGCATCGTCGCCGACCTGAGCATCGCCCGCGGCCTCGACTACTACACCGGCACCGTGTTCGAGACCCGCCTCGACGGCTACGAGAGCCTGGGGAGCATCTGCTCCGGCGGCCGTTACGACTCGCTGGCCAGCGACGGGAAGACCGCCTACCCGGGGGTCGGGATCTCGCTGGGGATCAGCCGAGTGCTGGTCCCGCTCGTGCAGAAGGGCGTGCTCGACGGAGACCGCAAGGTGCCGAGCGCGGTCCTGGTCGCGGTCAGCGACGAGGAGTCCCGCGGGCAGGCCGATGAGGCTGCCCAGCGGCTGCGCGCGCACAATGTCGCCTGCGAGGTCTCACCCAACGCCGCCAAGTTCGGCAAGCAGATCCGATTCGCTGAGCGCCGCGGCATCCCGTACGTCCTCTTCGCCACCGAAGGTGGCTACGAGATCAAGGACATCCGCTCCGGGGAACAGGTGCCGGTCGACCCGGCCACCTGGACGCCGGCCGAAGAAGACATGACGCCACGCGTGATCTCGACAAGCTCGATCACCGGGAACGACAACGAGGAGAAGAAGTGATCCGCACCCACGACGCCGGCACCCTGCGTGCCGAGCACGTCGGCCAGACCGTGACCCTTGCCGGCTGGGTAGGCCGGCGGCGCGATCACGGCGGGGTCGCCTTCCTCGATCTGCGCGAATCCACCGGCGTGGTCCAGGTCGTCGTCCGCGACGAGGAGATCGCCCACCAGCTCCGCAACGAGTACTGCATCAAGGTCACCGGCGAGGTCGTCGCGCGCACGAGCGAGAACGTCAACGACAAGCTGCCGACCGGTGAGATCGAGGTGGTCGCCAAGGACCTCGAGGTCCTCTCCGCCGCCGCAGCCCTCCCGTTCCCGATCGACGACCATGTTGAAGTCGGCGAGGACGTACGTTTCAAGCACCGTTACCTCGACCTGCGCCGCACCGCGCCGGGCCACGCCATCCGCCTGCGCAGCCAGGTGAACAAGGCGGTGCGCGACGTCCTCCACGAGCGCGACTTCGTCGAGATCGAGACCCCGACCCTGACCCGGTCGACCCCCGAGGGCGCCCGCGACTTCCTGGTGCCGGCACGCCTGAACCCCGGCTCCTGGTACGCCCTCCCGCAGTCCCCGCAGCTGTTCAAGCAGCTGCTCATGGTCGGCGGCATGGAGCGCTACTTCCAGATCGCGCGCTGCTACCGCGACGAAGACTTCCGCGCCGACCGGCAGCCGGAGTTCACCCAGCTCGACGTCGAGATGAGCTTCGTCGACCAGGAGGACGTCATCGAGCTCGGCGAGAAGGTCGTCGCCGCGATGTGGAAGCTGATCGGCGTAGATGTGCCGCTGCCGCTGCCGCGGATGACCTATCACCAGGCGATGGCGAAGTACGGCAGTGACAAGCCCGACCTGCGCTTCGGCCTCGAGCTCACCGAGTGCACCGACTACTTCAAGGACACCACCTTCCGCGTCTTCCAGGCGCCGTACGTCGGTGCCGTGGTCATGCCGGGTGGCGCCGCCCAGCCGCGTCGTCAGCTCGACGCCTGGCAGGAGTGGGCCAAGCAGCGCGGCGCCAAGGGCCTGGCGTACGTCCTGGTCCAGGAGGACGGCTCGCTGACCGGTCCGGTCGCGAAGAACCTCTCCGAGACCGAGGCGAGCGGACTGGCCGCGCACGTCGGCGCCAACCCGGGCGACTGCATCTTCTTCGCCGCCGGCACCGCCAAGTCGGGCCGCGGCCTCCTCGGTGCCGCCCGCCTGGAGATCGGCAAGCGGGTGGGCCTGATCCCTTCGACAAGCTCAGGACATCGCGACGAGAGCGCGTGGAGCTTCGTGTGGGTCCTCGACGCGCCGCTGCTCGAGTCGGCCTCCGACGCCGTCGAGTCCGGTGACGTCGCCGTCGGCGCGGGGGAGTGGACCGCGGTCCACCACGCCTTCACCTCGCCCCAGGACGTCGAGGGCTTCGACAAGGACCCCGGCAACGCGCTGGCGTGGGCCTACGACATCGTCTGCAACGGCAACGAGATCGGCGGCGGCTCGATCCGTATCCACCGCGAGGACATCCAGAAGCGGGTCTTCGCGCTGATGGGCATCGGTGAGGAGGAGGCCGAGGAGAAGTTCGGCTTCCTGCTCGAGGCGTTCAAGTACGGGGCGCCGCCGCACGGCGGCTTCGCCATGGGCATGGACCGCATCGTCGCCCTCCTCGCCGGCACCGACTCGATCCGGGACGTGATCGCCTTCCCGAAGACGGGTGCGGGCTACGACCCGCTCACCGCCGCTCCGGCCCCGATCACCCCCGAGCAGCGCAAGGAGGCGGGCGTCGACGCCAAGCGTGCGACACCCGCGGCCGCCAAGGACGAGGCAGGCGGCTGAAGCAGCCGTAGGGCGTGCCCCAGCACCACCAGCAGAGTCTCCGGGACCGGTACGTCGGTCCCGGAGACTCTTGCGTTGAGCCGGAAATGGCAAGAAGCCCTGCGGATCTGCGAGATCACTGGATGAAATCGGATCGTTACCGCTCGGGGCCCCATCCGGGCAAAGTGATCACATAGAGTTCCGTTCGTCGACCTCGTGGGTCGGACGCTGCCGTGCGATGGCGGCACCCACTAATGACGACTAGACAGAGGAACCATGAGCGAATCGTCCACCGTGTTCGAAGGTGAAGAACTCTCGGGTGGATCGACACCTTCGACTTCGCCTGAAGAGGCGAAGGCAATCGCCGGCAAGTCGCCGATGAGGCTCGCGATGATGCGGCTTCGCAAGGACAGGCTGACGATGGTGTCGCTCATCGTGGTGATCCTCGTGGTCGTGGCGGCCGTCCTGGCCCCGCTTCTCGTCAGGTTCGGTGTCTTGGAGCCCTTCAAGTTCCACCAGGATCTTCTTGACGCGAACGCGCTCCCGGTCGGCGGCTGGAGCGGTGCGAGTGCCGATCACCCACTGGGGGTCGAGCCCGGCACGGGCCGTGACGCCATGTCGCGGTTCTGGTACGGCATCACCTTCTCGCTCATGATCGCCCTGGTCGCAGCGACACTGTCGGTGGTCATCGGTGCGATCATCGGAATCGTCGCCGGCTTCAGCGGTGGCTGGGTCGACGCGATCCTGAGCCGCTTCACCGACCTCACTCTCTCCTTCCCGGCCACGCTGATGCTGCTGGCGCTCTCCTCCCTCGGGCTCAAGCTGGTCCAGCAGGTGACGGGCCTTCCCAACGGGCCGTTGGCGCAGGGGATCTACTGCACCGTGGTGCTCGCCATCTTCGGCTGGACCAGCACCGCACGAGTGGTGCGAGGCCAGGTCCTCTCGATCAAGCAACGCGAGTTCGTCGAGGCTGCGATCGTGCTCGGTGCGTCCAAGCCGCGGCTCTACTTCAAGGAGATCCTGCCGAACCTGTGGGCACCGCTGTTGGTCCTGGTGACCCTGATGATGCCGGCGTACATCTCCGCCGAGGCGGCACTGAGCTACCTCCAGGTCAGTGTCAAGCCACCCACCCCGACTCTGGGCAACGTGCTCTATGACTCGCTGAAGTACGCGCAGACCGACCCGTTCTACTTCTTCATGCCCGCGATCCTGATCGCGACCATCGTGATCTCGTTCAACCTTCTCGGAGACGGGTTGCGGGACGCCCTTGACCCTAAGGGCGACAGGTGAGCCTCGGGGCTCCGTAACAGAGATCGGTGTCCCGCCAGGGGACACCGCTCACCGCCAGAGGTTGGCGGTGACAACACCAAGGAGAAACAAATGCTCAAGAAGCGAGCGAAGCTCGTCGCGGTTTCGGCCGCGGGCGTGCTGGGGCTCTCGCTGGGCCTTGCTGCCTGTGGCGGCGGGGACGGCGGTGGCTCCAGCAGCAAGGGCTTGGTCATCTCGTACGAAGACCCGATCGACCACCTGGACCCGCAGCGGATCTACGTCGGTGCGGTCATCGCGAACACCACGCGTCTGGTCTACCGCCAGCTGGTGGCCTACCCGAGCTCAACCGACCCCGAGGTCTCGGGCACCCCGGTGCCTGACCTGGCGACCGACACCGGCACCTCCGCCGATGGCGGTAAGAAGTGGTCGTTCACCGTCAAGGACGGCGTGAAGTGGGAGGACGGCTCCGACATCACGTGCGAGGACTTCGCCTACGGCGCATCGCGCAACTTCGCCGCCGACGTGATCACCGGTGGTCCGGGCTTCTACCTGACCCAGAAGCTGGCTGTGGATGGTGAGTACCCCGGTCCTTACACCGCCACCCCGGAGCAGCAGGCCGCCTTCGACAAGGCGATCACCTGCGACGGCAAGACCATCACCTACAACTTCAAGACGCCGTGGCCGGACTTCCCGCTCGCGATCGCCTCGCTGCACATGATGGACCCCTACAAGGAGTCCTTCGACAAGGGCGAGAAGAACGACGACATCATCTTCTCGAACGGCCCGTACAAGGTGAAGGACTGGAACGCCCAGAAGGGCGGCACCATGGTCCGTAACGCCGAGTACGACGCGGAGACCGACGACAAGCAGTTGCGTGAGGCGCTTCCGGAGACGATCGAGTTCAAGTACGGCGAGAAGGCTTCCACGACCTACGAGAAGCTCTTCTCCGACAGCCCCGACTCGCAGTACACCATCGCGGGCCAGAGCCGGGTGCCACCGGAGTTCTACCCGCGCCTGACCGAGTCCGGCGTCAAGGACCGTTACGTCCAGGTCGAGTCGCCCTACGTCGACTACCTGGTTCCCAACCAGAACCAGATGAAGGACCCGAAGATCCGTAAGGCTCTGGCCGTGGCGACCAACGTCGAGTCGTGGATCGCCGCCGGTGGTGGCGAGAAGGCCTACATCCCCGCCGACTCGATCGTGAACCCGGCCGTCGGTGGCTACAAGCCGAACCCGGCCTACAAGGACCGCAACCTCGCCGGTGACCCGGCGGCGGCCAAGAAGCTTCTCGCCGAGGCCGGCGCGGAGACCCCTTACCCGATCACCTTCTCCTACCCGCAGAGCGACACCCTGGACAAGCAGGCTGCCGCATTGGCCCAGGGCTGGGAGGCCGCCGGCTTCAAGGTCACCCTCGACCCGCTGGGCGACGTCTACTACTCCAACATCCAGAAGCCGTCCAACAAGGCCGACGTGATGTGGGGCGGTTGGGGTGCCGACTGGCCGTCGGCGATGACTGTCACGGCAGCGCTCTTCGACTCACGCCAGATCGAGAAGACCTCCAACGGTCAGAACTACGGTAACTACAAGAGCGCTGAGGTCGACAAGCTGTTCGACCAGGCAGGCGCCTCGGCCACCATCGAGGAGCAGAACAAGTTCCTCCAGCAGGCCGATGCGAAGCTCGGTGAGGACGTTGCCTACATCCCGCTGGAGATCGCGGTCTTCAACTGGGTCTACGGCTCGAAGGTGAAGAACTTCACCACCACCGACGCCTCCAGCTCCTTCGCGGAGCTCGGCGGCATCGACGTAGAGGACTGATCCTCTCAGCTCCGCATGAAACTGCTTGGCGCGGCTCGGGCCGCTCCAGCGTAGGAGGCGGGGCTCCCCGTGAGCCCCGCCTCCCCATGTCCCTGGTCATCCTCCCCGGACGGCATCGCAAACCGGTGCACCGGCCGACCCGAACGTAAGGTGAGACCCAACGATGGTCGCCTATATCATCCGCCGCGTCATCGTCGGCGTCCTCATGCTCATTGCGATGAGCCTGGTCGTCTTCACGCTCTTCTTCGCGAACCCGGTAGACCCCGCTCAGTTCGCTTGCGGCAGGAACTGTCCCGACGACCGTATCGCCGAGACCCGGAAGGCTCTGGGCTTCCCGGACCCGAATCTGTCACCTCCCGAGAAGTTCGTCGCGACGGTGGGCCAATGGGGCGGGTTCCTCAAGGGCACTGTGGTGGGTCGCGACTACCCGCTGAACGAGGCGCTCCGTGAGGCCGCGCCCGAGCAGGTCACACATTGTCCTGCCCCTTGTCTTGGCTACTCCCAGACCAACCAGATAACGGTCAACGAAGAGATAGCCGAAGCGGCACCGATCTCGATCTCGATCGCCATGGTGGCGATCTTCATCTGGGTGGTGTTCGGCATCCTCTTCGGGGTGTTCGCGGCGGTGACGAAGGGCACGATCATGGATCGCGCTGTCGTCGGATCGACACTGATGCTCTATGCCTTCCCGACCTTCTTCGTCGGGACGCTACTGATCAACTGGGTCGCCATCAAATGGGGGATCTTCCCCGCGCCGGGATACATACCCATCGCAGACGGCGGGATCGGACAATGGTTCGTCCAGCTTCTGCTTCCCGGATTCACGCTCGCGGTCGTCTACATGGCCGGTTATGTACGCATGACCCGGGCGTTCGTTCTCGAGTCGATGAGCGAGGACTACATCCGCACCGCGAGGTCCAAGGGACTCAAGGGCCCCAAGGTGCTCTTCAAGCACGGTCTGCGAGCGGCACTGACGCCACTGGTGACCATGGCTGGACTCGACTTCGCCGCAGTGATGGGCGGTGCGATCATCACCGAGAGCGTGTTCAACTACTACGGCCTCGGCAAGCTGGCTGTCACGGCCAACACGAACTACGACCTCCCGACCGTCGTCGGGCTGGTGATTCTCCTTGGGTCTCTGGTGATCATGGCCAACATCATCGTCGACATCCTGTACGCCTTCATCGACCCGCGCGTGCGCGTCGCCTAGAGGAGGGATCTGAACCATGACCGACCTTTCCAAGACGCCCGAGACGACGCTGACCAAAGACGGCGCGTTCCTCTCCGTGCGGGACCTGAAGGTCCACTTCCCCACCTCCGACGGAGTCGTCAAGGCGACCGACGGCCTCTCCTTCGACGTGGAGCGAGGCAAGACGCTCGGCATCGTCGGCGAGTCCGGCTCCGGCAAGTCGGTCTCCAGCTCGGCGATCATGGGGCTGCACCGCGGCACCAATGCCATCCTCGGCGGAGAGATCATGCTCGAGGGCGTGGACCTGCTCCAGGTGAGCAACGAGGACATGCGCAAGCGTCGCGGCCGCGACGTGGCGATGATCTTCCAGGACCCGCTCTCCGCGATGCACCCCTACTACACGGTGGGCAACCAGATCTTGGAGGCCTACCAGGTCCACAACAACGTGACCAAGCGGGAGGCGCGCAAGCGAGCCATCGAGATGCTCGACCGTGTCGGCATCCCGCAGCCCGACCGTCGCGTGGACGACTACCCCCACCAGTTCTCCGGGGGGATGCGGCAGCGCGCGATGATCGCGATGGGGCTGATCAACAACCCCAGCCTGCTCATCGCCGACGAGCCGACCACGGCGCTGGACGTGACCGTCCAGGCGCAGATCCTCGACCTGCTCCAGGACCTGCAGCGTGACTTCGACGCGGCGGTCATCATCATCACCCACGACCTCGGCGTGGTGGCCGAGATGGCCGACGACGTGCTCGTGATGTACGCCGGGCGTGCGGTCGAGTACGGCCCGTGCAAGGAGATCCTCACCCACCCGCAGATGCCCTACACCTGGGGACTTCTCTCCAGCGTGCCGGACCTGACCGCGTCGACCGAGGCCAAGCTGCTCCCGATCCGGGGCAACCCGCCCTCGCTGCTCAACGCGCCGCCGGGTTGCGCCTTCGAGCCGCGCTGTGACCACGTGGCGAAGGTCGGTGGTGACCTGTGCAGGACGACGCTCCCAGATCTCACCCCGGCAACCAGCGGTGGCAACCACACCAAGCGCTGCCACATCGCGAACGCCGGCGAGGTCTACGAGGCGGAGATCCTGCCCGAGATCGACCCTGACCTGGTGGAGGAGGACTGATGAGCGACACGACGACGGCCCCCGTGACCACGACGGAGGAGGACAGCACCCAGCCGGTGCTGTCGGTCGAGAACCTGAAGATGCACTTCCCGGTCAAGGGCAGCGGCGTGATCCGGCGTACGGTCGGCCACGTCAAGGCCGTCGACGGGGTCTCCTTCGAGGTGCCCAAGGGCGCTGCGCTCGGCCTGGTCGGCGAGTCGGGGTGTGGCAAGTCGACCACCGGGCGGATGGTGACCAGGCTGCTCAAGCCCACCGAAGGAAAGATCGACTTCGAGGGCACCGACATCGCCAACTACTCGGGTCGGCAGCTGCACCCGATGCGCCGCGAGATCCAGATGATCTTCCAGGACCCGTCGACCTCGCTGAACCCGCGTCACACGGTCGGCTCGATCATCGGCGCACCCCTTCGCATCCACAACATGGTGCCGAAGAACAAGGTGCTCGACCGGGTCCAGGAGCTGCTCGAGATCGTCGGTCTCAACCCGGAGCACTACAACCGCTACCCGCACGAGTTCTCCGGCGGCCAGCGCCAGCGCATCGGCATCGCCCGTGCGCTGACCCTGCAGCCGAAGCTGCTGGTGGCCGATGAGCCGGTCTCCGCACTGGACGTCTCGATCCAGGCCCAGGTGATCAACCTTCTGCAGGATCTGCAGAGGGAGTTCGACATCTCCTTCCTGTTCATCGCCCACGACCTCGCCATCGTGCGTCACTTCTGCCCCGAGGTGGCGGTGATGTACCTGGGCAAGATCGTGGAGATCGGTGATCGCGAGTCGATCTACAACCATGCCCACCACCCCTACACCCAGGCGCTGCTCTCCGCTGTGCCCGACGTGAAGCAGGCCGCCATCGGCGGCCGTCGTGAGCGGATCCGGCTGGAGGGCGACGTACCTTCGCCGATCAACCCGCCCTCGGGCTGCCACTTCCGCACCCGCTGCGCCATCGCCAAGGACATCTGCTCCGTGGTCGAGCCGCCGCTGCTGCAGATCGGCAAGAAGCACAAGGTCGCCTGCCACTTCCCGGGCGAGATCCACCAGCACCCGGAGAAGCCGGTCACCGCGCCGCTGCTCGGTGTCGACGAGTTCGGTGCGCCGGACGCGGGTGCCAGCCCGGCCGAGATCCCGGGCGAGGGCCCGGGCTACGCCGAGACCTGGTACGACCTGGCGAACAACTCCCGCGGCCGCGCCTGAGGATCTCCCGCGTCTCAACAGGATTACGAAAGACGGTCCGCAGTCATTGACTGCGGACCGTCTTTGTTACATATGTGTCACACGTCACTGTCGGTATCGAACCGTTATCTGTCGGGCTGCCCGAAGCATCAGAACTTGGCATAACTTGAGGCAGCGCGCTGGTTCGGGACCGCGCCTAGTGGTCAGGTCTGGGGCGAGCGGAGCCCGACACCGAACGGAGATGCCGAGCATATGACTGTGTCCGAAGTATTGATCCAGGGTCCTGACCCTGAGATCGATCCGGAACCGCGCAGCGGCGATGTCGCCGGCCGGTCGCCGATGCGGATCGCCATGGACCGGCTGGTCTCCGACAAGGTCGCCCTGATCTGCGCCGGCATCGTGCTGCTCTACGTCCTCATCGCGGTCTTCGCGCCCCTGCTGTGCAGGCTCTTCGGCGTCGAGGTGCGCGCCGGAGACCCGGTCGCCGACACGGACTCGTTCAACTACCCGGTCATCGGCCCGCCCAACTACGGGTTCACCTGGGAGGCGCCGCTCGGCCTGGAGCCCAACTCGGGCAACGACCTGCTCGCGGAGTGGTTCTACGGCGCACGTACGTCCCTGCTGGTCGCCACGATCGCCACGATCGTCTCGACCGTGGTCGGCGTGGTCCTCGGCCTGATCGCGGGCTACAGCCGTGGTTGGGGCGACCGGGTGGTCACGTTCGTGACCGACCTCTTCCTCACCCTGCCGTTCCTACTGGTCGCGATCGCGGTCTCTCCGATGCTCGTGGAGCGTTGGAAGGAGAACCCGGCGATGCTCGACGACGCCTCGCTGATCACGCTGATCGTGATCCTCTCCGTCTTCGGGTGGATGGGCCTGGCCCGGCTGATCCGTGGCGAGGTGGTCTCGCTGCGCGAGCGGGAGTTCATCGAGGCCGCGCACGTCCTCGGGATGCCCACTCACCGGATCCTGTTCAAGGAGCTGCTGCCCAACCTGGTCGCCCCGATCGTCGTCTCGTTCTCGCTGAGCCTGCCCGCCGTCATCGCCGCCGAGGCCACGTTGGCCTACCTCGGTGTCGGTGTCACCGGTCGCCCGTCGTGGGGTCAGACGATCCTGCGCGCGCAGAACTGGTTCGACGAATACCCCCTGTTCCTCTACGCGCCGATCGTCGGGATCGTGGTCCTGGTCTTCGCGCTCAACCTGCTCGGAGACGCCATCCGCGACGCCTTCGACCCCAAGTCTTTCCGGTGAGCACGTCGTCGGAGAGAGGCATCAACCATGGAAGGTGGAGACCTACGATGAGAATCAAGAGAACAGTGATCGCCGCCAGTGCGATCGCTGCGCTGACGCTCACCGCTGCGTGCGGTGGAGGGGGCGGCGGTGGCGAGGACACAGGCGGCGAGTTCAAGTCCGGCGGCGGCGCCGGTGCCGGCAAGGACGCCACCGCCGAGGGTCCGCTGGAGATCCCGGAGGACGCCAAGGAGGGCGGCACGATCACGGTGCTGTCCAACAACGCGCCGCACACCCTCGACCCGACCCGGACCTACTACGTCGACTCCGGCGCGATCATGTCCGGCCTGGTGACCCGCTCGCTGACGCAGTACGTCTACGACGAGAAGACCGATGACTCGATCCTCGTCCCTGACCTCGCCACCGACCTCGGCCAGGTCTCCGAAGACGGTCTGACCTGGACCTTCGAGCTCAAGGACGGGATCAAGTACGAGGACGGCACCGAGATCACCGCCGAGGACGTCGTCTACGGCATCAAGCGCTCGTTCGCCATCGACACCCTGACCGACGGCCCGACCTACCAGACCACCTTCTTCAAGGACGGCGACAAGTACAAGGGTCCGTACGCCGACACCGACGCCGAGCTGAAGAAGCTCGCCGACTACGACGCCAGCGCCGGATGGTACGGCGGCGAGGACTACGACGGTGTCGAGGCCGATGGCAACAAGGTGATCATCCACCTGGCCAAGCCGTTCCCCGAGCTCGACTACTACGCCTCGTTCCCGGTCTTCTCGCCGATCCCGAAGGCGAAGGACAAGGACCCGCTGGCCTACGAGAGCCACCCGATGGCGACGGGCCCCTACAAGTTCGAGTCCTACAAGCCCGGCGTCTCGCTCAACCTGGTCAAGAACGACCAGTGGGACCCCGACACCGACCCCGGCCGTATCCAGGCCGCCGACGGCTTCAACTTCAAGTTCGCCCAGGACGTCGCGAAGATGGAGAACCAGATCCTCGGCGACAAGGGCGCAGCCCAGACGATGATGAGCTACGACGACGTCACCCCGCCGACGTACAAGTCGATCAAGGAGAAGGCGCCGGAGAACCTCGTCGAGGGCACCTCGCCGTGCACCTACATGTACCGACCGGACCAGACCAAGATCACCGACAAGAAGGTCCGCGAGGCGATCAGCTGGGCCTACCCCTACAAGGCCGCCTGGAAGGCCTCCGGCGAGATCATCGGAGTCACCATCCAGCCCGGCACCTCGCTGCTGCCCCCGGGTACCGCGGGCCGGGTCGAGTACCAGTACCCGAAGGGCCAGGACGGGCAGACCACCGACCCGGAGAAGGCCAAGGCGTTGCTGAAGGAAGCCGGGGCCGAGGGCTTCGAGATCAAGTGGCACTACCAGCGCGACGACGAGCGCTCGGTGGCGAAGAAGGACCAGATGGTCAAGGGGTTCGAGGCCGCCGGCTTCAAGGCGACCCCGGTGGCCTCGACCGACGAGACCTACCGTGACGACGAGAGCAACCTGGACGCTCCGGTCAACCTCCGCTACGGCGGCTGGTGCTCCGACTGGCCCTCGGGCGGCTCCTGGTTCCCGGCGCAGTGGATCGGCTCGAACGCCAACAAGGCGGGCATGCCGAACCCGACCAACTTCAAGGAGGCCGACGCCGACGCGAAGCAGGCCGAGATCCTGAAGATGGACGCCGACAAGGTCCCCGCGGCCTGGGGCGAGTTCGACAAGTGGATGCAGGAGACCTACATGGTCGAGATCAACGCCGGCTACGACGCGAACGCCTTCATCAAGGGTTCCAAGGTCGGTGGGGTCGTCAACGACCCGGTGAAGGGCATGCCGGCCTTCTCCATGATGTATCTCAAGTGAGGTGGCCGGCCGGCGTGGGCGCTCCCCACGCCGGCCGGTTGCACGACCTCGGGCCCGGGCCCATCACCACTTTCTAGGAAGCGAGACCTCCGTCCATGTTCGGTTTTGTCGTACGCCGGTTGATCTCAGCGGTGTTCGTGCTGTTCGTGATCTCGGTGGCGGTGGTTGCGCTCTTCACCTACGGTCCGAGTGACCCCGCGGATGCGATGTGTCCGGAGCCGAAGTGCACGGCGGAGCGGCAGGACGCGATCCGGGAGGCGCTCAACCTGGACGCGCCGATCCACGTCCAGTACGCCGAGTACATGTCCGGGATCGTCAACGGCCGCCAGATCGCCTTCGGCTCCGAGGCGTACGACTGCGACGCCCCGTGCTTCGGGGTCAGCTTCATCTACCGGGTCAACGTCTGGGACGACATCAAGGACCGGATCGGGCCGACGGTCTCGGTCGCGGCCGGCGCGGGCGTCACGATCCTCCTCATCGGGGTGCCGATCGGGATGTTCGCGGCCAGACGCCGGGGCACCTCGGCCGACAAGGCCGTCATCGGTGCCACCCTCGTCATCGAGTCGATCCCCTACTACCTGTTCGTCCTGCTCGCCTTCCTCTACCTCGCGGTCGGCGCCGGGATCTTTCCGCAGGAGGGCTATCACCCGCTGACCGACTCACCGCTGAAGTGGGCCTGGGGCCTGTTGCTGCCCTGGCTGGCGCTCGGGCTGGTCAACTCCTCCAAGTACGCCCGGTTCACCCGCGGGTCGATGATCGAGGCGTTCAACGAGGACTACGTCCGGACGGCGCGGGCCAAGGGTCTGCTCGAGCGGAAGATCGTCAACAAGCACGCGCTGCGGGCGGCGGTCGTCCCGATCGTGACGATCTTCGGCATCGACTTCGGCGCGCTGCTGACCGGAACGATCTTCACCGAGCTGATCTTCGGCATCCCCGGACTCGGGCTCCGGGCGCTCAACGCCGTGGGCCAGAGCGACCTGCCGGTGATCGAGGCGACCACCCTGATCTCCGCGGTGATCATCGTGATCACCAACCTCCTCGTCGACCTGTTCTACAGCGTCCTGGACCCACGCGTACGCCTCACCTGACCCCGCCAGGCCCGCCGCATAGGGTGGCGGTGTGGATGGGCTATTCGAGATGGGGGCCGCTGCCGGCGCGACGCGCGGCGGGTCGCTGAGTCACAGTGACCACGCGGCTGCGCCGCTGGCGGTGCGGATGCGGCCACGTACGCTCGAGGAGCTCGTCGGACAGAGCTCGCTCAAGGCGTCCGGGTCGCCGTTGCATCAGGTCGTGGAGGGCGGACAGTCGCTCTCGCTGCTGCTCTGGGGACCGCCGGGCACCGGCAAGACGACGATCGCCAGCATCGTGAGCAAGTCCACCGACCGGCGCTTCGTCGAGGTCTCGGCCGTCTCGGCCGGGGTCAAGGAGGTGCGCGCGGCGATCGACGCCGCGCGGGCCGAGCTGGTCGCGACCGGCAAGGAGACGGTGCTCTTCGTCGACGAGGTCCACCGGTTCAGCAAGGCGCAGCAGGACGCGCTGCTGCCGGGTGTCGAGAACCGGTGGGTCACCCTGGTCGCGGCGACCACGGAGAACCCGTTCTTCTCGGTGATCTCGCCGCTGCTGTCGCGTTCCCTGCTGCTGCGGCTGGAGTCGCTGACCGACGACGACATCCGTGGCGTACTTCGTTCTGCTCTGGAGGACGAGCGTGGCCTCGGCGGGACGGTGACGATCTCCGACGACGCGCTCGACCATCTCGTACGCCTCGCCGGCGGTGACGCGCGGAGGTCGCTCACCTATCTGGAGGCGGCTGCTGGTGCTGTACCGGGCGGAGTCTCGACAGGCTCGACCACCGCCGCGGAGATCACCCTCGAGGCGGCCGAGAGAGCCGTGGACCAGGCGGCGGTGCGCTATGACCGGCAGGGCGACCAGCACTACGACGTGGTCAGCGCCTTCATCAAGTCGGTGCGCGGCTCGGACGCCGACGCCGCGCTGCACTATCTGGCGCGGATGATCGAGGCGGGGGAGGACCCGCGGTTCATCGCCCGCAGGCTGATGATCCTCGCCTCCGAGGACATCGGGCTGGCCGACTCGACCGCGCTGCAGACCGCCGTCGCCGCGGCGCAGACCGTGCAGCTGATCGGTATGCCCGAGGCTCAGCTCACCCTGGCGCACGCCACCATCGCCCTCGCCGTCGCGCCGAAGTCCAACGCGGTCACCAACGCCATCTTCGCCGCGCGCGCCGACGTCGCGGCGGGCAAGATCGGCAACGTACCTCCCCACCTGCGCGACGCCCACTACGAGGGCGCGAAGAAGATCGGCCACGGCGACACGTACAAGTACGCCCACGACGAGCCCTTCGGCATCGCCACCCAGCAGTACGCACCCGACACGGTCGCCGACGCGACCTACTACCAACCCACCACCCACGGCGCCGAGGCCTCGGTCAAGGAGCGCTGGGAGAAGATCCGCGGCATCGTACGCGGCACCTGACCCCGAACGGCCGAGTCGGCTCGTCCTGACACGATTCCCCGCCGAGTCGGCTCGTTGTAACGAGCCGACTCGGCGCGAATTCTGGTCAGAACGAGCCGACTCGGCGGGGTGTCGGCGTTGCCAGGGGCGTGCGCCCGCAGGGGTGGCTATAGGGTTTGGGGCGATGAACTCGGTTAGCTTGCCCGCGTGGGCCCTGGGAGCTGCGGTGGGGGTGGTCGTACTCCTGGCGCTGCTCGTCGTGCTGCTCGCGATCGGAGCTCGCCGCAAGGCTCAGCGCCGGCTCCTGGAGTCCGAGGCCAGCGAGGCCGAGCTGCGCGAGCGGCTCGAGGCGCTGGAGAAGCGGCTGACCCAGCCCGAGCCGGGATCGCGCCGGCGGCGCCGGGACGAGAAGGACGAGAGAGAGTATGTGATCACCTCCCTCGCCGACGACGGTGAGCCGGTCGAGGTGGAGCCGGTGGCGCAGCGTACGTTGACCGCGCCGGCCTTCGCGGACGCCGTGTTCCGGGAGACGATGGTGCACAGCGCCGCTCTGGTCCATGGCGTGCGCCGGGCGTTCTCGCCCGAGGTGAGGTTCAAGATCCGCTACGAGATGCACCGCGAGGTCAAGCGCTCGCGCAAGGACCGCAAGAGCGAGATGCGCGACGCGCTGCGTGAGTACCGGGCCCGGCAGCGTGCCGAGGTGCCCGATCAAGATCGAGACGTACGTATGGAGGACTCTGCATGAGGGGCGCGATCTGGTTCATGGCCGGAGCCGGCGCGGGTATCTACGCGCTGGTACGAGGGCGCCGGGCGGCCGAGGCGTTCACCGCCGACGGGCTCCGGGACCGCGCCCAGGCGCTCGGGGTGGGTGCCCGTGTCTTCCGCGACGAGCTCGCCGTCGGCAGGGCGGAGAAGGAGCTCGAGCTCCGCGAGTGGATAGAGGCCCGCACGGCTGGGCCGAAACAGATTGGCGCCACCGGTGTCGGTCAGCAGAGACTTGGATTGACAGGGCCCGAGAACGAGGCCCAGCAGAACACGGAAGGTAGTACCCCCTGATGGAGTGGTTGAGCACGGCGGAGATCCGCCGCCGTTTCACGGCGCATTTCGCCGAGAACACCGAGGTCGGCGAGCACACGGTGGTGCCGTCGGCATCGCTCCTGCTCGATGACCCCAACCTGCTCTTCGTCAACGCAGGCATGGTGCCGTTCAAGCCGTACTTCCTCGGTCAGGCCACCCCTCCCTACGACCGGGCGACCTCGGTGCAGAAGTGCATCCGTACGCCCGACATCGAGGAGGTCGGCAAGACCACCCGGCACGGCACCTTCTTCGAGATGTGCGGCAACTTCTCCTTCGGCGACTACTTCAAGGAAGGCGCGATCACTCTCGCCTGGGAGCTGATCACCAAGTCGGTCGCCGATGGTGGCTTCGGCTTCGACGAGTCGATCCTCTACCCCTCCGTGCTGGACGGGGATGACGAGGCGGTCGGCCTGTGGAAGAAGATCACCGGCCTGCCCGACGACCGCATCGTGCGGCTCCCCCCGAGCGAGAACTACTGGTCGATGGGCGTGCCCGGGCCCGGTGGCCCGTGCTCGGAGATCCTGATCGACCGCGGCCCGGAGTTCGGCGCCGAGCGTGACTGGGAGGCGGGGGACCGCTACCTGGAGTTCTGGAACCTCGTCTTCATGCAGGACAACGTCGTCGCGGCGCGGTCCAAGTACGACGTCGACATCGACGGAGCCCTGCCGCAGAAGAGCATCGACACCGGCCTCGGCCTCGAGCGGGTCGCCTACCTGATGCAGGGCAAGGCGAACATGTACGAGACCGACGTCGTCTTCCCCGTCATCGAGAAGGCTGAGGAGCTGACCGGCAAGAAGTACGGTGCCGGCGCCGGGCCCGACTCTTGGGAGGACGACGTCCGCTTCCGCGTCGTCGCCGACCACGTGCGGTCGTCCCTGATGCTCATCGGCGACGGGGTGACCCCGGGCAACGAGGGCCGCGGCTACGTGCTGCGCCGACTGATGCGCCGGGCGATCCGCAACATGCGGCTGCTGGGCTACGAGGACCCGGCGATGCCCGAGCTGCTGCCGATCTCCCGCGACAAGATGGGGGAGACCTACACCGACCTGCACACCGAGTGGGACCGCATCAAGCGGGTCGCCGACGCCGAGGAGGAGGCGTTCCGCAAGACCCTCGAGGCCGGCACCCAGATCTTCGACCTGGCCGCCGGTGAGGTGAAGACGAGCGGATCGAGCACGTTCTCCGGTGCCAAGGCGTTCCAGCTCCACGACACGTACGGCTTCCCGATCGACCTGACCCTGGAGATGGCCGCCGAGTCCGGCCTCGAGGTCGACGAGGCCGGCTTCCGTGGGCTGATGAGCGAGCAGCGGGAGCGGGCCAAGGCCGACGCGCGCGCCAAGAAGGGCCAGCACGCCGACCTGTCGGCCTACCGCGGCATCCTCGACGCCAACGGACCGACCGACTGGCAGGCGTACACGACTCTGGAGACCGAGTCGAAGCCGCTCGCGCTCCTGCGGGAGGGCAAGCCGGTCGACGTGCTCGGGCCCGACGAGATCGGTGAGATCGTCCTCGACCGCACTCCGTTCTACGCCGAGTCCGGTGGTCAGTCCGCCGACGCCGGCATCATCGAGTTCGACGGTGGCCGCTTCGAGGTCATCGACGTGCAGCGCCCGGTCAAGGGTCTCGTGGTGCACCAGGTTCGCGTCGTCGACGGCGAGTTCGCCGCCGGCTCGACCAGCGGCGGTCTCGTGCACGCGCAGGTCGACCACGAGTGGCGCACCGGCGCCCGCCAGGCCCACTCCGGCACCCACGTGGTGCACGCGGCGCTGCGCGAGGTGCTCGGTCCGACCGCGCTGCAGTCGGGCTCCTACAACCGTCCCGGCTACCTGCGTCTCGACTACGGCTGGACCAAGGGCCTGACCCCGGCGCAGATGCACGAGATCGAAGAGGTCTCCAACAACGCGCTGCGGGCCGACCTGCCGGTCTCGTGGGACTACATGACGCTCCCGCAGGCCAAGGAGTGGGGCGCGATCGCCCTCTTCGGCGAGACCTACGACGACACCAAGGTGCGCGTCGTCGAGATCGGCGGCCCCTGGTCGCGCGAGCTGTGCGGTGGCACCCACGTGGACCACTCCGCCCAGATCGGCACCGTCGTGGTCACCTCGGAGGCCTCGGTCGGCTCCGGCAACCGCCGCATCGAGGCCTACACGGGCGTAGAGGGCTTCAACTACCTCGCCCGCGAGCGCGACGTCGTCTCCGAGCTCAACCTGCTGCTCAAGTCGAAGTCGGACGACGTGGTCGGCCGGGTCTCCGACCTGATGGAGCGGCTCAAGGCCGCCGAGAAGGAGATCGCCCGGGCACGTACGGCCCAGCTGCTCGCCTCGGGTGGCTCGATCGCGGCCTCCGCGGTCGACGCCAACGGCGTCAAGGTGGTCGCCCAGCGGGTGCCCGGTGTGGGCGGCGGTGACGCGCGCACGCTCGCTCAGGACGTACGTTCTCGGCTGGGTGAGGCGCCGGCGGTGGTCGTCCTCTTCGGCACTGAGTCGACTGGTGAGGGCTCTGACAAGGTGGCCGTCGTGGCCGCGGTCAACCCGGCCGGCATCGCCAAGGGCGTCAAGGCCGGTGACCTGATCAAGGAGCTCGCGCCCGTCGTCGGCGGCCGAGGTGGCGGCAAGCCCGACTTCGCCCAGGGCGGTGGCACCGAGGTCGGCAGGATCGACGACGCGCTAGCCATGGTCAAGAGCTTGGTGACGGGCACCTGATGCGACACGGCGTCCGTCTCGGTCTCGACCCAGGGGATGCCCGGATCGGCGTCGCCAGGAGTGACCCCACGGGGTTCCTGGCGACGCCGCTGGAGACGGTCAAGAAGGGTCGCGGTGACCTCGCTCGACTGCAGGCGATCGTCGGCGAGATCGGCGAGGAGTCGACGATGCTCGAGGTCGTCGTCGGGATGCCCCGGTCCCTGAAGGGCGGGGAGAATCCGGCGACTGTTAAGGTCCGGGCCTTCGCCGCGTCCTTGGCGCGGCGGGTGGCCCCGGTCCCGGTGCGCCTCGTTGACGAGCGGCTCACGACCGTCTCCGCGGAGGCTATGCTCCGTGAGCGAGGTCGCAAGGGCCAGGACCGTAGAGCAGTGGTGGACATGGCCGCGGCGGTTGTGATCCTGCAACATGCATTGGACAGTGAGCGCGCTTCGGGGACCGCGCCTGGAGAGATCGTTGAGGTCGGTCATTGAGTGACAGGTACAACACCCCGGACCCGCGTGACCCCCGTCGTCCGGGCCCTGGACCCCGCGGTCGCGACCCGCGCGGCTATCCGGCTCGCGCGCAGGACCCTCGGCAGATGCCTCCCCAGCGCCCCGGCCAGCCGGGCCAGCGTCCTCCCCAGCAGCCGGGCCAGCAGTTGGGCCAGCAACCAGGCCAGCTGCCGGGCCAACGTGCGCCGTTCCGCCCGGTTCCCGGTCAGGGGCCGGGTCCCGCACCCCACCCCGGTCTCGGAACGCCGCCGCCGGGCTACGGCCGGCAGGCTCCGCCGCCGGCGCCGGCGCCGTCGCGTGGCTACGCCGGTGGACCGGCCTACCAGCAGCAGCCCGGTTTCCTCGAGGACGGCCGTGGAGGCTACCCCGAGCGGGATCCGTACTTCGACAGCGAGCCGCCCAAGCGCAAGCGCCGCTTCGGTGGCTGCCTGGCCGTTCTGGTGGCCCTGGCCGTCGTGCTCGGCGGGGTCTACTTCGCCGGCGACCGAGCCATCGACTACCTCAAGGACAAGGTCGCGCCGCCGGCCGACTACGCCGGTCCCGGCACGGACCCGGTCTCCTTCGAGGTCCACCAGGGCGACTCGGTCTCAGCGGTCGGCCGCAGCCTGAAGGAGGTCGGCGTGGTGGAGTCCGTCGACGCCTTCATCGACGCCGCCAACGCCGAGGGACTCAGCGTCCAGGTCGGCTTCTACCCGTTGAAGAAGGAGATGAAGGCCGAGGACGTCGTCGAGATCCTCGCCAACCCGGAGAACATCGACACGATCAACGTCACCATCACCGAGGGCTCGCGGGCCAAGGCCATCTACAAGGTCCTCGCCGAGAAGACGGACAAGAAGCCGGCCGAGTTCAAGAAGGCCGCGCAGGACACCGAGGGCATCGGGCTCCCCGACTACGCGGGCGGTGAGATCGAGGGCTACCTCTTCCCGGCGACGTACGCCTTCCCGCCCGACTCGACGCCGACCGAGATGCTCGCGATGATGGTCGACCGGTGGGAGCAGGCGCTCGGCGACAACGACATCGAGGCGCGCGCCAAGCAGCTGAAGTGCGATGACGGCAAGGCGTGCACGGCCGAGCAGATCATGACCGTGGCCTCCCTCGTCGAGGCGGAGGGTCGCGGTGAGGACATGTCCAAGATCTCGCGGGTGATCTACAACCGTC
This sequence comes from Nocardioides sp., assembly GCF_050699375.1. GTDB lineage: Bacteria > Actinomycetota > Actinomycetes > Propionibacteriales > Nocardioidaceae > Nocardioides. Next base: position 352 of record NZ_JBOHDN010000159.1, on the reverse strand, counting down.
TCGATCCCAAGATCGACGACGGAGCCACCAACGGGACGCTCGGGATCGACGCGTCCAACGCCTACGGGATCGGGAAGTCCGGCACCACCCAGCTGACCTCCGCCGAGCTGGCCAAGGACACGCCGTACGAGACCCGTCGTCGCGCCGGCCTGCCGCCGACGCCGATCGGCTCGCCCGGTGACGCGGCGATCGAGGCGGCGCTCAACCCGGCCAAGGGCAACTGGCTCTTCTACATCACGGTGAACCTGAAGACCGGCGAGACCAAGTTCACCCGCGACTACGAGGAGTTCCAGCGCTGGAGCGCCGACCTGGACGCGTACTGCGCGAAGAACAAGTGCTGAGGCAAGGAGAA